>NZ_JBEORR010000032.1:0-99381 GCF_040302345.1 Streptomyces sp. NPDC126510 | reverse complement strand
CGCCACCATGCACAACCTCGCCATGGCAGGGTGAAACAGCAGGTCAGCCATCACCCAGCCATGCCCGCCGCCAAGCCTTCTGCAACACCCTTTAGACCCGCAGGTGACAGGACGCCGACGTAAGGCGGACTATTGAAGGTCTGTACTCGGCTGGCGACGCCAGTCCCATCCGGGGTGACGGTCCACCAGCGTGAGGAAGTCCCTGGCCGGCAGGATCTCGTGGTGGTTGGTGTCGACAAGACCGTCCACGCCAGGCAGGACGTCGCGGAGGAAGACCCGGGCCGCGTCCATGGACTGGCACGACACATAGACCGCGTACGGTTCACCGATTCGGCTCCTCACCTGCTCGAGCTCCTCCGGCTCGTAGTCCGCCAGGATCCCGCCCGATAAGTCGATGTCATACGAGTACCCGTGCTGGTGCAGCCTTTCGTCGCCCGTCACGGGATCCGGCACGAGCTCAAGGGAACGGATTCGCCCTTCGAGCGACGGGCGTCGCTCCGCGGGGACAAGAACGATCACGGATGGCCAGGACACGCGTCCACCTCCCCCGCGACCGTAGTCGAGCGATCCCCTCGGGTCGCCCAATTTCCCGTCCAGCGGGGACGGCTCTTTGTCAACCGCCCGCCCTTCCGCCACTGCTGGACCACAGCGAGTCCCTGCCCCTCAGGGTGAGGCCGCCACAGGCAGGTCCGGCTGCTGTGGCCGCCGCCCCGGTGCCGTCCGTACGGTGAGCACCAGGGTGAGGCCGCCGCCGGGTGTTTCCTCGGCGTGCAGTGTGCCGCCGATGGCCTCGGTGAAGCCGCGTGCTACCGCGAGGCCGAGGCCGACACCGGCGCCGCGGGGCGCGTCGCCGTAGCGCTGGAAGGGTTCGAAGATGCGGTCCTTGGCCTCGTCCGGTACGCCGGGCCCGCGGTCGACGACCCGTACCTCGACGCGGTCGGCGAGAGCGCTCGCGGACACCAGGACCTTCTGACCGGCAGGGCTGTACTTGACGGCGTTCTCGACGACGTTGGCGACGGCCCGCTCCAGCAGGCCCCGGTCGACATGGACCATGGGCAGCGTCTCGGGGATGTCCAGTTCGACGCTCTCCTCGGGCACCCCGCCGAGCGCCATGGGCACGACCTCGTCGAGGTCGGTCTCGCGGATGATCGGGGTGACCGTGCCGGTTTGCAGCCGGGACATGTCGAGCAGGTTGCCGACCACGTGGTCGAGCCGGTCCGCGCCCTCCTCGATGGCCTCCAGCAGCTCGGACTGGTCCTCTTCGGACCACTCGACGTCCTCGGAGCGCAGTGACGACACGGCGGCCTTGATGCCGGCGAGCGGGGTGCGCAGGTCGTGGCTGACGGCGGCGAGCAGGGCGGTCCGTATGCGGTTGCCCTCGGCCAGTTCCTTGGCGCGGTCGGCCTCGAGCCGCAGGCGCTGGCGGTCCAGGACGACGGCGGCCTGCGCGGCGAACGCGGCCAGCACCCGGCGGTCGGAGGCGGGCAGCACGCGGCCGCGCAGGGACAGGGCCATGTGATCACCGACCGGGACGTCGACGTCCGCGTCCTCGGGATTCTCGGCGGGCCGGGGGCCCACGCTGCCTGCGCAGGACCAGGGGGCCGTCTCGCCGGTCCGTTCCAGCAGGGCCACCGACTCCATGCCGAAGGTCTCGCGGACCCGTTCCAGCAGCGCCTCCAGCGTGGTCTCGCCGCGCAGGACGTTCCCCGCGAGGAAGGAAAGGATCTCCGCCTCGGCACGCAGCCGCGCCGCCAGGTGGGTGCGGCGGGCCGCGAGGTCCACCACCGACGCGACCGACACGGCGACCCCGACGAAGACCGCGATGGCGACGATGTTCTTCGGGTCGGCGATCGTCAGGGTGTGGACGGGCGGTGTGAAGTACCAGTTGAGCAGCAGGGAGCCCACCATCGCGGAGGCCAGCGCCGGGAAGAGCCCGCCCAACAGGGCCGCCGCCACCGTCAGTGTCAGGAAGAGCAGCATGTCGTTGGCGAGGCCGACGTCCGGGGCGGCAGTGGTGAGGAGCTCGGTCAGGAGTGCGGGGCCCGCTACGCCGACGAGCCAGCCCCCTATGACCCGGGAGCGTCCCAGGCGTGCTCCGCGCGGCAGGGACAGTCCGCGTCCCTTGCCCGCCTCGTCGTGGGTGATGAGGTGGACGTCGAGGTCGGGGCCGGAGTCCCGGGCCACCGTCGCTCCGACGCCGGGCCCGAAGACGTACTGCCATCCCTTGCGCCGGGAGACACCGAGGACGATCTGCGTGGCGTTCACCCCGCGTGCGAAATCCAGCAGGGCCGCAGGTATGTCCTCCCCGACGACCTGGTGGAAGGTGCCGCCGAGGTCCTCGACCAGCGTGCGCTGGACGGCCAGTTCCTTCGGGGAGGCGGCGGTGAGGCCGTCGCTGCGGGAGATGTAGACGGCCATGACCTCGCCGCCGGCGCCCTTCTCGGCGAGCCGGGCGGCACGCCGTATCAGGGTGCGGCCTTCGGGGCCGCCGGTCAGGCCGACGACGATGCGCTCGCGCGAGCCCCAGATGGCCGAGACCTCGTGTTCGCTGCGGTACTGGGTGAGGTAGGCGTCGACCCGGTCGGCCACCCACAGCAGCGCCAGCTCGCGCAGGGCGTTCAGGTTGCCGGGCCTGAAGTAGTTGGAGAGGGCGGCGTCGACCTTGTCCGGCTTGTAGATGTTGCCGTGCGCCATGCGTCGGCGCAGGGCTTCCGGGGACATGTCGACCAGCTCGATCTGCTGAGCACGTCGTACCACCTCGTCCGGCACGGTCTCACGTTGCCGCACACCGGTGATCGACTCGACGACGTCCCCCAGTGACTCCAGGTGCTGGATGTTGACGGTCGATATCACGTCGATGCCGGCCGCCAGCAGTTCCTCGATGTCCTGCCAGCGCTTGGTGTTGCGGGAGCCGGGGACGTTGGTGTGGGCCAGTTCGTCCACCAGGGCGACGGCGGGAGCGCGCCGCAGGACGGCGTCCACGTCCATCTCCGTGAAGGTGCCGCCCCGGTAGTCGATCTCCTTGCGAGGGATCTGTTCCAGGCCGTGCAGCATCACCTCGGTGCGCGGCCGGTGGTGGTGTTCCACGAACGCGACCACGCAGTCGGTGCCCCGCTCGATACGGCGGTGTGCCTCGGAGAGCATGGCGTAGGTCTTGCCGACGCCGGGGGCGGCGCCGAGGTAGATCCGGAGCTTGCCGCGTGCCATGTCATCCCTCGAAGCGGTAGCCCATGCCGGGCTCGGTGATCAGATAGCGGGGGTGGGAGGGGTCCGTCTCCAGTTTGCGGCGCAGCTGGGCCATGTACACGCGCAGGTAGTTGGTCTTGCTGCGCTGCGAGACACCCCAGATCTCCTGGAGGAGGTGCTTCTGCGTGATCAGCCGACCCGGACTGGTCACCAGGATCTCCAGCAGGTGCCACTCGGTCGGGGTCAGCCGTACGTCCTGCCCGTCCCTGACGACCTTCTTGGCGATCAGGTCGATGCTGAAGTCCGTCGTCTTGACGAGCATCGCCCCGGGCGCGCGCGGGGTGTCATCGGTACGGCGGACCGCGGCGCGCAGCCGGGCCAGCAGCTCGTCGATGCTGAACGGCTTGGTGATGTAGTCGTCGGCGCCGGCGTCGAGCGCGGCCACTTTCTCGTCCGACGCCTGCCGGGCGGACAGGACCAGGATCGGGACCCGGCTCCAGCCCCGCAGCGCTTTGATGATGTCGACGCCGTCCATGTCGGGCAGACCGAGGTCGAGCAGTACGGCGTCGGGCTGACGCGCGGCGGCCAGACGCAGGGCCGTGGCGCCGTCTGGGGCTGCGTCCACACCGTAGTCACGTGCCTGCAAGCTGATGACGAGGGCCCGTACGAGCTGCGGGTCGTCCTCCACCACGAGCACCCGGGTCATGGGTGTGTGCCTCTCCTCTTGTACGGACTTCACGGTGGCGGAAGCCGGCGGAGGAGGAAGGTTTTCGTCTCCGTCGGCTCCCGCTCCTTCAGCTCGTCAGCCCTTGGCCACGAGGTCCTTGAGCGCGATGTTGAGTGCGAGCACGTTGACCCGGGGCTCGCCGATGAAGCCGAGGGCGCGGCCCTCGGTGTGGTCGTCGACGAGCTTCTGCACCTGGGCGACGGTGAGGCCGTTGCGTTCGGCGACGCGGCGGACCTGGAGGTCCGCATAGGCCGGGGAAATGTCCGGGTCGAGACCGGAGCCCGAGGACGTCACGGCGTCGGCCGGGACCTGGGACGGCTTGACCTCGTGGCCGGGGGTGGAGTTGTCCTTGACGACCTTCCCCTTGGCCTCCTCCACCGACTTGACGAGCTTCTGGTTGTCGGCGGACAGGTTGGTGGCGCCCGAAAGGAGCAGCTTGTACTGGGTGTTGACCGAGTTCTCGCCGAGCCCGTTCGCCGGGCGCGGCTGGAAGTAGTCCTGGCTGTAGCCCTGTTGCCCGATCAGGGACGAGCCGACGACCCTGCCGTCCGCCTTGACCTCGGAGCCGTTCGCCTTGCCGGGGAACAGCCCCTGGGCGACGCCGGTGACGACCAGCGGGTAGATGACGCCGGTGACCAGGGTCAGCACGAGGATGGCGCGCAGGCCCGCTCCGAGCAACCGGGCGGTGTTCACAACGGAGTTGTTCATGGCTCTCAGCCGATCCCGGGGATGAGGGAGATGAGCAGGTCGATGAGCTTGATGCCGATGAACGGGGCGATCAGCCCGCCCAGCCCGTAGATCGTCAGGTTCCGCCGCAGCATCCGGTCAGCGCTGACCGGCCGGTACCGCACTCCCTTCAGGGACAGCGGTACCAGCGCGATGATGATCAGCGCGTTGAAAATGACGGCCGACAGGATCGCGGAGGCCTGTGAGGACAGGCCCATGATGTTGAGCTTGTCCAGGCCTGGGTAGACCGCGGCAAACAGCGCGGGGATGATCGCGAAGTACTTCGCGACGTCATTGGCGATGGAGAACGTCGTCAACGCGCCCCGGGTGATCAGGAGTTGCTTGCCGATCTCGACGATCTCGATGAGCTTGGTCGGGTCGGAGTCGAGGTCGACCATGTTGCCGGCCTCCTTCGCGGCCGACGTGCCCGTGTTCATCGCCACGCCGACGTCCGCCTGGGCCAGGGCCGGGGCGTCGTTGGTGCCGTCGCCGGTCATCGCGACGAGCTTGCCGCCCGCCTGCTCGCGCTTGATGAGCGCCATCTTGTCCTCGGGGGTGGCCTCGGCGAGGAAGTCGTCGACACCGGCCTCCTCGGCGATCGCCTTCGCGGTCAGCGGGTTGTCGCCCGTGATCATGATCGTCTTGATGCCCATCCGGCGCAGTTCCTCGAACCGCTCCCGCATGCCGTCCTTGACCACGTCCTTCAGGTGAATGACGCCCAGGACGCGGGCGCCCCGCTCGTCGTCCACCGCGACCAGCAGCGGGGTCCCGCCCGCCTCGGAGATGCGCTGGGCGATCCGGTCGGCGTCGTCCGTGACCGTGCCGCCCTGATCCTCGACCCAGGCGATGACCGAGGCCGTGGCCCCCTTGCGGATCTTGCGGCCGTCGACGTCGACACCCGACATGCGGGTCTGGGCGGTGAACTCGATCCACTCGCCGCCGACGAGCTCGCCCTGGTGGCGCTCGCGCAGCCCGTACTTCTCCTTCGCCAGGACGACGACCGAGCGGCCCTCGGGCGTCTCGTCGGCCAGTGACGACATCTGGGCGGCATCCGCGACCTCCGCCTCCGTCGTGCCGCCCACCGGGAGGAACTCGGCGGCCTGCCGGTTGCCGAGGGTGATGGTGCCGGTCTTGTCGAGCAGCAGCGTGGAGACGTCACCGGCGGCCTCGACCGCCCGGCCCGACATGGCCAGCACGTTGCGCTGCACCAGCCGGTCCATGCCGGCGATGCCGATCGCGGACAGCAGCGCGCCGATAGTGGTCGGTATCAGGCAGACCAGCAGAGCGATCAGCACGACCATCGTCAGGTGGGTGCCCGCGTAGCCGGCGAACGGCGGCAGCGTGGCCACCGCGAGCAGGAAGACAATGGTGAGCGACGCCAGCAGGATGTTCAGGGCGATCTCGTTGGGCGTCTTCTGCCGTGCGGCGCCCTCGACCAGGTTGATCATCCGGTCGATGAAGGTCTCGCCCGGCTTCGTCGTGATCCTGATGACGATCCGGTCGGACAGCACCTTCGTGCCGCCGGTGACGGCCGAGCGGTCGCCGCCGGACTCGCGGATGACCGGGGCCGACTCACCGGTGATCGCCGACTCGTCGACCGACGCGACCCCCTCGACGACGTCCCCGTCGCCCGGGATGATGTCGCCGGCTTCGCACACCACCAGGTCGCCGACACGCAGCTCCGTACCCGGCACCCGCTCTTCGGTGTCCCCCACGAGACGGCGGGCGACGGTGTCGGTCTTGGCTTTGCGCAGGGTGTCGGCCTGAGCCTTGCCGCGGCCCTCGGCGACCGCCTCGGCCAGGTTGGCGAAGATCACGGTCAGCCAGAGCCAGGCGCTGATCGTCCAGCCGAACCAGTCGCCCGGGTCCTTGAAAGAGAACACCGTCGTCAGCACGGAGCCGACCAGCACGACGAACATGACGGGCGACTTGACCATCACCCGCGGGTCGAGCTTGCGGAAGGCGTCCGGCAGCGACTTCACCAGCTGCCTGGGATCGAACAGGCCGGCAGCGACCCGGCCCTCCGTGGGCCCGGTGGGTACATCGCTGTGCGGCGCCCGGGTGGGAGTGGTGGCGGTGGACATGGAGTCCTCTCGCTTCTCTGCACGGGTGGTCATGACGCCAGCCCCTCGGCGAGCGGGCCCAGGGCGAGGGCGGGGAAGTACGTGAGACCGGTGATGATCAGGATCGCGCCCACCAGCAGGCCGGTGAACAGCGGCTTCTCGGTGCGCAGGGTGCCCGCGGTCACGGGGACCGGCTTCTGCTCGGCGAGGGAGCCGGCCAGCGCCAGCACGAAGACCATGGGCAGGAAGCGGCCCAGCAGCATCGCGAGTCCGGTCATGGTGTTGAACCAGTCGGTGTTCGCGTTCAGTCCGGCGAAGGCCGAGCCGTTGTTGTTCGACGCGGACGTGAAGGCGTAGAGCACCTCGGAGAAGCCGTGCGCGCCGGAATTCAGCATCGAGTGCGGCGGGGTCGGCAGAGCCATGGAGACAGCGGTGAAGACGAGCACCAGCGCCGGCGTGATGAGGATGTAGCAGGCGGCCAGCTTCATCTCGCGGGTGCCGATCTTCTTGCCCAGGTATTCCGGAGTCCGGCCGACCATCAGGCCGGCGATGAACACCGCGATGACCGCCATGATCAGCATGCCGTAGAGGCCGGAGCCGACCCCGCCGGGCGCGATCTCGCCCAGCATCATGCCGAGCATGGTGATGCCGCCGCCCAGACCGGTGAAAGAAGAGTGGAAGGAGTCCACCGCGCCGGTCGAGGTGAGCGTGGTCGACACCGCGAAGATCGAGGACGCGCCGACGCCGAAGCGCACCTCCTTGCCTTCGTAGGCCCCGCCCGCGGCTTGGAGCGCTGGACCGTGGTGGGCGAACTCGGTCCACATCATCAGGGCCACGAAGCCCAGCCAGATGGTGAACATCGTGGCGAGGATGGCGTATCCCTGCTTCACCGAGCCGACCATGACCCCGAAGGTGCGGGTCAGCGAAAACGGGATCACCAGCAGCAGGAAGATCTCGAAGAGGTTGGTGAAGGGCGTCGGGTTCTCGAAGGGATGCGCGGAGTTGGCGTTGAAGTAGCCGCCGCCATTGGTGCCGATCTCCTTGATGGCCTCCTGCGAGGCGACCGCGCCGCCGTTCCACTGCTGCGAGCCGCCCATGAACTGCCCGACCTCGTGGATGCCGGAGAAGTTCTGGATGACACCGCACGCCACCAGCACGACCGCGGCGATCGCCGCCGCCGGCACCAGGATCCGCAGCGTGCCGCGCACCAAGTCGGACCAGAAGTTGCCGAGGTCGCCGGTGCGCGAGCGGGCGAAGCCGCGCACCAGTGCCACGGCGACAGCCATGCCGACTGCTGCGGAGACGAAGTTCTGTACGGCGAGACCGGCGGTCTGCACGACGTGCCCCATGGTCTGCTCGCCGTAGTACGACTGCCAGTTGGTGTTGGTCACGAACGACACGGCCGTGTTGAACGACTGTGCCGGGTTGACCGAGGAGAAATCCAGCGAGCCGGGCAGGACACCCTGGAGCCGCATCAGCAGATAGAGGAACAGGACACCGACGGCCGAGAAGGCGAGCACGCCGCGCACATACGCGGACCAGGTCATCCCGGCATCAGGGTTGGCACCGATGCCCTTGTAGACCCACTTCTCGACGCGCCAGTGCTTGTCGGAGGAGTAGACCCTGGCCATGTAGTTGCCAAGGGGGATGTAGGCGAGAGCCAGCGCGGCTATGAGCGCGAGCAGCTGGAGCACGCCGGCAAGGACGGGACCCATGAGGCTCAGAACCTCTCCGGGAAGATCAGGGCGAGGACGAGATAGCCCAGAAGGGAGACGGCCACCACCAGGCCGACGACGTTCTCGGTGGTCACAGCTTCGTCACCCCCTTGGCGACGAGAGCCACCAGTGCGAACGCCGCGAGCACGGCGACGACGAAGGCCAGATCGGCCATCGCGAACTCCTGGAGTGAGGTTCGGGTGAAACGGACGATTAGAGGAAAGCGCCTCTTCGGCCGGTTCGGGTCCGCCCTTGACGGCTCTCATACGGCGGGACCCACGGCTTTGACGGAACTCTGACGCGGCCTGGCTTCAGAGGAGCCGGAAGCGGAGCCGGCACATCACCGCGTCCGTCTCCCGCCGTACGGCGTGCGCGACGACCACGCCCCGCTGGTTCTGCAGCAGTCGCTGCCACGGCGGCTCCGGCTCGGTCTCCGCGATCAATATGGTGACGCGCGTGCCCGGCTCGGCGGCGGCCACCCCACGGACGTACGCAGCGATCGGACGCCCCAGGCTGCGCCGCTCGCTCGACAGCCGGACCAGAGGCACACCGGGATCCCCATTCCGCCCGGGAGCGCTCCATGGCGTGCATGTGAGCCCGGCCCTCGGGGTCCGGGTAGAGACGGCCACCGCACGCACCTCGTCGCCGAGGGTGGCGGCCGCCGTGAGTGCCTCCGAGATCAGCCTGGACAGGGACGAGACGGAAAAATCACCAGTGAGCATTCACGGCGCAGGTGTCGGTCCGCTGCGTGCCGGCGTCTCCCAACGGCTCCTACTGCGGGACGCCCTGCGGGCAGCGTCGAGATCGACCCCGAGGCCCTGGTGCGCCATCCACAGCTGTGGTTCCGCCTGGACGAAGGTGCACGGAAGTCCGCTGCCGACGGCTTGCTGCTGTGTGGTGTCACCGCCATGCGGCGCGTCTCGCGAAGCGTGGAGCGCGAGACCGCCCGCGCCGTGTTCGAGGCATCCGGTCTGAGTGAGGGCCGACGTGTTCCCCGCACCCCTCCTGCGCTCTGCTCCCTGGGCCCCGGCGCTCACGGCAACGGCAGCGGCCGGGGTGCAGGGCCGGTAAATCATCTCGAAGAGACCGGCCGCGATCAGGGCCCATGCGGCATGAGCCACACTCGACTCGGTGAGGAACCCGGCGGTTCCCAGGGCGGCCGTGAGCAGGAACGGGCCGTACTGGATGCGCCGGAGACCGTGCGCGGGGTCGCCGAAGTGCGACATCGCGTCCTGTTCCCTTTCGGCCGACGGTCCGCCGCGCTTCCCGGGCGGAGGTGACAGGCTCATCCGCCGACGTGAATGCTGGGACGGCGGTCGGGGTCGGGCTCATTGCGGCGGATGATCTCGCGGGTGACCGGGGCGGTGTCACCGCGGCCGAGGAGGAAGTAACGGATCATGTGCACCAGGGGGCTGCCTTCGGCCCAGGCGAAGTAACACTGCGGTCGCACGCCGGTGGCGTTGCGCAGCGCGAGAAGGATGGCGGCGATGGCGTTGGGGGCGGCCGGCGCCTCGGCGCGCAGAACGCGGTAGCCGTCGACTTCGACGCCGTGCACGGTGAGCGTTTCGCTGAAGTCGGACGGGTCGACCACGTCGATCTCCAGGAAGATCACGTCAGCCGGGCCCGGTACCGGGTTGGTGCCACGCTGTTCGCGTTCCTTGGCGCTGTACTCGGCGAAGTCGCCGGCCTGACGGCGGTTGGCGATGATGTTGATGGACTCGTCGTGGGCGAGGGTGTCGGCGATGAACCGGCGAGCGGCCTCGTCGAAGACGATGCGGTCGGCGCGCAGCTCGGTGGTGCGCGAGACGCGGGAGATCAGCGACACGATGATGATGCCCAAGATGAAGAAGCCGGAGATGGCGATGCCGTCGGGCTTGTCGACGATGTTGGCCACAAGGGCGTAGAGCAGGACCGCGGTGAGCAGGGCGAAGCCGACCGTGCTCACGCGGCGACGGTTGCGCGCCGTGAAGACCGTTACGGCGAAGGCGCCGGAGACCATCATCGCCAGGATCCCGGTGGCGTAGGCGCCGGCCTGGGCGTCGACGTCGGCGTCGAAGGCGATGGTGATCAGGATGCACAGAGCCGTGTAGACGATGACGACCGGACGCACCGCGCGTCCCCACTCGGGGGCCATGCCGTAGTCCGGCAGGTAGCGGGGAACGATGTTGATCAGCCCTGCCATGGCGGAGGCGCCGGCGAACCACAGGATGAGGATGGTGCTGATGTCGTAGGCGGTGCCGAACGCCTCACTGACATGCTCGTGGGCGAGCCAGGCCAGCGCCCGGCCGTTGGCGGCACCGCCGGGCTCGAACTCCTTCTCCGGGATGAGGACGGTGGTCACGAAGCTGGCGGCCAGCAGGTAGACGCTCATGATCACAGCGGCCGTGGTCAGAAGCCGGCGGGCGTTGCGGATCCTGGCGCGCAGCCGCTGCTCGGCGTCGGCACCCTCGGCCGCCACGAGCGGCATCATGCTCACACCGGTCTCAAAGCCCGACAGGCCCAGCACCAGCAGCGGGAAGGCCAGCAGTGCCGGACCGGCGAGGTCACCAAAGCCGCCTCCGCCGTCGACCAGCGCGTCGGTCCAGGCCGACAGTGCGCCGTCCGTCGTGAACACATGGACCAGTCCCACACCGATGACCACCGCGTTGAGCACCAGGAAGACGGCGACCAGCGGGATGGCGACACTGACCGCCTCACTGAACCCGAGCAGGAAAACACCTCCCAGGATCAGCAGCAGCCCCACGGTCAGTGCGACCTCGTGGCCGTGGAGGACGGAGGGGAAGAAGGGGTTCTCCACCACGTGTACGGAGGCGTCCGCCGTAGACAGCGTGATGGTGATGATCCACGAGGTGGCCACGAACCCGAGCAAAACCAGAACGAACAGCTTGCCCCACCAGAACGGCAGCAGATCCTCCAGCATGGCCACCGATCCTGCGCCGTGCGGGCTCTCCTTGGCCACCTTCCGGTACATCGGCAGCATCCCCAGCAGCGTCAACGCCACGATCAGCAGCGTCGCCAGAGGAGAGACGGCCCCGGCGGCCAAAGCGGCGATCGCCGGCACGTAGGCCAGACTGGAGAAGTAGTCGACTCCGGTCAGGCACATCACCTTCCACCAGGCATGCGGCTCGGCATGACTCTCACCGGCCGCCGGCCCCACCGGCTGCACCTGGTGACGCAGCAGCCACCGCGCCGCCTTGCCTGTCGGCTGCGTCCGCTGAGCTGGACTGTCCACCGACTCCGGCATTACCGGCCGGTTGCCACCACTCATGTCCCCCATACCCTTCCTTGTCCGACCACCGAATCGGTCGCGGCAGCGGCCACCCTGACGACACCGCAACGATCACCGAGTATGCGGCCTCCCGCCCCGTCATCCAGCACCGAGGCACGTATGAGCCAGCCGGCGGAAGAGCGTCCTTGTTTGTACGGTGCGCACCCGCCGCATCCTTCCTTGACGCCATGTCAAGGGGAAACGCGCCGCCTTCACCGGGCCCGCTCCACACCGATGAACGGTGGAAGGCCATCGAGCGGCCGGGCGGGGCGCCCCGCGGGAGTCCCACTCGCACCTGTGCGACGACTGCAAGCAGCGCACTGGCACCGCTGATCGCCAAGCTGATCACCTCCAGCTTGAGCATCAGGAGCATGGCCAGGCCGTGCCCGATCAGGAGGCTGGCGGTATCTGGCTCTCCGCTTCGGCGGGTGACGCGACCGGACCCGGCTGTCAGTGGCGCTGCGAGGCTGAACGGATGCAGTGAGCTTCTTCGCGCGAGTGAGAGGCGAGTGACACGGCGCCGCGCGAAGCCCCGGTTCGGCGCCCGCCGCCAAAACGCACTCCGTGACCGCAGCCGACGTGCCCGAGGGAACGCTCGGCATCCGCTCGTGCCCGGGTCGCTTTCAGGACCTGCACCTTCGCGAGGCGGTGCGGTCGCACAGGCCCGTAGCCCCGCGCCCGACGAAGTCGCCGAGGCCGCCGTGACGATCGGCGAAGACAAGCCCGATGACTTTCGGTGGCCCGCGGCGGCCACAGCGGAGCTTCCGCAGATCGCGCTGCAGCCCCAACCGCATGACGTCAATCGCCAAAGCCGTCCTCACCCTGGAGCGGCAACGCTGAAGACGCTCAGTGTTCTGACGAGCAAGGGCGACGAGACGGAGGTTCCGCAGCACCCCCGCCAGCCCGGTGGCCCCGTCCTCACCTTCGCTTCTTCACCCCCGGTTGCGTCCGGCTCGGCCTGCCCGCTTGGCGACAACAGGCCCGATCTGTGTTGACTACTCGCCCATTGGTGACCGGCATTGACGAACGGCTTGTGGCCCTGCGGAGCATCACCGCAGGCGCGGGGCCGACTCGCCTGACCCGACGCCTGGCTGCGTCGCGTCGGAATTTCCCCGACCGAAATGAACAACGCTCCTGGCCGGCCGGAGTTCCACGAACCGGAAGGTAGTCCTCGGCCCGACTCCGCCACCGCGTTATCGATGTCAAGGTCGAACCGCCGCAGTCCACCTCCGTCCGGCACTGCCCTGTCACCTGCCTGGCGCCGTCGTACCGGCAGTTCCGCGCACTGTTCCTGCCAATGGCTCGTTGGGACACGCGAGACACCGATCGGCTCACTGCGGCAGACGGTAAGGGCCCGGCGTCCCGAAGCCGGGATGCCGGGCCCTTACCAAGCCGCGCGATCAGGCGGGCCGGATGTTCTCCGCCTGCGGGCCCTTCTGGCCCTGCGTGATGTCGAACTCGACCTTCTGACCCTCCTGCAGCTCGCGGTAACCCTGGCTGGCGATGTTGGAGTAGTGGGCGAAGACGTCGGGACCGCCACCCTCCTGCTCGATGAAGCCGAAGCCCTTCTCGCTGTTGAACCACTTCACAGTGCCCTTGGCCATGACTGTCTCCTTCGAGGGAAACCGGGCCCGCACCCTGCGCGCCCGGGAGGTGATCGCCCTGGTCCGGAGAGGCGCTGAACAGCAAGAACGCCCGTGATGGCGATCACGGGCGAACGAAACTTCGGAACCACGACTGCTGATCACAACGCTATAACGGCATGACGGAAGCCGCTAGCGGAAACGCGCCAGCATCCAGCCCGGAACGAAGGGCTGGATCGCCCGTGAGGCTCGACCGACGGTGATCAAGCAGTTTCGCACCCTTCTTCTGCACAAGGCGGCGAGGCATGGCCTCCCCGCCGCCGACTGTTACCGGGTGGGCCTCACCGATCATGTGTGACCGGCCCCTCCCCACACGAACGAGGATCAGGTCGCCTGGGCCATGCGCTGCCAGGCGGCGAGCTTGGCCACGTCGACGCCTTCGCGCTCAAGGAGATCGAAGACAAGGCGGCGGACGATGGCGAGGTAGGTCGGCACTGCCTGCTCCAGGCGGGCGCGGCCGGTGTCGGTGAGGACCGCGCGTCGTGCGGCGCCTGTTCGGGGAGGATCAGACCGTCCACCGGCTGGGCCTGCACGGCGCGCCCGAGAACCGGCGGGGACACGTGGCACAGGCCGGCCAGGCCCCCGAGCTTCATGGTGTGGTCGGGGGCGTTGCTCAGCGACAACAGGATGAACTGCCCGTGACGAATTCGCCACCGTGGAAGTAGAGCAGCCCGGGCAAGTCACCATCGTGGCCTTCGGGTGTGTAGATCCGCACCGGAACTTCCGGGGCGTCCTCCGGCCCGGGCACGATGGTGTCCCAGCGTCTCGAGGAAAATGCCCGCCGGAGCCGCCGACCGCGAGGCCCCGACCACGACCGGGATGCCGAGCCGAACCCCGTCATGAACAGCGCACGGCGGCGGGAAAGCCCAGCGCAATATCGATGGCGCCCCAAAAACGCACGCGTTGGTGGGCAGCGCGTTCTCGACGCTCCGCTTCAGTAAGCAGGCGTTCGACCTCGGCCCGAACAGGCGTCACGTGTCCCTGCGAGTCACCTTGCGTGTCGTTTCCAGCCACGCGCCCAAGAATCCCACCGACACATCCGCGGTCGATGACAAGCCGACACGTTTATCCGGTGCGGCGTGGTTTCGTGCCGACCTTGTGGTGGGTGGGACGGCCGGATGCCTGAACCGCTCCGGGATCGGTGGAGGCTCTATGTGTTGACTCCAGCCTCCGGTTGGGGCTGAAGTTGAACGTAGTGGTTTGTCTCGTACTCGTGGGGCGGGATGTCGCCGGTCGCGCTGTGGAGCCGTTGGTTGTTGAACCATTCAACCCATTCCGCGGTGGCGAGTTCGACGTCGGCGAGGCCGCGCCTTGCCACTCGCAGTCCGGACCGGCACTCCATTTTCCGGTGCATCGCGTGCGTCAGAACCAGTCGTGGCGCTCATGCCAGTCCTCAGATCCAGTGAGACTCGCGGGACAGCTTTCGGTCCTAGGCAGGCATTCAGGGAGTGATTCAAGGGTGGTGTCAGTGTCCGACACGCTTCCGATGTGCCGACAGGGTGGGCCACCCAGTCGGGACCCCATCGTGGGCGACTACTACTGTTCTGGATTGAGCTCCCCGTATCCCGGGGAATGGATCACCACATCGCATGCACCCCTGGCGTGGGTGCTGCCGTGCGCGCGCCCGCGGCTGCGCAGTCGCCGCCGCGGGCGTCCCAGCCGTCCCTGATCCAGGACTGGTTCCTGATCCAGGACTGGTTCCTGATGCTTCCGGCGCGGTCACCGGTGCGGAACGTATCGCCCCGGGAGAGGCGGCCGACATCCCCTTCTCCTTCCGTGAGCAGACGGCCGCAGTGAGGGGCAGGGAACGCTGCCCCTGGGCGGGGTCAGTGGTGATGCCTGTCGACTGCCCGGAAGCTGCCGACAAGCGCGAACGGCACCACGGCTCCATCGAGAACCACTGTTCCGGGGATTGCGTTGCTGGAGTCTCCGCGCCCGATAGTCGCAATTGCAGCACCGTTGTCGCATGTAATCCCGGTGAAGAATTCGACCCTACTGCCAGTTTCGTTCCGGACGTTGAAGCTGGTCGCCGGACTACTGATTACAGCGATGCACTCACCCCCCTCGACCGAATACATTCGCTCATTGACATAGACCCGTCCGTGATCATCCGAACGGTCGCCGTACCTCGTCCGCCCGTTCCCTCCGGTCTGGCCGTCGCCGCCCGTCTGGCCGTCTCCTCCCATGTCTCCTCCTTGAGGCAAGGAGGCAGCAGCCTCTTGCACCGACGGGGCGGACGCGGAATTTGAAGCCGCCGCATAGTCCACGGTGGTTACAGCCACGACGGTGACGCCCACCGACAATGCGATCCCTACCACGGTACGCGTTCGCATTCCACTTCTCCCTCTCGCAGGCATTTCGCTTCTCCATCTCTCAGGGATGCCAGCCGACCCGGCCGCCTACGAATAAACCTACTCACGCCGAATTCTGTCGCCACTTCAGAAATCCATGAGGGAGACCAGAAAGGGGCCGATCGGGCGTTCAAGAGTTCGGAAGGGGAAATGTGACGAATCGTCACAAAGCAAGATGAGAAGCGACTTGGCTACAAGGCTGAGCCATAAGAGGGAAACCACTGACACCCCGTCACACTTCTGCGCGCGTGTCGGGCATTGACAATGCTCCGCGCGACGACACGGACGCCGCTCTCGGACATCGGGATCTGCCCTGGTCAGCGCCTCACAGCAGGAAGCCTAGCGGGCGCACACGCTCGCCAGGGGACAGACTTGCCTAAGCCCGCCGCAGAAGGACCGGAACGCGGCCGGTTCAGACACGCCCACCGCAGCCGCAGCAAGGGGAAGGCAGCGATCAGGGCCATGGCACCCCAGGTGGCCGGCGACAAGGCAAGACTGGGCCGCGCGCCCTGGGATGACGCGGTGTTCTGCTCGAGATCGGGCGAGCCACAGAGGCCAAGGGCACCTCTCACGGACGTCTGGCCCGAACGCGGTGGCCGAGGAGCAAGAAAGGCTCTGGGCCACTTCGTGGGCTCTGCCGCAAGGCCCGCGGACACTTCCCCAACCCAGACGAAGGCCGCCTTCACGTAAATAACAAGGTTAGGGTGGGATTGTTAACGAATGGGTGTTACTGGGGTAGTTGGGGCTACCGGCGGGCTGCTGAGAGGCGGCCGCCGAAGGTGATGTTGAAAGCGTTCAGAGCGGTCTTCCAGCGCATGGTCCAGCGGGCCTGGCCGCGGCCGGTGGCTTCGAGCGACACGATCGCCATGTAGACGCACTTCAACGCGGCCTGCTCCATCCTGTGCTCCGTATCAGAGGCATAGAACCAGCGCGAAGGCCGTGGTTGTGAGTTTGGGGTGTCAAGGGCGTCCTGCGGGATGCGTTTGCGGAAGTGTCATGCTTCCGGGCGGAGTTGTAAGCGTGTCTGACCGCGCGGGGCGACGCGCTGTTCGAGTTATGCGATGCGCTGTTGCGCACGGACGGGCCGGTGCGGACGCTGGTCGATCTGGCGCTCGCGCCGGAACACCGCCGCGGTCACGGCGCCCTCTATAGCGGCCTCAACAACGGACGGATCGACGTCGCCCGGCTTCGTGGCGCGCTGGCGGGGGTGCCGCTGCCGAGGGCTGCGGCCGGACGCCAACACCTGCCCCGACCGGTCCTTCTGCCACACCTTCGGCCGAGGTGAGGGCTAGCACCAGATGATCCCAGGCTGGCCGTACTCGATCGTCGCCCCACTGGAGACCGGTCGGACGTCGTGGACGGCGGTGCGACGCGGTCCGCATGGAGCCAGGTGCGGACGTTGCCGCGGTGACCACGGTCCAGCTCCGCGAGCTGCTCGAGCGGCTCGTCGCCGCCGGTCAAGGGAAGCCGGGCGACCCCGAAGTCTTGGTCGTGCTGGACGCCGGATACGACACACCTCGCATCGCGCACTTGTTGAACGACCTGCCCGTCGAGATCCTTGGCCGGTTCCGCTCCGACCGTGTGATGCGCCGGCCCACACCAACGGCGGGTCTGCGACCCCAAGGGCGGCCGACCGCCCAAGCATGGCGCGAGTTCGTCTTCGGCGATCCCGCCACCTGGGGGGCACCGAGCAGGCCGTGACCGTCACCGAGACCGGCCTCTACGGCAAAGCGACCACGCAGGCGCGGGAACGGCTGCACCCGAGGCTGACCCGGCGGGCGGCCTGGCTCGACCACCACGGACCGCTGCCCATCATCGAGGGCACCGTCATCCGCCTGAACGTGGAGAAGCCGCCCAGTGGCGGGGCGAACAAGCCGGCCCGGCTGTGGTGGTCGGGCACCGCCGCCACCAAACCGACGTCGACCGCTGCCGGCAGTCCTTCCGCCGCCGCTTCGACCTGGAGCACACGTTCCGCCTGTTCAAGCAGACGCTTGGATGGACCAAGCCCCGTCTCCGCAGCTCGGAGGCAGCCGACCGATGGACATGGCTGGTGATCGCCGCCTACGCCCAGCTGCGGCTCGCCCACCCGCTGGCCACCGACCTACGGCGGCCCTGGGAGAAACCGGCACCGCCGAACAAACTCACGCCCGCCCGGGTCCGCAGGGGGTTCGGAAACCCGCGTGTGAAGACCAGCTCCCCGGCCGGTGCACCGAAACCGTCCCGGCCCGGCCCCGGTCGACCGCTCGGCTCGAAGAACCGCCGCCCAGCCACCTGGCACGACGTGGAACGTGTCCTCGCCACCGGCGAGGCATACAGCCGCCCCGTACACCACAAGAAGGGATCAAGCCCCGCCGAACCCAATAGGCGAACACCAACTGCCCATACGCTGCCACGATGCGTCCATGGATGCCGAGAACCTCAGCGGGCTTCAAGTGGACCGCGCGGATCCATCGGACTGGCCCGCGTTAGCCAAGATCGATTCCATCGCGACAGCAGGCGACCACACAAGACAGGACAGCATCCGGCGCTGGTGCGAACAGTCGCCCCACACTCGGGGCACTTCGGATTCGTCCTGCTCCCGCCGCTGGGTCGCCGAACGCTCGCTTGCGTGGATCATGCAGGCCCGACGGCATGCCCGGGAATGCGACCGGCTCGTCCAGCACGCAGAGCCTCCCATCACCTGGGCCGCGATCACCCTGATGACCCGCCGTCTCACCCACAAAACCGTCCGACAGAGGGACACGGCCACCCCGGCCGCGACGGCGGCCGCCGCCTGACCGGCAACGGATGCGAAACCCTTAGGCGAGGGGTCCGGCTGCAGCCCTCGATCAAGTTCCGACGTACTTGTCGAAGGCGCTGAGCATCTTGGAAGAACACGGGTGGGGGACCCCCGGTTCAGGGCATCACACCCATGCACCAAGTGGCCGATGGCATGCACTCCGCCACCGTCCACGCCACCATGCCAGAAACCACTGACACATCGCCCGCAGAGACGGTTCCGCACGCACGACGGATGCTCGATGTCGGCGTCTGCTGCACGCCGGATGAGACCTCCGCCGCCGATGCCGCACAAGGGCATCACTGCACCATGATCTCCTCGCCGATGGCCTGCTGGCGGGCGGCGGTGAGGACCAGGCTCGCGGCCGCGGCGTCCTGCACCGCCACACCAACAGATTTGTAGAGGGTGATCTGGTCGGTCGAGGCACGTCCCGGTTTACTGCCGACGACGAGTTCACCCAGCTCGGCGTGCACGTGCTCGGCCGTGATCAGGCCATCGTGGATCGGGATCAGCAGGTCGTTGCTGCCGGCGGGGAAGGGGGCGAGCGCTGCCTGCCGCGATTCGACGCATACAAGCGCCTGGGCGACCGTGGCATCGTCGACCTCGCGTCCGGCTGGGTTGTACCCCACTGAGGCGATGTGCACCCCGGGCGCCAGCCAGGAGCGGCGGATCACCGGTTCGAGGGAGTGGGTGGTCGCGGCGGCGATGTCAGCGCCGTCGAGCGCCTCGGCGTAGGTGGACACCGCCCGGACGTCTGTCTCCAGTACGGACGACAGTTCCTCGGCCAGAACGGTTGCCTTCGCCGGGTCCCGGCCGGCCACGCGGATCTGCCGAATCGGGCGGACCCGGCACATGGCGCGGGCGTGGGACCGGGCCTGAACGCCGGTGCCCAGGACCGCCAGCACCGAAGCGTCCTCGCGGGCCAGCAGCCGCGCGGACAGCGCCGAGCAGGCGCCGGTCCGCGCCGCGGTGATGGCCGTACCGTCCAGCAACGCCGCAGGCTCGCCGGTGTCCGGATCGAACATGACGATCAGCGCCTGGTGGGTCGGCAGCAGTGTCCCGGCATTACGCGGGAACAGGGAGACCAGCTTGCTCATGAGCGCCCCAGCCGACGGCACGAAGCCGGGCATGGCCGCCAGGAACCCGTCCCGTTCGGGTACCAGGGCGGCGACGCGGTCGGGGGCCGACGCGTGGCCCGCACTGAGGTCTGCCATCGCCGCGGCCAAGGCATCGATCAGGATGTCCACATCGAGCAGAGCCTCGACCTGCGATCGCCCGAGAACGAGCATGCGACGCAACCTCCCGAACGCGGTCATCCGGCCGACGACCGCTCCGCCGAAGCTTTGACCGCCGAACCCAACTCCCCGACTCCGACACGCCGTCTTACGCGGCACATCCATCTCCGCGCGCTTCAGCACATCGGCATGTACGCCGCCACCGAGAGGCATCGCGGTGGCGGCGGCCACGGCTGAGGGGAGGCCGAGCTGGTAGGCGCGCGAGCAGGAAGGCGGTGAAGCCGATCCAGCGCCCGGCGGTCGGATGGTCGGCCACCAGGTCGCCGGGAGGGCCATGGCCGCGTTTGCGAGCGCCCCGAAGGCGGTCCTCACCATCAGGTACCCGCCGACGAACTCGATGGTGCGTGCGGCCGGGGTCCAGCCGGAGGACTGCCGGCCGATCCCGCCTCCCCACTGAGCGCCACGAGCAGGAGCAGCAGCGGAAGGTCCGACGATCTCCAGCGCTTCGTTGACGACCCCGGCCGCAGGGGGGAACGTCGGTCTATTCGATTCGCCACGGCGCCGAGCATGTGCTCAGCGTCGTCTCCCCTCCGCCGACCCGTGGCGCAGCTGGGCCGCTGAGGGTCCGGCAGCACGGACTCGCGATTGCCCTCTGGGGCGGTGCCGGCCGTACCGTTGCTGCTCGCTGACCACAGCAATAGGCGGCGCCGCCGCGCGACTGGGCGGCAAAGATCAGGAAGCGGGGAGCGGCCACGTGGACAGCACGTGGGTGGTGGGTTCGGGGGAACCTGTGCTTGGTTCGACCGTGATGGCCAGCGAAGCGGCGGTACCGGGCGGGGGGAGCGCCACGGCCTGGATGCCGGGTTTGGCGGGGATGAGCCCGGCGGAGCGGACTTTGTCCGAGGGAGCGGCGGTGTACCACAACTGGTAAGTCCTCCCCGAGGGCAGGGGAGCCAGATCTTGGCAGAAGTACGCGGCCTGGTTCAGTCGGCGTGAGACCGTGAGGGTGCCGTAGCCGCCGTAAGGGATGCGCTTCTTGACGAAGGTCGTGTCGGGGGCCGCGAGAAGCCCGGCGAGGTCGGTGGCGCGGCTCTGGGCTTCCTGGCGAGTCTCTTGTCCGTCCTGGTGCTGCCAGACCGCGATGCCACCGAACGCGGCGGCCGCGGCGAGACTGGCAGCCAGGGCGACACGCAGCAGCCGTGGCCCGGACCGCCGGGCGCGATGCTCCTCTGCCTGAGGCGGGGGCCCCGGCGGGAACTGGGAGGCCCGGGCCGCCTCGCCAAGGACACGTTTCTTCAGACTCGGCGGCGGGGTGCGGGCCACCGCGAGGGCGAGCCAGGCGGCCGCCTCCTGTTGGCGTGCGGTCTCGTGGGCGCAGTCGGGGCAGTCCGCGACGTGCCGCCGGAACCTCTCCCGCTCATCCCTGCTCAGGGCGTCCGCAGCGTAGGCTCCCGTGAGGTCGTGAGAGTCGTCGCTCGTTCTTCTCATAGCGGGGCTCCCAGACAATGCCGCAGGCGACTCAGCGCGGCGCGCAGGCGGCTCTTTACGGTGCCCAGCGGCAGTGAGAGCGCTGAAGCGACCTCGACATGGGTCAGGCCCCGGTAGTAGGCGAGCATCACAGGCTGCCGGAGCTCGGGGTCCAGCTTGTTCAAGCAGGAACGGACCTGTTCCCATTCCACGAGCCTCTCCACAGCTTCCGCGACGGCGTCGAAGGCGGGAGTCGATTCGTGCTGGGAGACGAAGCGCTCGCGCTCGGCGGACCTTCGCGCGGTGCGGACGCAGTCCACGGCGCGATGGTGGGCGATGGTCATCATCCAGGTCATGGCGTGCCCACTCTCGGGCCGGTAGCGGGGGGCGGTCTGCCAGACCTCCAGCATGACCTCCTGGGCGACCTCTTCGGCACGGGCCGGGTCCTGCAGAACCTGGCACGCCATTCCGTAGATCGGGCCGGCGACCGCGTCGTACAACCGGGCGAAGGCGTCCTGGCTGCCGGCGGCCACGGACACCAGCAGGCGGTCCGTCTCGGATGTGCCGATGTGCCGGGCCCCGGGGGCCTGTCGCTGCGCCACACCCTCTCCCGCCTGCATGTCCGCCCCGGCCCCCCGCCGGGCTCACCTCTCCCCCTTCCCAGTCTGTGAGGCCCGGCTGTCGTCCGCATCCGGCACCGGGGCGGAACCGGCTGTCCAGGAATCCGGTAGCGGCCTGTTCGGGCCTGCGGTGCTGGTGCGGCCGGCCCCGGCTTGATCCTCCTTGTACTGGTGGCGCGCCGGCGGGCCCTGCCACGACACGGGCGGTGCGGAGCGGGCGGCTCCCGAGGCGGCGGTGGCCGGCTGACCCGAGTCGAGTACGTCGTCGCCGTAGAGGGCCCGTACCCAGTTGTCCTGGTAGACCGTCTCGAGGTAGCGCTCGCCGAGGTCGGGGGCGATGGCCACCGCGGTCAGGGCACGCGTGTCATGCTGAGCCAGCCAGCGCATCGCGCCGCTGACCACCGTGCCGGTTGAGCCACCGAACAGGAAGCCACGTCGGGCCAGGCGCTGGCAGACACGAATGCTGTCCGCTTCCTCGACGTGCACCGCCTCATCGACAACGGACTCGTCGAGCAGCGGAGGGCGGACACTCATGCCCAGGCCGGGCAGCATCCGGCGTCCCGGAGCGCCGCCGAAGGTCACCGAGCCGACGCTGTCCACTGCGACGATCCGGACCGGCCGGTGCCATTCCCGGAAGTAGCGCGCGCAGCCCATCAGCGTCCCGGTGGTGCCTGCCCCGACGAACAACACGTCCAGCCGCGGGAACGAGCGGGCAATCGCCGGTGCCGTCCTGAGATAGTGCGCCCTCCAATTGCCCGGATTGGTGTACTGGCTGAGCCACACGTACCGGTCGTCCAGGGCAGTCAGCATACGGACGTAGTCGATGCGGGCACCGAGGAATCCGCCGTCGGGGCTCGGCTCTGTGACGACGTGCACATGGGCGCCCAGAGCCTCCATCAGCAGCCTGGTCGACAGATTGCACCGGGAGTCCGTCACACACAGGAACCGGTAGTCCTTGCTGGCCGCGAGCATGCTGAGCGCCACACCCATGTTTCCGGACGAGGACTCGAGCAGGACCGACTGGGGCGTCAGGGCCCCCGCCTGCTCGGCGGCCTCCACCATCTCGGTCGCGGGCTTCAGCTTGATCGAGCCGGCGAAGTTGAAGCCCTCGCACTTCAGATAGATCCGACGGCCCAACACCGGCCCTAGGTCGACGTACAGATCCTCCTCGTTGAAGGTGTAGGGAACGGATATGACTGGCACGGTGGCCTCCGCAGGTTGAAGAGTGGCCCGGGCCGGATGGTGTTCATCCGTACCTGCGCAGCTCATGGAAGAAGCCGTCGACGACCTGCAGGTCTCCGGAACCGGCCACCTCGTCGTAGACGAACTTGCCGACCGCAAGGTCGAGCACACCGAGACCGAAGGGTGAGAACACCACCGTCCGGTCCGCCGGCGGCGTGACGCGTCCGGCCAGCACGCTTTCCAGTGTCCCGGTCAGGAAGTCACGGTTGCCCGTGCGGCGTTCGGCGAGGTGGAGCGAGGTTTCGGCCCTCAGACAGTGCTCGGCGTCGTCGACGATGTTGGCCGAGGCGAGCACGATCTCCGGAGCCAGGTCGCGCAGCGACACGTGCAGGACGAGCGGACGGTGTGCGAACCACGACGGATCGTGGACGTGCGGCCGGCCGGCGACCGTGGCGAAGACCACCAGGTCGCTGCTGCGGATCAAGTGCTCGGCGCTGTCGTGCACGGCGATCCAGCCGGTGGCGCCCGACTGCTCGAGGTAGCAACGGAAACCGGCAGCACTGTCGGCGGACACGTCGCACACGCCGATGGTGTCGAAGGACCAGCCGGTGCCGGCGAGGAAGGTGTGGATGTAGCGGGCGATCAGGCCCGTCCCGACAAACCCGATGTGCGCCGGGCGCGGTCGGCCGCGGCTGAGCCGGTCCGCCGCCAGTGCCGCCGAGGCGGCCGTCCTCGTGGCGCTGATGATCGAGGCTTCCATGCAGGCGAACGGGTAGCCGGTGTCGTGGTCATTGAGGATGAGCACCGCCGCGGCCCTCGGGAGGCCGTCCGCCACGTTCTGCGGAAAACTGGAGATCCACTTCACCCCGTCCACCCGTCCCTCTCCGCCGATCGAGGCGGGCAGCGCGATGATCCGGGACGACGGGCGGTCGGGGAAACGCAGGAACACGGACGGGGGATTCACCGACTCTCCGGCGGCGTGCAACCGGTAGGCGGCCTCGACCAGCTTCACGATCTGGTGCTCGCGCCCCTGCAGTGCCTGCTGAACCTGGGCACCCGAGATCACCGCGAAGGGTGGCACGGTGACCGGCCCGGCCGGTGGGGGCTGCTGTGCGGTGGAATGGGTGAAGGTCATGCGGTGGTCACCTCCACGGTCGGCGAGCAGTCGGCCAGGCGCACCGCGTCCGTCATCGCGACGAGCACCTCGCGCAGCCCCTCGTATGGCTCCCTGCTGTGCGCCGTGCGGACGTTGTCGACGAGCATCAGGTCACCGGCCTGCCACGCCTCGCTCACGGTGTGGGACTGGTAGACGCCGTTCAGCAGTCGCACGGTGCCCTCGCCGATCGGTGCGCCGTCCCCGTAGCGGGTGTTGAAGGGCAGTCCGTGGGGGCCGTAGATGTCCACCAGGTACTCGCGTATCTCGGGAGCCAGCGTCCACTCGTTGAGGAACGCGATCTGGTTGAACCAGCAAGCCCGGCCAGTGACCGGGTGGCGCACCACGGCGCTGCGGCGCTGCCGGGTCCGCAGCCCGCCGTCGGGTCGCCACTCGAAGTCGATCGCAGCCGCGCGGCAGTAGCTCTCGACCGCGCCGCGGTCGTCAGTGCCGAAGGCGTCGGCGATGGACGCCCCGATCTCGTCGTTGTAGCTGCGGGTGAGCAGCCAGCCGTCCCGCAGGAACCGTTCGACGAGGTCGGAGGGCAGCGCGTGCAGCACGGTCGGGGCGTCGGCCAGCGCGGTCGCCCCGCCGGCGGTGGGAGCGGTGAGGCAGGCGAACATCATCAGGCCGGGGAACGTCAGGGTGTAGCTGAGTTCGTGGTGCATGCACATCTGCTGGTTCGGCGGCCACTTCGAGGAGGAGTACACGCCTTCGGAGTAGGTCCGCCGGGATGCGAAGGACTCCTTCTCGGTCATCAGACCGTCGGCCAGCCGCCGGAAGACGGCTTCGGTCTCGGCCTGGCCTCCCAGCCCGAGGCCGCGGACCAGGAGCGAACCGTGTTCGGCGACGACGGCGCGCAGCGCGTCCCGGTGTTCGGCTGCCCAGTTCGCCGCATCGCTGGTGGCGCCGACACGCGGTTCGGCATACAGGATCGGGGGTTTGCCGGGCCGCAGGTCGACACCTGGCAGCGTCATGGGGGACGAGGACGGCATCTCGGTCTCCTTTCGTCGCAATTCAGGAGGGAGCCGGCGCTCCCGCGCGCGGCACCGCCTGCGCCGCCTCGGTCGGACGGGTGGTGTCGTCGACCAGACGGGCCAGGTCGGCCAGGACCGGGTGGCGCGTGAGGTCGGTGATGTCCACCGCACGATCCAGGGCGATCGCGAGCCGCACGGCCGCGAGAGAGGTGCCGCCTCGGTCGAAGAAGTGGTCGTGCCGGCGGATCCCGTGCACCGGGACGTCGAGCACCTCGGCCCAGGTGGCGGCCAGCCGCCGCTCGGTCGGTGTGCGCGGCGCGTCACGGTCCTCATCGACCGCGTCGGGGGCGGTGGCGTCGGAGCTTACGAGGGGTGCGGTGGCGCCGAGCTGTGCGGCGAGTGCGGTCAGCGCCTTCCTGTCGACCTTGCCGTTGGCGGTCACCGGCAGACTGTCCTGCCAGTGGAAGTCCGACGGCACCATGTACGCGGGCAGCGACTCACCCAGTCGGTCTCTGAGGACGCCGTTGTCCAGCGGGACCTGACCGGAGTAGAAGGCCACGAGACGGCCGCCCTGACCGGCTCCGGCGACGGCCACCACCGCACCCTCGCGGACACCGGGCACCCGCAGCAGGGCGCTCTCGACCTCACCGATCTCGATCCGGAACCCGCGGATCTTGACCTGGGTGTCCCGGCGGCCGAGGAACTCCAGCTTGCCTCCGGGAAGCCAGCGGCCGTAGTCGCCGCCCCGGTAGAGCCGTCGGCCCTCGTGGTGCGGATCCGCCAGGAACGCCTGCCGGGTGCGCTCGGGGTCGTTGACGTAACCCCGGCCCACGCACACCCCGGAGAAGACGATCGCACCGGGGGCGCCGAGCGGCACCGGTGACAGGTGCTCGTCGACCACGTAGACGTGCACGTTGTTGATGGGGCGACCGAGCGGTACCCGATCGGTGTCCGGTACCCGGTCCATCACCTCATGGTTGGTGTCGTCCGAGGTCTCGGTGAGCCCGTACGCGTTGACGAGCTTGATACCGGGCTGGGACGCGAACCAGCGCCGTACGAGCTCCTTCTTCAGTGCCTCGCCCGTGACCGACACGTACCGCAGGTCCGGTAGCTCGCGCGGGTCCCGCTCGAGGTAGGACGCGACCGTCTCGAGGTACGACGGCACGACCTGCAGCACCCCGACCCCGCCCCGGGCGATCGTGTCGACGAACCGCGGGACGTCCAGGATCGCCTCCTGTTCCACGAGCAGGGTTTGCCCGCCGACCATGAGCGCGGCAGCCAGCTGCCACAGCGAGATGTCGAAGCACTGGGGCGCGCTCTGGGCGACCACCTGCCACTCGTCGATCCTCAGGTCGTCGATCTTGGCGTGCAGGTGGTTGAGCAGGCCCGCGTGCTCGCACATGGCTCCCTTGGGCTCTCCGGTGGAGCCGGACGTGAAGTAGATGTAGGCGAGCTGGTCCGGTGCGACGTCGACGCCGAGGTCACGGTCCGAATGGCCCTCCGCATAGGCCGCGTCCACTGAGAGCGCCGGGGCCGCGCGCAGCGTGTGGAGGGCCCGGTTGAGCATGGCGGTGCTGCCCGGCTCGGTCAGCACGAGTCCGCACCCGGCACGGGTCAGCATGGCCGCGATGCGGTCGGCCGGGAAGTGCGGCTCGATGGGCAGGTACACCCCACCGGCCTTGAGGACCGCGAGGACGGCGGCCACCCAGTCCAGGTTCCGCTCGGTCACCACCGCGACGACGTCTTCGCGGCGCAGCCCCCGCGCGAGCAGCGCCCGCCCCAACTGGTTGGCCCGGGCGTTGAGCTGCCGGTAGCTCCACCGCCGGTCACCGCATACGGCCGCGACGGCGTCAGGGCGCGCCCTGACGCGCTGTTCGAACAGCTCGTGGAAGCGGTGGTCGGGCAGCTCCCGGCGGGCTCCCGCGAGTCCCTCGATCTGGAAGCGGCGTTCCTGGGCGGAGACCAGGCTCTGCCCGCTGTGCGCGGCGTCCGGATCGGCAGCGATCAGCCCGAGCGCGGTGAGGTGGTAGCCCGCGATCCTGGCGACGCAGTCAGCGTCGAGCGCGTCGGTCCGGTACCGCGTCCGCAGTGTGAGCCGACCGCCGCGCCGCTGGACCCCCACCCGCACTACGGCATCCTCGACGAGCTCCCCTCCGTCGTCGGTGGGATCGAAGAGGGCCTCGGTCGACGGTCCGGGCAGGCCCAGCTCACGCCGGAGACCCTCAACCGGGAAGTCCTTGTGCAGCAGCAATTCCGCCTCGGCCCGGTGGGTGTGCAGCACCAGCGTCCGCCAGGACGGGGCTTCGGTGGTCAGTCGGCAGGGCAGAGGCCCGCTTCCCGCCACGGCCACGTAACCGGTCGTGACCTCATGCTCGCCCGACAGAGCGGCGAGCACCTTGGCGTGCGCTGCCAGCAGCACCGATCCGAGCGGTACCGCCAGATCGTCCGCCAGGCGGCTCAACACGGCCAGCAGGTCCTCGGGGAGCATCGCGTCGTGCTCGGCGACGCCGGTCACCGGGTCGGCGGTCCACCGAGGGACCGTGGTAACCCCGCCGGCGGTGAGTACGCGCCGCCAGAACTCCCGGTCGGCTTCCACGGGCGTTCCCATGCGCCCTACCTCCCCTCACCCTCGCTGTGCGAGCTGAGCGGCCTGGCCGGATTCCCGCCCCACCGCGCGTCCTGCGGGATGACCTCCCCCTTCATGAGGAAGGAGTCAGGGGCTAGCACCGCACCGTCACCCACCGTCACGCCGTAGTGGACGAAGGCGCCGACGCCAAGGGTGCAGCCGGAGCCGATCGTGCTGCGGTCGGACTTGAAGGTGCCGTCCTCCTGCGAGTGGCATTGGATGACGCTGCCCGAGTTGAGCGTGCAGCCGTCCCCGATCGTGGCCATGGCCCGCTCGGTCAGGTAGCAGCCGTCGTCGAAGACCCGGCTGCCGAGCCGGGCCCCCAGCAGCCGCCAGATCATGTTCTTGAACGGGGTGCCGTCGAAAATCCGGAGGTACGTCTCCGACGGCACCTTCCAGTAGCGCTCGCGCTGCCAGAAGCGCTGGTCGTAGATGGAGCACAACAGCGGCTTCAGGGGCGCGAAGGCCGTGACGACGCGTTCGACGAGCACGAAGTAGGCGAGGGTGAACACGACAGCGAAAACGTCGGCCAGCGCGATCGATGCAGCGCCGAACGAACCGTAGAACTCCGCGGCTCCCGAGGTGAGCAGGAAGATTCCGCAGGTGTAGATCCACCGCGTCAGCAAGTACCACCCCATGGTGGCGACGTTGTGTCTGTTCTTGGCGGCGAGGCCGCGCCGCAGCTCGTCGGGGCTCTTGAACCGGTCGAACCTGCTGTCCCGGAGAACGGACCGGGGTATCTCGAAGCTGGGCGAGCCCAGCAGCCCGACGCCTTCGCGGACCTCACCGTCGACCGGCACCATGA
This sequence comes from Streptomyces sp. NPDC126510, assembly GCF_040302345.1. Taxonomy (NCBI): domain Bacteria; kingdom Bacillati; phylum Actinomycetota; class Actinomycetes; order Kitasatosporales; family Streptomycetaceae; genus Streptomyces; species Streptomyces sp. NPDC126510. The sequence goes on along the minus strand of NZ_JBEORR010000032.1, from coordinate 70,858 downwards.
CCTTCGTCGCGAGGAGGCAGTTGTCACCCGTCCTGCCCCGCGTCGGGTACGCGATTCTGTTCCCGAGGAAGTTGTGCGGCCCGATCGACACCTGGGACACGCGAAAAGCGGTGCTGGAGAAGTCGGCGTTCATGATCGAGAGCCCGTCGGCGACCATGGTCCCGCGCCCGACCGCGCTCAGGAACGGCGTCTCGTGCTTCATCTCCGTGCCGAAGTTCGACCCGGTCTGCTCGACCTGGGAAAGCCTGTACCCCAGGTACCGCAGGTAGTGGACGATCGCGGAGCTGTCTCCGAACAAGCGCTTGAGGAACCGCCAGTTGGTGAGGAGCGCGATCGTCCGGTGCACGCCGTGGTGAAAGCCGTACAGACAGTAGACCCGGCCCGGCGTGATGGTCCGGCCGAGCAGACGGGGAACAGTGGACAGGACGAGGAGACCGGCGGGCACGGCACCGAAGACGAGCGCGGAGGAGATCACCAGGGCGTCGCGGTAGAACGTCCAGTCGGCGAAGACCGCGGGCCCCGGCTCCAGAGCTGTGCTGAGCTGGGGGACCCCGACAAGCAGCGCGAACAGGCCACCGACCGCCAGCGGCACGTACAGCACCAGCACGGCCAGCATTTGCAGAACACTGTGGACCGCCCTGCGCACCGCACCGCAGTGGGCCGCCCCCACCGCCTGGAAGTCCACATCGGTCCGATGTGCCGGAGACCCGTGCCAGTGCTCGCCGCCGGGCACCGCCTGCCCGCGGTGCAGCGAGGACGCGTGCCCGAGTTGAGCCCCGTCACCCAGCGAGGTGTCGATGTCGATCACCGTGGACTCGCTGACCAGCACATTCCTCCCGAGAGCGACCGGGCCGATTTGGATCACTCCGGTGTGGGCCCGGTAGCAGGCGAAGGACGAGTCCTTGCTGATGACCGTGCCGTCACCGATGGCGAGCAGGTCGGTGCACACGGGCACGCTCCGGGACAGGATTACGACTCCCCGCCCGACCTTCGCGCCCAGCGCCCTCAGGTAGAGCAGGTAGAGCGGCGAACCGCTGAACAGCACCAATGGATCCGACCGGACCAGCGTCTTGACGACCCAGAAGCGGACGTACGCAAGGCTCCAGACAGGGATCTCCCGAGGCTTCCACCGGCCGATGAGTGTCCACTTCGCGAGGACGGGAAGGGCGCACAGCCCCAGGAAGGCCGCACCGCCGAAGAGCGCCGACCTCAGGTACACATCGACGATGCCGGCTCCGGCGGAGATCCACTCGTAGCCTCGTGCGGCGGCGAGGGCGATGACATAGGAGTACCCGAGAAAGGCCAAGAACTGCAGTGCGCCGCACAGGACGTACTGCGGCATGCTCGCCGGGAGCCGGGCCGGAACCGGGGGCGGGGCCGGCGCCAGGAAGGACTCCGGGGCCGGGGCCCGGGTCGACGGCTTGAGCGGGGCAGCGGCCGGGTCGTCCGTAAGGGCCTGCGCCAGGCTCCTGATCGTCGGGTGCCGATAGACGTCCTTCATCGAGACCGACGGCAGGTCCGTCCGCTTCCGGACCCGGGCGCAGAAGTGCGCCATCACCAGCGAATCGGCGCCCAGTTCATTGAAGAAGTGACCGTCGACCGGCACCTGCTCGGTGCGCACGACGTCGGCCAGCATCGCGCTGAGGATTCCCTCGATCTCGGCCGGGTCACCGTACCCGTCCAGGACGGCCGTGGAATCCTCCGAAGAGGAGGGCAATGTTTCCACTGGCTTGTCCGCCATGTCCGGCTCCGTGGATCGTTTCGGAGAAGTGCGGAACCCCACAGACTTGATTCGGCGCCGGAACGGAGACGGATCTCCGCACATACGCATTTCTGGACCGTTCTCGAGTGACGTCGTACGTTGACCACGTGGTGACGGACATCGCTGGCGGCGGGATGGTGTCGCTGTGGCTCGTCGACGCGCTGCATCTGGGGGAAGGCGCGGCTCGTCTAGCTCCGGGCGTGCTCGAGGCGGCGGAGCGACGACGTGCGGCTGCCTTCGGCTGGCCTGAGGATCGTCGGCGCTACGTCGTTGCTCATGTGGCGGCGCGGGTGCTGCTGGGTGCTCGTCTGGGAGTCACCGCCGCCGCGGTGCGGTTGGTTCGAGAACCCTGCCCTTCCTGCGGTGCCCCGCATGGGAAGCCTGCGGTGCGCGGCGGAGGCGCGCACTTCTCGCTGTCCCGCAGTGGCGATGTCGTGTTGATCGGGATCGCCGATGTGCCAGTGGGTGTGGACATCGAACAGGTTCCTCGGCCTGATGTGGTCCCGGAGCTCTCGTCCTGCCTGCACCCGAGGGAAACGGCGGAGTTGGCCGCTGAATCCGACCTCACCAGACCGGTGGCTTTCGCCCGCGCCTGGGCACGCAAGGAGGCATACCTCAAGGGAATCGGTACCGGCCTCTCGCGAGATTTGGCATGGGACTACGTCGGTGCCGGCCCGAGGCCCGGCACTGAGGGCCTGCGGGGTTGGGCGCTCGGGGATGTGGCGGTGCCGGAGGGGTACGCGGGAGCATTCGCATTCTGGGCAGGCCCAGAGGTGGGCGCAGAGGGGCCCGGGAGGAGACACCGCGGCGGCCCCTGGTCGCTTGCCCATGGTGAAGGTCTTGCCGCCGCTCGTACTGCGGGCCCCCTTGCCGAGCGGACAACTCCTGGTGGGTGAGCAGGCATGCCAGTGTACGTACAGCACCAGGCTGCACAGCTGCTGGGCGGCCACCTGCAGGCCCAGCCGTATCCCCGGGTGTGACACCTGGGGCCTGTGGTGCGTTGTAAGCAATGAGCCGCAGGTCGGCTCCCGTGAGTCCCGCTTCCCCTGCAAGCGGTGCTCGTGCGGGGGCGGGCAGGCACGCCCCCCGTTGCCTACCTGCCCCCGCGCACAGTTCGGCCAACTCGCAACAATCGCGGCCTGGGACCGGGGAGGCCGGAGAAGTCGGCTTACCTGTGGAGCGGGCGGGTGGGTCAGCAGCACTTTGCGTGATCTCAAGGACCATCGCTTCGGCATCGGCCTGGCTCACGGCAGACGCGTGATCGTCGCCGCGATCTCCTCGTTGCCGGTGGGAGCGGCGCGCTGTACCCGGGGGCGACTCGGGTAGATCTCAGGACTCTTACCGAAGAACAAACTTTCACTGTGCTGCGCCGCTACTCCCAGGAGACAACATCAAGTGCGTGAGGTCGCCCGGCAAGTGTGCTCCCCCGGCTCGCTGCCGAACCCAGGGCCCCTGGGCCGGTCCGACCCCCATGGGGAGCGTCGTCGACCCGCCCCTGCAGAAGGAGTCCCACGAACTACGCCGCCCACATACGCGCCCCACCCGCTCCCCCGGCAAAACCCTAAGGCCCGCAGAGCGGGTCAGGCGATCGACGGCTCATCACAGATCCAACGTGGGTCCGCTCAAGGGGCCGCGGGGGAAGTCGGCCGGTGGTGTGTCGGGGATCAGGTGGGAAAGTTCGAATGCGGTGGGACGCACCTCGGCGGCCAAAAGCAGCAGCCACAGCGGCTGACGGTTCAGTCCCGTCACGGTCGTGCGGCGGCCCGGGGCGCTGTCGTGCGGCGCAGGGGCGAAGAGGAAGTTGAGGTTGGTGACGTCCATGAAGGCCGTGCCAGTCAGGTCCCATTGCACGTCGGTCACCTGCGGCGGCAGGGCGTCGACGGTGGCTCGAAGCGGGGGCAGGGTGTCGAAGTCGATCTCTCCGCTCGGGGAGATGCGTGCGGACGTGCCGTCGATCGTGGTCGTGATGCTCATGCGGGGGGGCGCCCCCCTTTCGGGGGTTGCGAGCCCAAAGGCGAAGCACCCCCTTAGCAGGGGATGAACGACGATGGCGGGGGCCGAGTGCCCGGGGTGGCGGCAACGCCCGACTTCCCAAAAGTCCGGCACCCGCAGGCGGCCGGTCGGTCTCGTTGTCCACCCACCGTCCCACAGTTCGCCCCATAACTGCGACCGGTCAGCACCGGGACTTCGATGAGCGGGCCGACGACGCCGGACAGGGCCTGGCCGGAGGTGACGCCGAAGGTGGCGATGGCGACCGCGATGGCCAGCTCGAAGTTGTTGCCCGCCGCGGTGAAGGCAAGGGTCGCGGTGCGGTCGTAGGCCAGGCCCAGGCCCTTGCCAAGCAGGAACGTGCCGAAGAACATGACCGCGAAGTAGACAAGCAGCGGCAGCGCGATCCTGGCGACATCCAGCGGCTGCGAGGTGATGGTCTTCCCCTGGAGAGCGAAGAGGATGACGATCGTGAACAGCAGCCCGTACAGCGCCCACGGTCCGATCTTCGGCAGGAACTGCTGCTCGTAGTCGGCGCGGCCGAGCTTCTGCTCGCCCAGGCGGCGGGTGAGGAAGCCGGCGGCGAGCGGGATGCCGAGGAAGATGACCACGTTCAGCGCGATCTTCCACATGGAGATGTCCAGGTGCTCGCCGTCCCCGAGGCCGAGCCAGCCGGGCAGCAGGTCGAGGTAGAACCAGCCCAGCAGACCGAAGGCGAGGACCTGGAAGACCGAGTTCAGGGCGACGAGGACGGCGGCGGCCTCGCGGTCACCGCACGCGAGGTCGTTCCAGATGATCACCATGGCGATGCAACGGGCCAGGCCCACGATGATCAGGCCGGTGCGGTACTCGGGCAGGTCCGGCAGGAAGATCCACGCGAGCGCGAACATGACCGCCGGGCCGACGATCCAGTTGATGACCAGAGACGACGCCATGAGCTTGTGGTCGCCGGTGACGGCGTCGAGCCGGTCGTAGCGGACCTTCGCCAGCACCGGGTACATCATGATCAGCAGACCGAGCGCGATCGGCAGGGAGATGCCGCCGATCTCCACCTGCGCGAGGGCGTCGTTCAGCCCCGGGATGAGCCGACCGAACCCGAGGCCGACGGCCATGGCGAGCAGGATCCACACCGCGAGGTAGCGGTCGAGGGTGGAGAGCTTCTTGACGATCGAGTCGTCCCCGGCCACCTCAGCGCTCTGGGCGCGGGTCGTGGTGGGCTCGGTGGAGGTCACGGGCAGGCCCTCTTGTTCTCGGCGGCGGTGCAGGCGGAGTCGGCGAGTTCGGCGAACTGGTCCGACAGGCCGGCCAGGACGTCGGGCTTGAGCTTGTAGTAGGTGAAGCGGCCGCACGGCTCGGTCTCCACCAGCCCGGCCTCGCGCAGAACCTTCATGTGGTTGGACAGGTTGGTCTGCTTGGCCCCGGTCTCCTCCACCAGGTGCGTCGTGCACAGCGTCTCGCGCGCCAGCAGGGTCACGATCTGCAGCCGGAGCGGATCGCCCAGCGCCCGGATCACATCAGGATCGACTGAAGTCAGCATGCGTTGATACTGTCACATCACTGTTCGCTGATACCAGCGGATACTGATGTCATGGGTGGCGTGCAGCCGCCGCGAGACGAGAGAGCCCCTCATGCCCGAGAGCCCCGGCACGAAGCCGTCCGTCCTGTTCGTCTGCGTCCACAACGCCGGCCGCTCCCAGATGGCCGCCGCGTGGCTGACCCACCTGGCCGGGGACCGCGTCGAGGTCCGCTCCGCCGGCTCCAACCCGGGCGAGCAGGTCAACCCGGCCGCCGTCGCCGCGATGGCCGAGGTCAACATCGACATCTCCGCCGAGGTCCCGAAGATCCTCACCGTGGACGCGGTGAGGAAGTCCGACGTGTGCATCACCATGGGCTGCGGCGACACCTGCCCCGTCTTCCCCGGCAAGCGCTACCTCGACTGGAAGCTCGACGACCCGGCCGGCCAGGGCGTCGAGGCCGTCCGCCCGATCCGCGACGAGATCAAGAACCTGGTCGAGGGCCTGATCGCCGAGATCGCCCCGGCCAAGCCGGAGGCGACCGCGTGAGCGAGATACGCGACGTCGTCATCATCGACTCCGCTCCCCCCAGCCGCTCGATCCAGCCTTGAACGCTACGGAGACCGAGAAGGGCGTCGGGCTGCGACTCCCAGGCCTGGTTGGCACCGGCAGGAGCAGGGCCCTTGTCCCGGGCCCTGCTGACGTACGAACACCGCAGCGTTGGAATACGTGCCTGGTACCGGCTCCCCGCACCGACTTCTCCTCCACCGACATCCCCCTGGCCGCACCGCCGTGAGGGGGCTCGCTGCGGTGGCATCGCACATGCTGCGCACACGACTTGCTCGGCAGTCGGGCACCGGCCTGGGCGGGCAGTCAACATTGCCTCCACCATCAGCATGCCGACGGAGTCGTTCACTCCCCTGCACATCGATCCTGTGGAACGGCACGTCCTTGAAACCGTCTTGCTCGCCACGGCGGGGAGGGCGCTACCGAAACGATCGCGTACGGGCAGACGGCCGTAGCCCTGGGGTGGGAAGCCGTCGTCGTGGAAGCGGCGCTGCGGGACATCGACATGGGCAGCTGGCGCGACCGCACACTCGCCGCGGTCGCCGCCGATGACGAGGCCGGGCTCGGCATGTGGATGACGGACCCGGATGCAACGCCGCACGGTGGCGAGTCGGTAGCTCAACTGTGCCGTCAAGGTCGCCTCCTGGCTGAAGGCACCGCCACCGAATAGAACAGGTTCTCGCCGTGGTCGAGCAGGGTGTGGCGCGCGCGGCCGTAGTGCATGCGCTGGACGCACCGCTGCCGTCGTTCTAGCGCATTGATGTTCCCCCCTTGTCCAGCGTCCAGCTCAGCGACCGGGCAGGACGCTGGAATCTGCGGATGGGGACCATTTCTGCTGATGAAAATGCGCGAAGACGACGGACTGTGAACACGCTCCGGGAGGAGGCGCAGTTCGCATTACTCGATCAGCGCTGAAGCCGAAACGATTCGCCCGACAGTTCCTCCGGTGGCAGGCGGTACGGCGTTCCGGGTGAGGGCCGAGCGCCCGGGGGCTCACACGGAACACGAGACTCGATGGCAGAAGGCTCCCTGCGAGGGGACGCCGTCTGCTCCCGGTCCCGGCCGCCCCAAGGGCGTTTCCGAGGTCTTCGTCGTTCCAACCAGCGCATCATCGCGCGCAAGTCCTGCGCGTCCTGGGCTGTGCCGTTCTCGTCCTGGCCGTCGCCGGGGTTACCGCTCTCGGCGGAAGCGCCCCGTCGGAGCGGCCAGTGGAACAGCCGTTCCGGCGCAGTACCGAGTCTCAGAGGAACCCGTCGTCACAAGTGGAGGTCGGCTTCGCCCACGACGCGGATGCCCGTCTCCTCCCCCGGACTGACCGGCAGAGGCCCCGCGACCCGGATGGCGATCGGGGTGTCGTGCCCCTCGACGGATACGGTGACCATGGCGTCGTGGCCGTAGTAGCAGATTTCGGTCACCGTGCCCTTGACCGCGTCGCGGGAGTCCACGTCGGCCAAGCGGAGTTGTTCTGGGCGGAGCAGGACCGTGCCGGCGTGGAGTCCGGTGGGCGGGGTCGCGAGGCGTACGGGGCCCAGGGCGGTCAGGGCCGTGCCGTCGGTGTCGACGGTGCCGGGGAGCAGTACGGCGTCGCCGACGAAGTCGGCGATCCAGGGGTCGGCTGGGCGGTTGTAGAGGTCCTGCGGGGTGGCGCATTGGGCGACCTGGCCATCGCGTACGACGGCGACGAGGTCGGCCGTGGACAGGGCCTCCTGCTGGTCGTGGGTGACAAGGACGGCGGTGGCGCCGGTAGCGCGCAGCGCGGCCCGTACGTCTGCCCGCACTCCCGTCCGCAGTGCGTTGTCGAGGGCATTGAACGGCTCGTCCAGGAGCACGAGTTGGGGGCGCGGGGCGAGCGCGCGGGCCAGAGCGATGCGTTGCTGCTGGCCGCCGGACAGCTCGTGCGGCATGCGGTCGCCGTATCCGGCGAGGCCGACCAGCTGCAGCATCTCCTCGGTGCGGCGGCGTCGTTCGGCCCGGTCGGTGCCGGTCAGCCCGAAGGCGACATTGCGGGCGACGCTCAGGTGCGGGAAGAGGGCGCCCTCCTGGGGCACGATGCCGATGTGGCGGCGCTCCGGTGGCAAGTGGACGCCGGGGCCGCCGAGGAGGCGGTCGCCGAGGCGGACGGTGCCCGCGTCGGCCTGCAGGAAGCCGGCGATGATCCGCAGAAGGGTGGTCTTGCCGCAGCCGGAGGGACCCAGGACCGCGGCCAGCGCGCCTGGGGGGACGGTGAGTTCGAGTCCGCGCAGGACCGGCTCTCCGGTGCCGTAGGACTTGGTGAGCCCTTCGATGTGCAGTGCGTTCATGTCCGGTGCCTGCCTAGGAGGTATGCGGGGATGGCGGCCAGCAGGATCAGTGCGGCGGCATAGGGGGCGGCGGCCGCGAAGGATCCGGCACCGGTCTCCGTCCACAGCCGGGTGGCGAGGGTGTCCATGCCGGTGGGGCGCAGTAGGAGGGTCGCGGGGAGTTCCTTCATGCAGACCACGAAGGTGAGCGCGGCTCCGGCGGCCACCCCGGGCGCGGCCAGCGGCACGGTGACCTCGCGCAGCACCTGCCACGGCCGTCGTCCCAGCGAGCGGCCCACGTCCTCCAGGACGGGCGGCGACTGAAGCACGGCCGCGCGGGTGGCGGCCACCGCAATGGGCAGGAAGAGGACCGCGTACGCGCAGATCAGCAGCGGAAGTCGCTGGTACAGCGGGTAGGCGTAGCGCACGGCGAAGAAGACCAGCGCGAGGGCGACCGTGATGCCGGGCAGCGCGTGTCCGGCGTACGCCGCCTGCTCCAGCAGACGTGCTCCGCGGCCCTGGTACCGAGCGGCGATCACCCCGACCGGCAGAGCGAGGACCGTGGTGAGGCCCGCGCCCGCCGCCGCGACCCCGAACGTGGCCCAGGCGGTCTCCGTGAGAGTGCCCAGGTCCCAGGTGGCCGAGCTGCCGACGGCCAGCCAGTACCCGAGTGTGCCCAGCGGGAAGGCCACGGCGACGGCCGTCACCACCCCGCACCACAGCAGGGCGAGGGGCCGCCACCGGCCGAGGGCGACCGGAACTGGCGGCCGGGCGGTGCCCGTTCCGGTCCTGGCGTGACCGGCCCGGCCGCGCGTGCGGGCCTCTGCGGCGACCAGCGCGATCGTGATCACCACGAGGACGACGCTGAGCGCGGCGGCCGGGGTGCGGTCGAAGGAGGCGCGGTAGGACGTGTGGATGGCCCGGGTGAAGGTGTCGTACCGCATCAGTGAAACCGCGCCGAAGTCGGAGAGCACGTACAGCGCGACCAGGAGGGCGCCGCCCGCCGCGGCCGGGCGCAACTGCGGCAAGGTGACACGGAGGAACGCACCCAGCGGGCCGTGCCCGAGGGAGCGGGCGGCCTCCTCCTGGGCCGGGTCGATGCCCCGCAGTGCGGCGGCGACCGGCAGATGGACGTACGGGAAGCTGACCAGCGTGAGCGCGAGTGCGGCGCCGCCGAAGCCGGCGAGGTCCGGCTCGGCCGACAGCCAGGCGAAGGCGGCGACATAGCTGGGCACGGCCAGTGGCAGCGAGGCCAGCGCCGACCAGAAGCGGGCCCCGGGCAGTCGGGTGCGGACGGTGAGCCAGGCCAGCGAGACGCCCAGCACCAGGCAGGCCGCCACGACCACGACGGTCAGACCGAGGCTGCGGCCGAGCAGGTCCAGGGTGCGCTCGTCGGCGACGACGTCCCAGGCGAAGGCAGGACCGCGTTCCAGGGCACGCACGGCGAGATAGCCGAGGGGCAGCAGGGCGAAGAGGGCCGCGACGCAGGCGGGGACAAGCAGGACCAGGGGCGGCCTGGCGCCCGGCACGCGGAGCGAACGCGGTGCACGGGCGGCTGTTGCGCCCTCGCGCCCGGCCGGGACGGGGGCTCCGGCCGGGCGCGAGGTGGGCGATGTGGGCACGGCGGGTCAGACCAGTCCGACGTCCTGGAGCATGGCCAGCGTCTCTCGGAGGGATTCCAGCTTGCCGAGGTCGATTTCGGGGGACTCCAGGGACTCGAACGGCGGCAGGTCCTCGACCTTGCTGGTGACGCCGGCGGCCAGCGGGTACTCCTTCGTCTCGTCCGCGAAGTAGGTCTGCGCCTCCTTCGACAGCAGGTAGTCCACGGCCTTCTGCGCCGTCGCGCTCTGCCCGCTGTCCTTGAGGATGCCGGCGCCGGCGACGTTGATCAGCGCGCCGGGGTCCTTGCCGGGCAGGAACTTGAGCTTCGCGCTGACCTTGTCCTCGCCCTTCTCCGCGACGCGCTCGTACCAGTAATAGTGGTTGACCAGTCCGAGCTCGACCTCGCCGGCCTCGACGGCGTCCAGGGTGGCGAGGTTGTGGGCGTAGGTCTTGGCGCCGTTCGTCTTCAGGTCCTCCAGCCATTTGCGGGTGGTGTCATCGCCCTTGAGGACCCGCATGCCGGTGACGAACGCCTGGAACGAGGCGTTGGTGGGCGCGAAGCCGACCTTGCCCTTCCACTCCGGCTTCACCACGTCGAAGACGCTGTCCGGGACCTTGTCCTCGGTGACCTTGTCCGGGTTGTACGCGATCACGCGGACGCGCCCCGAGAGGCCGACCCAGTCGCCGTCGGAGCCGCGGTAGGCGTCGTCGACCTCGTCGAGGGTCGCCTGCGGGAGCTTCTGCAGCATGCCTTCCCTGGACAGGGCACCGAGCGCGCCGGCGTCCTGGGAGAAGAACAGCCCGGCCTTGGTGCGGTCGCCCTCCTCCAGGATCTGGGCGGCGAGTTCCGCGCTGTCGCCGTAGCGCACCTCGACCTTGGCGCCGACGGCCTCCTCCAGCTTGTCCAAAAGTGGCTTGACCAGCTTCTCGTTGCGACCGGAGTAGATGACGAGGGAGGAGTCGCCGCTCCGGCCCGCGTCTTCCTTGTCCTCGGAGCCGCACGCGGCGAGGGCGGGGAACAGCAAACCGGCCGCGACCAGCGCGGTGATCCGACGAGCCGTGGGGCGTCGCATGGTGTGTGCCTTCCTACGGGGCTCGCCTGCACGCCGCCGGTCCTGTCGGTGGAGAGCGATGGGCGAAGCGATCCTGTGACCTTGCCGTGGCTTGTTTACGACCATGCTATGAATAAGGTAAACCTTGCCTAATCGTCAAGGGTTGTTAAAGCGGACGTTGCCGCGGAAAGGGCGCGCCCCGTGCTCCACCTCTCCGGATCCCTCCCGGCACCTGCCGTCCCCGACTCACCCTCCGCACCGTGGCCGAAAACCGTTCCGTTCGCGCGCGGACTCGCGGCGTACGGCGACCGCGTCGCGCTCATCACCGCGGACGGGGAGATGTCGTACCGCGAACTGGCCGAGCGGGTGGCCGCCACCGCCGAGCGCCTCGGGCCCGTACGGCGGCTGGTGCTGCTGGCCGGCGCCAACCGGACCGACGCGCTCGTCACGCACCTGGCCGCCCTGTCCGCCGGCCACCCCGTCCTGCTGGTCCCGGGAGACAGCGACAGCACGATCCGCTCGCTGACCGAGGCGTACTCCCCCGACGTCGTGGCCCGTCCACACGCCGACGGGACCTGGACCCTCGACGAGCGGCACCCCACGAGTGCCCACACCCTGCACCCGGACCTGGCCCTGCTGTTGAGCACCTCCGGCTCGACCGGTTCACCCAAGCTCGTACGTCTCTCCCACGACAACCTCCAGGCCAACGCCGAGTCCATAGCCACCTACCTCGGCATCGACGACACCGACCGGGCCGCCACCACCCTGCCCATGCACTACTGCTACGGCCTGTCCGTCATCCACAGCCACCTGCTGCGCGGCGCCGGACTCGTCCTCACCGAACGGTCGGTGTCCGACGCCGCCTTCTGGGAGGAGTTCCGCACCGCTCGCGGCACCTCGCTTTCCGGAGTGCCGTACACCTTCGATCTGCTCGACCGGGTCGGGTTCGAGCAGATGGAACTGCCCCACCTGCGCCGCGTCACCCAGGCCGGGGGTCGACTCGCGCCGGAACGCGTCGCCCGGTACGCCGAGCTGGGCCGCCGCTCAGGCTGGCAGCTGTTCGTGATGTACGGCCAGACCGAGGCCACAGCCCGCATGGCCTACCTCCCGCCGCAGCTCGCCGCCGAACGCCCCGAGGCCATCGGCGTCCCGATACCCGGCGGCTCCTTCCGGCTGCAGCCTGTCGATGGCCATGGTCCGGATGTCGGTGAACTGGTCTACTCGGGACGAAATGTGATGCTCGGTTACGCCGAGAGCCCTGCCGATCTCGCCCTCGGCCGGATCGTGGAGGACCTGCACACCGGGGACCTCGCCCGGCGCACGCCCGACGGGCTGTACGAGATTGTGGGCCGCCGCAGCCGCTTCGTGAAGATCCTCGGCCTGCGGATCGACCCGCAGCAAATCGAGACCCTGCTGGAGGAACACGGCGTCGCCGCGTACTGCGCGGGGGACGGGGAGACCCTCGCCGTCACCGCGCTCGGGGAGGCGGGCGGGGAAGGCGGCATCCGGCGGCTGATTGCGCACGACTGCGGACTCCCGGCCCGCACGATACGGGTACGGGCCATGGCCGAACTGCCCCGGCTGGCCTCGGGCAAGCCCGACTACGAGGCCGTACGACAACTGACGCGCCCCTCCGCGCAGGCGGCGCCCGACCCGGGGGAGGATCTGGTCCGCCTGTACGCGGAGATCCTCGACCGCGCCGACGTCACCGAGGAGAGCAGCTTCGTCAGCCTGGGTGGCGACTCCCTGTCCTACGTCGAGATGTCCCTGCGCCTGGAGGAGGCGCTGGGCCACCTGCCCGCCGACTGGCACACCAGAGCCATCCGCCAACTGCGGCCCCTGGCCGCACCCCTGGGGCAGCGCCCGGGCGCACAGGACGGATCGGTGCCAGGGCGGGACAAGGGCATCCGTGGCGCACTGCGGACCTGGACGAGTGCGCACTCCTGGCGGACCCGCCGCACCCTGGAGACAGGCGTCGTCCTGCGCGCCGTTGGGATCGTCCTCATCGTCGGCTCACACATCCGGATCTTCGACATCAAGGGCTTCGCCCATATCCTCCTCGGCGTGGCGGGCTACAACTTCGCCCGCTTCCTCCTGACCGACACCACACGCCACGAGCGCATACGGCGCCTGTGGCGCAGCATCGCCCGCATCGCCCTGCCGAGCATGGCATGGATCACCGGCGCCGTACTCCTGACCGACTTCTACGACCCCGCCAACGCCCTGCTGCTCAACACCCTCCTCGACCAGGGCAACGACCGCTTCGACTGGGCCTACTGGTTCGTGGAGGCCCTCGTCTACTTCCTGGTCGCCCTGGCCCTCCTCATGGCCGTACCGCTGCTGGACCGGCTGGAACGGCGTTACACCTTCGGGGTACCCCTGACACTCATGGCTGTCGGCCTGGTCGGCCGCTACGACCTGCCCGGCCTGGCGTCCCTCCGGCCCCAGCTGAGTCCCACCGTGGTCTTCTGGCTGTTCGCGCTGGGCTGGGCGGCCGCCCGGGCACACACCGTGCGGCAACGGGCCCTACTGACGACGGTGCTGCTCCTCACCGTGCCCGGCCTCTTCCCGGACCAGCCCCTGCGCACAGCCCTCGTGATCGCCGGGCTCGCACTGCTGATCTGGGTACCGACTCTGCCCAGCCTCGGCCCTGTCAGCGCGCTCACGGGCCTCCTGGCGAGCAGTTCCCTGTACATCTACCTGACGCACTATCAGGTCTACCCCTACCTCCAAGAGGACTTCCCGCTCACCGCCCTGTTCGCCTCACTGGCGGTCGGCGTCGGCTACGCGACGGTCGTCACCCGCGTGGCGCGTGTGGCGTAGAGGGCGATCTTCTTCTGGAGGTTGTCGTCGTGCGGAGCGCGCCCGACGACGGTGCTCGCCGCCGGCACTGCGGCGGCCTCCGGGAGGACGCCGACACGGCACACACTGGTGGCGTTAGGAACACGCACGGCCACACATCCCCACATGATCTCGCTGAGTGTGGGCTGTGACGTCCCCGACGCAGAAGCTCAGCCGGCTGTCGTGGCCAGGGCCTCCTCGGCCTGGCGGACGCGCCACTCCTCGACCCTCTCCTGCTGCTGGCGGGCTCGTTCGAGCAGCGTGTCGAGCCGGGCCGGGTCCAGGCGCTCGTCGACGGCGCTGAGCCGGCGCAGGGTCTGCCAGCCGGCCGCCTTCCCCTCGACTCCCAGCCGCAGGGCTTCGAGGTCCAGTACGGTGCCGAGCGGGGAGGGGCGTACCAGGTGGCCGTTGGGCTTAAGCCGTCCCAGCCTCTCGCCCGCCCAGCCCGCGCACACCTTGTAGCGGCGCACGGGGACGCCAAGGTCTCGCATGATGTCCAGCAGCGCTTTCCGGTCCTGGGCGATCTCGGCCGCTACGGGTTCGATCGCGCGGCCGAGCGCGGAACCGCGGGCGGTGCGCGCCAGGTGGGTGGCGCGTTCGGTGCCGGCCGTGGCGCCGGCGAGGTGGTCGTTGAGCGCTTCGTCCGGTGGGGCGGCGCTGGGCGACGCCGGAATTCGGAAAGGCGTTCATCTGCGGTCTCCTCGGGTTGCCGAGCCTGCCGGTATGCGAGCGGTGGATCAGCGCGGAGCCGGGCATCACCGGGGGTTCAGTCCGGGCCGCGGGGGAGGTAGTAGGTCTGTCTGAGGAACGCGGCCATGTCCTGCAGGGCCTGTCTGTATCCGGCTTTGTATTGCGCGTCGACATCTGTCCGGCGGCTTTCGGCCTCCGCCCAGGAGTCGAGGTGCCAAGCGATGAGCAGGTGGTTGCGGTACAGGGCGCCGTGCCTTCCGCCGAGGGCGGCTCGCGCGCGGTCCTCGTCCCAGTCCTCCAGGTCGCCGGTGTCGAAGGCAAGTAGTTGATCGTCGGTCTGCGGCACCGTTTCCCTCCTCGGGTCGGTCCCCGCCGTCACGGGTACCGCGGCAGCTTCCCGGAATGTTCGAATCAGCCAAGTCCGTGCCACTCTCGCGGTGACGGCTCACCGCTTGCACCTACCGACCGATGAGTCCCCCTGTCATGCCCCTCGTGAACGCTCGTCCGTGCAACCGGGCACGGACGTCGTTCCGCGTTGTACCGGGCCCGCCCGGGTACCCGGGCGGGCGTGGAGATCCGGGTAACCCCGGCAGGCGTCGCGGCCCGGCTCGGAAGCACCCATTGGAGCGGCCATGTCGAAGACCATCAAGGACCAGACCGTCGAGCAGCTCGGTGGAGGCAGCAGCATCCTGGTGCGGCAACGCCGTGAGCACGAGGAGATGGACCGGCTGATGGAGCAGTACCTGACCATGGACGACCTTCACCAGCGGGAACAGGTCCTGAAGCAGGTGGTGCAGCTGGTCTTCAGCCATGCCTTCGCCGAAGAGACGGTGCTGTGGCCCGCGGTACGAGCCTCGGTCCCGGACGGCGAGGAACTTACGGCCCGGGTCGAGGAAGAACATCAGCAGATCAATGATCTCGTTGCGGACATCGAGCGCCTTCCTGCCGGCGATCCCAGGCGGAAGGACAAGGTGCAGCGGGCCTTCGCGCTGATACGGCAGGACATCAGGGATGAGGAAGACCTCCTCCTCCCCCGGGTGCAGGAGACGATGAACACCGCCCGACTGCGCACACTCGGCACCACCTGGGCGGCGGTACGACAGACCGCCCCGACGCATCCGCACCCCGTCATCCCCCGCCGGCCTCCCGGGAACGCCCTGCTGGGTGTCCCGCTGAGCCTCTACGACCGCGTGCGAGACGCTCTCGGCATCGGCAGCTCCGCGTCACGACAACCTCATCATGAGGGAACCACTCCTTCGGAGTGATGCGCCGGTCGGCCAGCTGCTTGCACAGACTGTTGGAGATCAGCCGTGCGACGACCAGGCACGCGCCGTCGCGCGCTTGTGGAGGCTGTCGGCCGGCACTCGGCTGTCGGCTCCATGAGCCCCTTGGAAGGTCGGCCCGGCAAGCGAGCCCCGGGCTCGATCACTCGGGCGCGCGCTGGCCGTAGTCCCGCCGGCAAGTTGTTTGTCGCCGCCCGCGAGGGGTGACCCGGTCGCAGTCACCGGCGGAAAGGACAAGCGATGAGCGCGCAGTTCCCCGTGGACGACGAACCTCGACGTGAAAAGGCGGCGGAATTGCCCGACGACGATGTCGTCGCGATTCTCCTGCGGCAGCATTCCCGCGTCAGGGCTTTGTTCGGAGAGGTACGGGGGGCCGAGGGGGCCCGCAAGCAGGATGCCTCCAACGAGCTGCGGGCTCTGCTGGCCGTCCAGGAGACGGCCGAAGAGATGATCGCGCGCCCTGCTGCGAAGGACACCGCGGGCGAGGGCGAGGCCCACGCCCGTAATGCGGAGGAACAGAAGGCGAGCAAGGTGCTGGCCGAGCTGGAGAAGATGGACCTCTCCAGTCAGGAGTTCGACGTTCGGTTCCCGCAGTTCCAGCAGGACGTGCTCGCCCACGCCGGACGCGAGGAGGCGGTGGAGTTCCCGGCCCTGGAATCCGGTTGCACCCCAGAGCAGCGGCAGACCACGGGCAGGCGCCTCCTGACGGCCGAAAGGGCGGCTCCCACGCATCCGCACCCCACCACTGCCGGTTCGCCCGTGGCTAGTCACTCTCCTGCGCAGCACCTTTCGGATCGGACACAAGCGGCGCTGCCGACAGGCAGCGGTGACAGCGGAATCTTGTTGAACCTCCACAAGGCGGCCGTGTGAGCGACGCCGCCCCTCCGCATCGCTTGACTCGACCGTCAGCCAGGTCAGCATCGGTCCGGGCGCCGCCGAACCTGCAAACGCCTACACGAGCGCTGCAACTGGGAAAAGAACCTCGCATCCCAGCCTGACGAGGCGTCAGCGAAGTCAGCATCAGGTCAGCAAGAGTCCTGTCACAGCCACCCACAGAGAGCCACACCGTGGAATCGCCAACCGCACGAACCTGAGCCAGCCGGCTGTCTGGACGCCTTCCGGCAAGCAGGTTGAGATAGCGAGAATGGCCCGACCGCCTTCCGCCCCGCGGCCACCAATGCTGACGCGTTTCCGCAGGTCAGCGTGCCCTCCCCCGCGGCTTCAACGGCACCGGCGGCAGTTCCGGTGCGGGCAATGGTGCCCCGTCGTACCCCTTCACCTCTCCGAACCGGGAGCCTTCCATCCAGTCCCGACGCGCCTGCTCGATCTCCCCCTGTGTCCGCCCGATCCAGTTCCAGAACATGATCAGTTCCTCCTCGAACGGTTCGCCGCCCAGGAGCATCAGGCTCGCGTCCGATTCCGCCCTCAGGGGCAGCTCGCTGCGGCCGCAGCCGAGGTAGAGCATGGAGCCGGGCAGGACGGGGACGCCGTCGACGTGGGCCTCGCCGGACATGGACAGGACGGCGTACTCGAAGTCCGGTTCGAGGGGGAGGCGGACGTCCGCGCCTCGGGCCAGCGTCAGGTCGGCACCGACGATCGGGGTGTACGCGGTGCCGGGTGAGGTCGCCCCGTCGAGGTCGCCGAGGATCAGCGTGGCCGTGAGGCCGGGTGCCGTGACGACCGGCAGATCGGCGTGGTGTTCGAAGCGCGGGTCGGTGTGGCGGTGACTGTCGGGGAGCGCGACCCACAACTGCGCGCCGTGCAGGAAGCGGGCGTGCGAGCGCGGGCTCTCCTCGGAGTGGCTGATCGCCCGGCCGGAGGTCATCAGTCCCAGTTCGCGCGGGCGGATCGTCTGGAGGCTGCCGGTGGAGTCGCGGTGCAGCACCTCCCCCTCGTGCAGCCAGCTCACGGTCTGCAGACCCATGTGGGGGTGCGGCGGAACCTGCATGCCGGGCTCGTCGGCGATGTCGTCGGGACCGTAGTGGTCGACGAAGCACCAGGCCCCGACCATGCGGCGGCCGAGGTTGGGCAGCAGTCGGCGGACCTCGCTGGACTCGCCCAGTTTCACTCGGCGAGGGCTGAGGAGTTCACGCACCGGCTCCGCCACCACGAAGCCACGGCCGCCGCACAGGGAGGGGGCCGCTTCGCGCTCAAGATTGCTCATGGCGCACAACCTAGTCCGGCGCACGGGCCTGCGTCAGCGTCATGTTCGGGCCGTGGCGCGAGGGCGCGTCGCGGGCACTCCACAAGACAGTAGCCATGTACATAGTAGCCATGTACTGTATTCGGCATGAGCGACGGTTACGAGGGCGCGACGCCCGGGTTCCTGGTGTGGCGGCTGTCGATGAAGTGGCGGGTCGCGGTCGACCGCGCGGTGGCCCCGCTCGGCCTCACGCACGCGCAGTACTCGCTGGTCGCCTCACTGCACGGCATGCAGCGCTCCGGCGAACGGCCCAGCCAGCGCCGCCTCGCCGACCGCACCGGACTCGAACCGCTCTATGTGTCGAAGCTGGCCCGCGCTCTGGAGACGGCCGGCCTCCTGGAGCGCACCCGGGACCCACGGGACCCGCGCGCGGTGCAGCTCGCCCTCACCGAGCAGGGCCGTGCCGTCACCCGGCGGGCGATCGAGGTCGTCCACGGGCTCCTCGGGCAGCTCCTCGATCCGCTCGGCGGCCTCGGCAGCGCGCGTACCCGGGAATTCACACGCGAGCTGACGGCCCTGCTCGACGCACCTCTTGATCCCTTCAGCGAGAACGAGACGGAGCAGCCATGACCATCACCACGCCCCTCGCCGACCCCCGCGTCATCGCCCTGGCCCACTACGCCGGCCGGGCTCTCCTGGAGAACGTCCTGGCCCGGCACGGCATCACCTTCCAGCAGTCGGTCACCCTCCGGCTCGCCGCCCTCGCCGACGGCCCGGTCGCGCGCGAGCGGCTCGTCGACGGCGTCGCCGGCGCGCTGAAGATCGACGCGTCGGAGGTGCACGGCGTGCTCGACCGGCTGATCGACGCGCAGTTGCTGGCCCCGGACGGGGCGTCGGAGGTTCGGATCACGGACGCCGGGCGGGATCTGTATGCCACGACCTCCGGCGAGACGGCTCCCGTCACCGCCCGGATCTACGACGGCATCCCGGCGGAGGACCTGGCCGTCACGGGCCGGGTGCTGAGCCTGATCACCGAGCGGGCCGGTGCCGAGCTGGCCGCCCTCACCCGCTAGCTCCGAACCCCGTCCGGCCAGTGGAATATCCGGCCGCCGGGCCCGGTTGTCGGCCTCGAAGGAGGCACCGAGTGAACACGACCCAGGACACCACGTACTACGCCCACGGGACCCCGGCCGAGCGCTGGGAGCGCGCGCGGCTGTTCTTCGACGCCAAGGACTACGCCGCCGCCGCGCGTGTCCTGATCGGGCTGGTGGAGGAGGTGCCCGAGCAGACCGGGCCCCGGCTGCTCCTGGCGCGTTCCTACTACCACTCCGCTCAACTGCACCGCGCCGAGAGCGAGTTGCGGACGATCGTCGAGCGGGACCCCGTGGAGCACTACGCCCGGCTGATGCTGGGCCGCACGCTCCAGCGGCAGAACCGGCACGAGGAGGCGGAGTCGCACCTGCGGATCGCCTCGGCGCTCGCGGGTGACTTCGAGCAGCGCTGACCCGCCGCGCACCTGACGATGCCCCGCTCCGTGCGGAGCCGGGCGTCGTCGTCGGTCCCGCTACGAGACCGGCGTCCTGTACGACCGCCGTCCCCGCCGGTGGGCGATCTCCCCGAGCAGGATGTCGACGGCGAGGAAGGCCGCCAGCGGGATGCCGAACAGCGGCAGGAAATACCCGAGTACGGCGACGCCCGCCAGCAGCGGCACCAGGATCTGGGGCGGAACCTGCTGCCAGGCGCCGCGCGGGATCGGACGACCGAACGAGGCGCCCCGGCCCCGCTGCCACCACATGCGGTAGCCCAAGACGATCAGCAGGATCAGGGAGGCCGCGAGCAGCATCAGGGCGATCTGGTTGGCCAGGCCGAACATGACTCCGGTGTGCAGGTCGATGCCCCACCGGGTGAGCTTCGCGAGCACCGGATGATCCGCGAAGCGCACCACGTCGGTGACCTCGCCGTCGGCCGGGTCGATCGCGACGGCGTCCTGCTTGGTGGGCCAGCTGCGCTGCACCTGCTTGACCACGTACGCCGAGTCCGCATCCGCGGGCGGCACGATCTCCACCGGGTCGCCCAGCCCCTCGGCCCGCGCCGCCGACAGGACCTTGTCCAGACCCACCCCGTGCGCGGCGTCGCCCGCCTGCCCGGCGGCGGAGCCGTGGCCGGCGTGTTCACCGCCGGCGGCCGCCGACACCGACGGGGTGGCCTGGCCGAGCGAGGTCCGCAGCTCGTCGATGGTGGCCCCGGCATAGGCGGACCAGGTCAGGCCGGTCGCCGAGATGCAGAAGAACCCGATCGCCGCCCATGCGCCGACGGTGCCGTGCAGTCCGAGGGTGCGGCGCCGGCCCTTCGTCCCCCGAACCTTGCCCAGCGCGCGGCGCCGGGAGAACCACAGCACCAGCCCGCCCGCCGAGATCACCCACAGCCAGCTGGCCGCCAGTTCGCCGTACAGCCGCCCCTGCTCCCCCAGGTGCAGGTCCCGGTGGAACTCGTCGATCCAGGTGCGCAGCGGCAGCGCGCCGGTCGAGCCGTACTGTTCGAGAGCGCCGCGCACCTTCGCGGTGTACGGGTCGACGAACACGGCGAGCGCGTGGCCCTCGCCGACGCCCGGGACTCCGGACAGCATCACCCTGGTCGTGGCGTCGGCCTCGGGTGAGGGGCGCACGGCCGAGACGGTGCCCTCGGGGTGGGCCTTGCGGGCGGCGGCCACCTGCTCGCTGATCGGCAGCTTCTTCTCGCCGACGGGGACGGTCAGTTCGTGGTCGTACACGAGCTTCTCGGCCTGGAAGGAGCCGGCGTACAGCAGGCCGGTGACGGCGGCGACGAGGAGGAACGGCGCCACCAGCACCCCGGCGTAGAAGTGCAGACGGAGGATCAGCGGGCGCAGGGTGGCCCAGCCGCTCTTCGGCGGCGCCGGGGCGGCCGGCTGCGGGGCCTCGTCCGTGGTGGTCGAGGGGGCGGTGGTCATCGGCGGGCTTCTCCGGGTACGTCTTCTGGGCCGTTGCGGTGTGAGCGGTGGCCGTTGCGGTGCAGTAGTCGGGGCGGCGGGGCGTTCAGTTCCCGGGGAACATGCGTGACGTGCATCACATAGAGGTGGAGGGTGTCGTGCCATCCTGACGCGATGGGAACGACGGGCGATCGCGCACCCCTGGCCGAGCGGGTCGGGCAACTCCTCGACGGGGGACTCCCGTTGACCATTGTCGCGGCCGGCGACCCTGTGCTGCGGCAGGGCACGGAGCCGTACGACGGTCAGCTGGAGCCCGCCCTGCTGGCCCGGTTCATCGAGGCGCTGCGGGTCACCATGCGCGCGGCACCCGGGGTCGGTCTGGCGGCGCCGCAAGTCGGTGTGCCGCTCAGGATCGCGGTGATCGAGGATCCGGCGCCGGTGCCGGAGGAGGTGCGGCTGGCGCGCGGGCGGGTGCCGCAGCCGTTCCGTGTGCTGGTCAATCCCTCCTACGAGCCGGTCGGGGACGCGCGGGCCGCGTTCTTCGAGGGCTGCCTGAGCGTCCCGGGCTGGCAGGCGGTGGTGGCGCGGCCCGCCGAGGTGCGGCTGACCGGGCAGGACGAGCACGGACGGGCACTGGACGAGGTGTTCAGGGGCTGGCCGGCACGGATCGTGCAGCACGAGACGGATCACCTCGACGGCGTCCTCTATGTGGACCGTGCCGAGTCGCGTTCACTGTCGTCCAACCAGGCGATGGCGGAGCGCTGGGCCCAGTCGACACCTCAGGAGGCGGCGCGGGCACTGGGCTTCGAGCTGCCGTAGCCCGGGCAGGCCGTCCGGCCGAAATTCGGAGGCGCTCGGCGCGGTGCCTCCGTTACCGTGGCCGCATGTCTACGCCCCGAATTTCCTAGCCGAGGACCCACTTCCACGCCACCCGTGTGTCCTCTTGCTTGTTCGGAGCGTTTTCTCATGATCACCGTTCGTGATGTCGACGTGCGCGTGGGCGCGCGTCTGCTGCTGTCCGGCGTCTCCTTCCACGTCTCCCCCGGCGACCGCATCGGCCTGGTCGGCCGCAACGGCGCCGGGAAGACGACCCTGTTGCACACCCTGGCGGGCGAACTGCGGCCCGCGGCCGGCTCTGTCGTCCGCGCGGCCGGTGTCGGGCATCTCCCCCAGGACTCCCGCGCCGCCGACCAGTCGGTCACCGTCAGCGACCGGCTCCTGTCCGCGCGCGGTCTGGACCTGGCCGTGCGGGCGCTGCGCGGCGCCGAGGCCGCCATGGCCGACGGGACGGAGCGGTCGATGAACGCCTATGTGCGGGCCGAGGCCGAGTTCCAGGCCCGCGGCGGGTACGCGGCCGAGGCGGATGCCGCCCGGGTCGCCGCCGGGCTCGGCCTGCCCACCGCCCTGATGGACCGGCCGCTCAGCGCTCTGTCGGGCGGTCAGCGTCGGCGCGTGGAACTGGCCCGCATCCTGTTCGCCGGGCACGGCACCCTGCTGCTGGACGAGCCGACGAACCACCTCGACGCGGCCTCGATCGCCTGGCTGCGCACCTTCCTGACGAGTCATCAGGGCGGCCTGGTGATGATCAGCCACGACACGTCACTGCTGGCCGGCACCGTGAACCGGGTCTTCCATCTGGATCCGGGGCGGGCCGCGCTCGACCTCCACAACACCGGCTGGGACACCTACCTGGCGCAGCGGGAGGCCGACGAGCGGCGACGGGCACGCGAGCGGGCGAACGCCGAACGCAAGGCGGCAGCGCTGCACGCCCAGGCCGGCAAGATGCGGGCCCGGGTGTCGACCGCGGTGGCCGCGCGGAACATGGCACGTCGTGCGGACCGGCTGCTCTCCGACCTCGAACCGGCCCGGCGCACCGAGAAGACGGCCAGGATCCGGCTCCCCGAGCCGGCGCCCTGCGGCCGCATCCCGCTCGGCGCGGTGAGCCTGAGCAGGTCGTACGGCGGTCAGCACGTACTGCGGGGTGTCGACCTGGCCGTGGACCGGGGCAGCCGGCTGGTGGTGCTCGGTCCCAACGGCGCCGGGAAGACCACCCTGTTGCGCGTCCTCGCCGGCCAGGACAGGCCCGACGGCGGCCGGGTGGTCCACGGGCACGGTCTGCGCCTGGGCTACTTCGCGCAGGAACACGACACCCTGGACCCGCGGTCGACGGTCTTCGAGCACCTGGCCGGTGCCGCCCCGCATCTCACCGACGGTGAAGTCCGCCAGGTCCTGGGCGCGTTCCTGTTCACCGGCGACGACGCCGGCAAGCCGGTCGGCGTCCTGTCCGGCGGCGAGAAGACCCGGCTCGCCCTGGCGGGTCTGGTGCACTCGGGCGCGAACGTCCTGCTCCTCGACGAACCCACCAACAACCTGGACCCGGCCTCCCGGGCCGAGGTCCTGGCAGCGGTGGGCACCTACCCGGGCGCGATCGTGATGGTCACGCACGACGAGGGCGCCGTGGACGCGCTGCGGCCGGACCGGGTGCTGCTGCTGCCGGAGGCCGAGGAGGACCTGTGGGACGACGACTACCGGGAGCTGGTGGTGCCCGCGCACGCGTGAGGCCGGCCGGCGCCGCTCGGGCGCCGGCCGGTGCGCGGGTCAGGCGTCCCGGTACGCCTCCAGCAGCCGCAGCCACACCTCGCTGATCGTCGGGTAGGACGGGACGGCGTGCCACAGGCGGCTGACCGGGACCTGGCCGGCGACCGCGATGGTCGCGGAGTGGATGAGTTCGCCGACGCCGGGCCCGACGAGGGTGACGCCGCGCAGGATCTCTTCCTCGAGGTCGACGACCATGCGGGCGCGGCCCTGGTAGCCGTCGGCGTACAGGCCGGCCCCGGCGACGGTGGACAGGTCCACGTCGACGGCTTTCACCCGGTGACCCGCCTGTTCCGCCTCGGCCAGGGACAGGCCCACGGCCGCCGCCTCCGGGTCGGTGAAGACGACCTGGGGGACGGCCGCGTGGTCGGCCGTCGCGGCGTGGGCGCCCCAGGGCTCGACGACGGAGGGCTCCCCCGTGGCGCGTGCGGCGATGGCCGCGCCGGCGATGCGGGCCTGGTATTTGCCCTGGTGGGTGAGGAGGGCACGGTGGTTCACGTCGCCGACGGCGTACAGCCAGTCGTGGCCGGACACGCGAAGGCTGTCGTCGACCGGTAGCCAGGAGCCGGGGTCGAGGCCGATCGACTCAAGCCCGATGTCGTCGGTGCGCGGGGCGCGGCCGGTGGCGAAGAGGATCTCGTCGGCCTCGATGCGCTCGCCCGTGCCGGTGACGACCACGACCGTCCCGTTCTCCCGCGTCACCGACTCCACGGACGTGCCCGTACGGACGTCCGCGCCGGCCTCAGTGAGCGCTTCGGCGATCAGTTCCCCGGCGAAGGGCTCCATCCGGGGCAGCAGGCCCTTGCCGCGGACCAGCAGGGTGACCTTCGAGCCGAGGGCCTGCCACACGGTGGCCATCTCGGTGGCGACGACGCCGCCGCCGATCACGATCAGCCGGCCGGGCACCGTCTTGGAGCTGGTGGCCTCCCGGCTGGTCCACGGCTTGACGGCGTCGAGCCCGGGCAGGCCGGGCAGGGCGGCGCGGCTGCCGGTGCAGACGGCGACGGCGTGCCGGGCGGTCAGGACGCGCTCGCCGCCGTCGGGTGCGGTGACCGTCACCGTGCGGGGGCCGGTCAGACGCCCGTGGCCGCGGTACAGGTCGGCGCCGATGGAGTCGAGCCATCCGACCTGGCCGTCGTCCTTCCAGTCCGAGGTGTAGTAGTCCCGGTGGGCGAGGACCGCGGCCGCGTCGAGGGGGCCCTGGACCGACTGGCGCAGGCCCGGCACGCGGCGGGAGTCCGCGCGGGCGATGACCGGCCGCAGCAGGGCCTTGCTGGGCATGCACGCCCAGTAGGAGCACTCGCCGCCGACCAGCTCGCTCTCCACGACCGCGGTGGTCAGTCCGGCGGCCCGGGTGCGGTCGGCGACGTTCTCCCCCACGGGCCCGGCCCCTAGCACCACGACGTCGTACGCGTTGGTTTCCGTTTCCGTCATGGGGTCAGTCTGGTGGGTGGTGTGCGCCCTGGCCACATGGGTAGGGGCGCGGAATACGTGTCCGGTCGGCCGTGTTGTGCCGACGGCTTGACCCCACACCAGGAAGAGGGATGTACGCCATGAGCAGCACCGTGGAGCTCACCAAGGAGAACTTCGACCAGACGGTCACGGACAACGAGTTCGTCCTGATCGACTTCTGGGCCGACTGGTGCGGGCCGTGCAAGCAGTTCGCCCCGGTGTACGAGAAGGCGGCCGGGGAGAACCCGGACCTGGTGTTCGGCAAGGTGGACACCGAGGCGCAGCCCGAGCTGGCCGCGGCCTTCGGTATCCAGTCCATTCCCACGCTGATGATCGTCCGTGACCAGGTCGCCGTGTTCGCGCAGCCGGGCGCCCTGCCCGAGGCCGCCCTGACGGACGTCATCGGGCAGGCCCGCAACCTCGACATGGACGAGGTCCGCAAGGCGGTCGCCGAGCAGCAGGCGCAGCAGCCGGCCGAGTGAGCCGGCCGGGGGCCCGGACGACCGGGCCCTCCGGGCCGGCCTCCCGTGCACGGGGCGCGGGAGCTCTAGAAGGGATACGGGGCGACGTCTCCGCGCACCGTCGTCCAGCGCAGTTCGGTGAAGGCCTCCAGATTGGCCTCACCTCCGAAGCGCGCGCCGGTGCCGGAGGCGGCGACTCCGCCGAAGGGCGCAACGGCCTCGTCGTTCACGGTCTGGTCGTTGATGTGGACGATGCCGGTCGCGATGCGCTCGGCCAGGTCGAGGCCGCGGGCCGGGTCCCTGGTGACGATGCCCAGGGAGAGGCCGTAGGGGCTCTGCGCGGCCAGGGCCGCCGCCTCGTCGGTGGTGCTGAAGGAGCGGACGGGCGCCACCGGGCCGAAGACCTCCTCCGTGTAGGCGGGGGTGCGGTCGTCGACGTGGGCGAGGACCGTCGGCCGGTAGAAGAGCCTGTCGTGGGTGCCCCCGGCGGCGAGCTTCGCGCCCGCGGCCGTGCTGGCCTCGACCAGGCCGCTGATCTTGGCGAGCTGGCCCGAGTCGATGATGGGGCCCAGGTGGACCTGACCCCGGTACGGGTCACCGACCGCGAGTGAGTCCGCCTTCGCGGCCAGCCGCTCGACGTACTCGTCGTAGAGGGACGCGTGCACCAGATGGCGCCCGGTGGTCATGCAGATCTGGCCCTGGTGGAAGAACGAACCCCAGGCGGCCGTGGATATCACGGCGTCGAGATCGGCGTCCTCCAGCACGATCATGGCCGAGTTGCCGCCCAGTTCCAGGTGGGCCCGCTTGAGGTGACGGCCGGCGGCCTCGCCCACGGCCCGTCCGGCGGCGGTGGAGCCGGTGAACGAGATGATCGGCACGCGCGGGTCGGCGACCAGGGCCTGTCCGGCGTCCGGGCCGCCGGGCAGCACGTGGAGCAGGTCCTCCGGCAGGCCCGCGGCGGCGAAGACCGCGGCCAGGGACAGCCCTCCGCAGACGGCCGTGCGCGGGTCCGGCTTCAGCAGGACGGCGTTGCCCAGCGCCAGCGCCGGTGCGACGGAGCGGATGGACAGGATCAGGGGCGCGTTGAACGGCGAGATCACGCCCACGACGCCGGCCGGGACGCGGCGCGTGTACGACAGGCGCGGCGCCTCGCTGGGCAGCACCTGTCCGGCCGGGCGGGAGGCGAGCGCGGCGGCCTCGTAGCACTCCTGGGCTGCGACGTGCAGCTCGAAGTCGGCCTTGCCGGGGACGGAACCCGATTCGCGGACGAGCCATTCGCGCAGTTCGGCGGCGTGCGCGGTGAACAGGTCGCCGGCCTTGCGGAGCACGGCGGCACGGGCGAAGTGCGGGGTGCGGGCCCACGCGGTCTGGGCGGTGGCGGCCCGTCCGGCGGCGGCCTCGACGTCCTCGGGGCCGGCGAGGGCGAGCGTGCCGAGGGCTTGGCCGGTGGCGGGCTCGGTGACGGTGTACCCGGGCCCCGCGAGGCTGCGGGGCTGCCAGGTCTTCGTGTCGAGCAACGGCATGACGGCTCTCCGATCGATCGGTCACCGGCTGACGGGCGAGCGGAACTCCCGTGCGTGCGCGGCCGGTTCGGCGGTCACATGGCGGAACGCGCCGAGCGGGCGCGGCGGTGCGCCGCGGCCCGCGCAGGAACGCGCCCCCGTTTTGTTGAGCATGCAACATCCTAGCCGTGCCGCGCACGCGGACGGGACCGCCCGCCGATCGCCTTGCGTCTATCGCCGAGGGACATCGGGCGTACGTCTGACGCTCGCCCTCTCCCGGATGGCGGCCGGCGACTGCCGTCCGGCACCTGGCAACTGACGGAGGGTCACAAACGCCCGGTCAGCTCGATTCGCGGTGCAGCACGGTCGCCCCCAGCACCTTGTGCGTCTCGGGCTCGGTGGCGGGATTGCGCACCGCCCGGTCGACCAGTTCGGCGAGTTCGCGCCCGGACGGCAGCCGCAGGCGGACCGTGCTGAGCCGGGGCCGCAGCAGCCGCCCGAGCACCAGGTCGTCGGCCCCGATCACGGCCGTCTCCTCGGGGATGCGGATGCCCTCGTCCAGCAGGGCACGCATCAGCAGCATCGCGTACTCGTCGTTGTAGGTGAACACCGCGTCCAGGCCCAGCGCGCGCCAGCGGGCGGCGAGACGCGCGGCGGCCTCCTCGTCGTAGGCGAGGGGCAGTTCGGTCACCGTGGCCTCGGTGCCGCGCACCGACTGGCGCACGCCGTCGAGGCGGGGTGCGGAGAACGCCTCGAGGCCGGGCTCCTGAGGGACGACGACGCCGATCCGGCGTCTGCCGCGGTCGTAGAGGTGGGCGCCCGCGCTGTGGCCGACGACGTCGTGGTCCATGAGCAGCGCGTGCGCGCCCTCGATGGTCTCGGGGCCGAGGGTGACCACGGCTCGCGCTCCGGAGCGCTTGAGCACCGCCACCCCGCGCGGGCCTAGCCCGGAGCCGGGCACGAGCACGGCCACGGGCCGCAACTCGGCCCAGACCCGGGCGGCTTCGTCGCCGTGCGGGCCGCCGGTGCCGTGCTGCACGACCGTGTAGTCCAGGGCGGCGAGCGACCCCTGGAGGTCGGCGAGGAAGCGGCTGTAGAGCGGGCCGACCGGGAAGGTCGGCGCGGGGATCAGGACCATACGGCTGTGCCCGGCGCGCAGACTGCGGGCCGCGGCGTGGGGCACGTAACCGAGTTCCTTCGCGGCCTCGTGCACACGGCGGCGGGTGGGTTCGCTGATCCGTACGGCGCTGGTGTTGTTGAGGACGTAGGAGACGGTCGCGCGCGAGACGCCGGCCAGGCGGGCCACATCGGCGCTCGTGGGCACGGAGCGCGACGGTGCGGGGGACGGGGGCGCGGGCGTTTTCGGTATCTGCACCATGACGTAGGGCATCTTGGCAGAAGCCCCAATGCGCCCGTCCGGCGGGGGAGTTGTGAGAAACCCGTGAGCGCTCACGGGTTACGGGGGGTGTCTAACGGCAGGCGGTGCCCGTGCCCGTGACCCGGTCGACCAGGTCGACCCACGCGGCCTCCAGCCGGGCCATGGGGATCCCGCACTGCCTGGTCAGATGGTGGATCAGGGCCGGGTCCAGCTGGCCCATCAGCGCGTGGGAGAGAAGATCGCAGTCGGCGTCGGGGACGGCCTGGCGCAGCAGCATCTCGATGTGGTGCCGCAGCACGCGGCGGGCGGGTGCGACGAAGCGGCGGTTCGCGCCGGGCTCGGCCGCCAGCTGCAGCTCCAGGTCGTCGGCGGAGCGGCGCAGCATGGCGCAGCCGAACGCCCGCAGCCGCTCCACGGGCGGCGCTCCGGGTCCGAGCGGCGGCGGGCCGCCGAGGAAGGCGGCCTGGAACTTCTTCTCCGAGTGGTCGAGCAGTGCCGTCAGCAGGCCGGTACGGTCGCCGAACCTGCGGAAGACGGTGCCCTTGCCGACACAGGCCTCGGCGGCCACGGCCTCCATCGTGACCGCCTCCGCGCCGCGCTCCGCCACCAGCCTCCCCGCGGCCTCCAGCAGCCGGGCGCGATTGCGCGCCGCGTCGGCCCGCAGGCACGGCTCGTCACCCTCCAGGGCGGTGCCGAGCTGAAGCAGCTCGGGATGGTCGACGGGCTCCTGGGGCGTCGGGAAGGGGGGCGGGGCGGTGGACATGAAGCCAGCGTAAAGCATCGGGAACAAAACTGGACCGGGGTCCGTTTAGGATGCTAGAAAGTTAAACGGACCCCGGTCCGGATCGTCATCAGTGTCTCAGAGCAGTGCCTCAGATGTGGGAGTCAGCATGTCCGTTCGTATCGTCGCCCTCGTCGGCAGCCTCCGCGCCGGTTCGCACAACCGTCAGCTCGCCGAGGCGGCCGTCAAGCTCGCTCCCGAAGGGGCCGAGGTGGACCTGTTCGAGGGTCTGGCCGAGATCCCCTTCTACAACGAGGACATCGACGTGGAGGGCAGCGTCCCGGCCGCCGCCGCGCGGCTGCGTGCGGCCGCGAACGCCGCCGACGGCCTGATCCTTTTCACCCCCGAGTACAACGGCACCATCCCGGCCGTGCTGAAAAACGCCATCGACTGGCTGTCCCGCCCGTACGGTGCCGGTGCCCTCAACGGCAAGCCGGTCGCCGTGGTCGGCACCGCGTTCGGCCAGTACGGCGGTGTCTGGGCGCACGACGAGACCCGCAAGTCCGTCGGCGTGGCCGGCGGCAAGGTCCTTGAGGACGTCAAGCTGTCCATCCCCGGTTCGATGACCCGCTTCGCCGAGACGCACCCGGCCGACGACGCCGAGGTCGCCGAGCAGCTGACCGAGGTCATCGCCCGGCTGCACGGTCACGCCTCGGAGCCCGCCGCGGCCTGACGCCCCACCTCGCACCCACGGAGGGGCCCGGGCCGGAAACGGCCCCGGGCCCTCCGGCATGTCGGCGGCAGTCGCCCTGGCCGGCTGCGGCTCGCACCAGACCGGCTGCGGCTGCGGCTACGGCTACGGCTACGGCTCGCACTCAAACCGACTGGGGCTGTGGCTCGCTCGCAGGCCGGTGGATCGGCCTGCCCGAGCCGGTGAGCGACTCCCCCGTGCCGCCGTGCCGTACCGCGACGATCTCCGCCGCGATCGACACGGCGGTCTCCTCGGGCGTACGGGCGCCCAGATCCAGGCCGATCGGAGACCGGAGCCGGGCCAGCTCGCGCTCGCTCACGCCCGCGTCCCGCAGCCGCCGTCGGCGGTCCTCGTGGGTGCGGCGGGAGCCCATGGCGCCGATGTAGGCGACGGGCAGCCGCAGCGCCTCCGTCAGCAGGGGGATGTCGAACTTCGCGTCGTGGGTGAGCACGCACAGCACCGTGCGCCCGTCGGTCCCGGTGCGCCGCAGGTAGCGGTCGGGCCAGTCGACGACGATCTCGTCGGCCTCGGGGAAGCGGGCCCGGGTCGCGAAGACGGGGCGGGCGTCGCACACGGTGACGTGGTAGCCGAGGAACTTCCCCGCCCGTGCCAGGGCCGCCGCGAAGTCGATCGCACCGAAGACGATCATGCGGGGCGCAGGGGCGGCCGACTCGACGAGCAGCGTGAGACCGCCGGGGCAGTGCGACCCGTCCTCGGAGAGTTCCACCGTGCCGGTGCGCCCGGCGGCGAGCAGGGCCCGGGCCCCGTCGAGCGCGGCGCGGTCCAGGTCCGGCGCGCCGCCGAGACCGCCGTCGTACGAGCCGTCGGGGCGGACCAGCAGGGCTCGGCCGAGGAGGCCGGACGGGCCGCGGACCACCCGGGCCAGGGCCACGGGGTCCTGCCGGGCGGCGGCCGCCAGCGCGACCGTCTCGGCCGGACGTCCGCCCCGGAACGGTGTGATCATGACGTCGATCGTCCCGCCGCAGGTCAGTCCCACCGCGAAGGCGTCCTCGTCG
The DNA here is from genome assembly GCF_040302345.1 of Streptomyces sp. NPDC126510. NCBI lineage: Bacteria > Bacillati > Actinomycetota > Actinomycetes > Kitasatosporales > Streptomycetaceae > Streptomyces > Streptomyces sp. NPDC126510. The sequence continues at coordinate 40,313 of NZ_JBEORR010000032.1, read as the reverse complement.
CCGTAGCCGAACCGCTCCACCACGGTCTCGCCGTCCTCGAGAGCCTGGAGGCACAGCTCGTACACCGCTCCTTCCACGCAGCCCCCGGAGACCGAGCCGACGGCCGTGCCGTCGGCGCACACGGCGAGCGCGGCGCCGGGAGGGCGCGGGGCGCTGCCGCCGACGGCGACCACCGTGGCGACGGCGAAGTCCCGGCCCTCCTCGATCCACCCGTGCAGGCTCTCCGCGAGATCAAGCATCGCCGCCCGCCAGCACGCGGTCGGGCCGGATCGGCAGGTTTCGGTGGCGTACGCCGGTCGCGTGCCACACCGCGTTGGCGACCGCCGCGGCGGCGCCCACGATGCCGACCTCGCCGATGCCCTTGATGCCCACCGGGTCGTCCGGGTCGGGGTCGTCGACCCAGTCGGCCTCGATGTGCGGTACGTCGGCGTGCGCGGCGACGTGGTATCCGGCGAGGTCGGCGCCGTAGAGGCCGCCGCTCGCCCGGTCGCGGACGGCTTCCTCGTGCAGGGCCATGGAGATGCCCCAGATCATGCCGCCCACGAACTGGTTCCGGGCGGTGAGCGGGTTCACGATCCGGCCGGCCGCGAAGATGCCCAGCATGCGCCGGACGCGGATCTCCCCGGTGGCGGGGTCGACGGCGACCTCGGCGAACTGCGCACCGAAGGAGTGCCGCTCCTTGCGGGCGAGGGCGCCGACGGCCTCGGTCGTGTCCGACCGAACGGTGATGCCCTCCGGCGGGATGTCGGCGCCGGGCACGAGGCTCCGGCGCAGCTCCCCGGCGGCCGCCGTGACGGCCCAGCCCCAGGAGCGGGTGCCCGCCGAGCCGCCGGCGATCATCGCGGGGCCGAGGTCGCTGTCCCCGATCCGCACCCGGACACGGTCCGCGGGCGCCTCCAGGGCGTCCGCGGCGATCAGGGTGAGCGCGGTCCTCGCGCCGGTGCCGATGTCCGCGGCGTTGACCCGCACCGTGAAGGTGCCGTCCGCCTCTGCGGTCACGGCCGCCGTGGACGGCATGGCCATCGCCGGGAAGGAGGCCGCCGCGATCCCCGTGCCGAGCAGCCAGCGGCCCTCCCTGCGCAGGCCGGGCCGCGGATCCCGCCCGTCCCAGCCGAACCTGCGGGCGCCTTCCCGGAAGCAGGCGATCAGGTTGCGGCTGCCGAACGGCAGCCCGGACACCGGGCCGACCGCGGGCTCGTTGCGGACCCGCAGCTCGATCGGGTCGACGCCGCAGCGCTCGGCGAGTTCGTCGAGCGCCGACTCCAGCGCGAACGAGCCCGGCGCCTCGCCCGGGGCACGCATCCAGGTCGGGGTGGGGACGTCGAGCTTCACGAGCCGGCTGGCCGTGTGGTGAGCATCGGCGGCGTACATCGACCGGCTCGCCGCGGCGCTCGGCTCGACGAAGTCGTGCACGGTCGAGGTCTGGTTCAGGGACCGGTGCTCCAGGGCGCGCAGCCGCCCGTCCGCGTCGGCGCCGAGCCTGACCCGCTGGGCGGTGGGGCTGCGGTGGCCGGCGAGGGAGAACATCTGCCGGCGAGTCAGGACGACCCGGACAGGGCGCCGCAGCACGGTCGCGGCCATCACGGCGGCCACCTGGTGCGCCCGGGTGCCCTTGCTGCCGAAGCCGCCGCCGACGTGCTCGGAGCGGACCCGCACGGACGCCGGGTCGAGGGAGAAGAGGTTCGCGAGCTCGTCGGCGACCCAGCCGGTGCCCTGGTTGGAGTCGACGACCTCCAGCCGGCCGCCCTCCCACCGGGCCGCCGCCGCGTGGGGCTCCATCGGGTTGTGGTGTTCCTCGGGAGTGGTGTACTCGGCGTCCACCAGGACGGCGGACGCCGCCAGTTCGGCCTCCAGGTCGCCCTTCGCCACCACGGCCGGCAAGTGCCCGTCGAGCGGGTAGGCCTCGGCCTCGCGCCGCGCGGAGAACGCGACGTCGTGCGGCTCCGGGTCGTAGTGCACCACGAGGGCCCCGGCGGCCTCCCGGGCCTGCTCGGACGTCTCGGCGACGACCAGGGCCACCGGCCAGCCCATGTGGGGCACCCGGTCGTGCTGGAAGAGGCCGGTGCTCGGGTCCGGCGCGACGCCCATCATGCCGGTGAAGGCGGTGTCGACGCGCGGGGCGTTGCCGTGGTGGAGCACGGTGAGGACGCCCGGCATCGCGAGCACGGCGTCGGTGTCCGGGGCGCGGACGCGGCCGCGGGCCACGGTCGACAGCACCAGCCAGCCGTGGGCGAGGTCCGCGAAGGGGATCTCGCCGGCGTAGCGGGCCGCGCCGGTGACCTTGTCGCGGCCTTCGACGCGGGTGTGCGCGGTGCCGGTGTTGCCCCGGGTGGCGGTGGTCATCGGGCGGCCTCCTCGGCGAGTTCGCTCAGCACGGCCACGACGAGGTTGCGCATCAGGGTGACCTTGTATCCGTTGTGGGGCAGGGGCCTGGCGGCCGCCAGTTCGGCGTCCGCGGCGGCCGCGAAGTTCCGGGCGTCGGCCGGGGCGCCGGTCAGGACACGTTCGGCCGTGCGGGCGCGCCAGGGGTGGGAGGCGACCGCGCCGAACGCCAGTCGCACGTCGTGGACATGGCCGTCACGGACGTCGAGCGCGGCGGCGACGGAGCCGATGGCGAAGGCGTACGAAGCCCGCTCGCGCACCTTGCGGTAGCGCGAGTTGGCCGCCGTGGCAGTAGCCGGGAGGGTGACGCCGGTGATGAGTGCGCCCGGCGGCAGGGCGGTCTCCAGATGCGGGGTCTCCCCCACCGGAAGGTAGAAGTCGGCGAGCGCCGACTCGCCCGCTCCGGCAGCCGTTTCGTACGACACGCTCGCATCGAGGGCGGCCAGTGCCACGCCCATGTCGGAGGGGTGGGTGGCCACACAGTGGCCGGAGGCGCCCAGGACGGCGTGATTGTGGTGCTCGCCCGTGATGGCGGGACAGCCGCTGCCGGGATCACGCTTGTTGCAGGGGGAGTCGACGTCGGCGAAGTAGCCGCAGCGGGTGCGCTGGAGGAGGTTGCCGCCGACGGTGGCCATGTTGCGCAGCTGCCCGGAGGCTCCGGCCAGCACCGCCTGCGCCAGGGCAGGGTAGCGGCGCCGGACCTCGGGGTGGGCGGCCAGGTCGCTGTTGGTGACCGTCGCCCCGATGCGCAGCCCGCCGTCCTCGGCCGGCTCGACACGGTTCAGGGGCAGTTCGCGTACGTCCACGAGCCGGGCGGGCCGTTCGACGCCGGTCTTCATCAGGTCGACGAGGTTGGTCCCGCCGCCCAGGTACCGGGCCTCCCCGTCGCCGTCGAGCAGCGCCACGGCGCCGGAGACGTCGTACGCCCGCTGGTAGCCGAACTCCCTCATGCTGCCGCTCCCTTGGTCTCTTCGGCGGCCCGGGCCACGGCCTGGACGATCGACACGTAGGCGCCGCATCGGCACAGGTTGCCGCTCATGCGTTCGCGGATCTCCTCGGGGGTCAGCGGCGGTGGTCCCGCCTCGGGCCGGACGTCGCCGGTCACCGCGCTCGGCCAGCCGGCCGCGTGCTCCTCGATCACGGCGATGGCCGAGCAGATCTGGCCCGGTGTGCAGTAGCCGCACTGGAAGCCGTCCAGGTCGAGGAACGCCTGCTGCACGGGGTGCAGTCGCTCTCCCTCGGCCACGCCTTCGATGGTGGTGACCTCGCGCCCCTCCGCGGCCACGGCGAGCTGGAGGCAGGCCAGGCTGCGGCGGCCGTCGAGCAGGACCGTGCAGGCACCGCACTGGCCCTGGTCGCAGCCCTTCTTGGTGCCCGTCATGTCGAGTCGTTCGCGCAAGGCGTCGAGCAGGGTGGTGCGGTGGTCGACGGTCAGCGTGTACTTCTCGCCGTTGACGGACAGGGTGAGGTCGCTGGACGTCGATGGGGGCATGGAAGCCTTCTCTCTGACATCGCCGGGTAAGGGGCGGGCGCTGCGGGTGGTGGTGCCGGTCCGCGAAGGGGCGGATGCGGGGCGCGCCCGCGCGCGGCGCGTCCGGCACGGGCTGTCCGTCGGCACGGGCTGTCCGCACGGGTGGCCCGCCGATACGATGAAGCAAGCGGACAGTTGTCCGCTCCTGTGGAAACGTAACGGACAACTGTCCGCTTAGCAAGGTCCGGTTTCGGCCGCGGCCCGCGAGGAGTACGAGTGCGGCAGAAGAAGGACGCCCCTCTGCGCTCGGACGCGCAGCGCAACCGCGAGCGCATCCTGGCAGTGGCGCTGGAGGAACTGACACGTTCGGCGGACGTCCCGCTGAGCGCGATCGCCAAGAAGGCGGGCGTCGGGCAGGGCACCTTCTACCGCCACTTCCCCACCCGCGAAGCACTCGTGCTGGAGCTCTACCGGCACGAGATGCAGCAGGTCGCCGACACCGCGGCACCGCTGCTGGAGAGCCGGGAGCCCGACCGGGCGCTGCGCGAATGGATGGACCGGCTGGCGCGGTTCGCCCTGGCCAAGGCGGGCCTGGCCGATGCGATCCGCCAGGCCACCAGCGCACCGGGGCAGCCGGCGAAGCCCGGGCACGCACCGGTGACCGAGGCGGCCGAGCTGCTGCTCCGGGCCGCGGAGGAGGCCGGCACAATCCGCCCGGGGATCACCGCGGACGACCTCTTCCTCCTCATCGGCGGGCTCTGGACGCTGCCCGCCGGCACCGACTGGCAGCCCCGCGCCACCCGCCTGCTCGATTTCGTGATGGACGGGCTGCGCGTGGGGGCGGCTGCCGGACGTCAGGGACAGTCGTAGGTGAAGCCGGCGGTGACCGTGCGCGGAGCCCCGGAGAGGATGCGCAGTTCCGCCCGGGCCGCCCGGTGCCCCGTGCCCTGGAAGGTCCAGCGCAGGTGCAGGCGTGCCTGTCGCTGCCCCGGGGCCAGCACCTCCTTGAGCACGCCCGAGGCGGTGCCGTCGCTCCGGATCCAGCGGTAGGACAGCGTGCCCGGGCGGCCGTTGGTGGTGACGAGGGCGACGAGGTCCGCGGTGCCGTCGCAGCCCAGGGACGTCGGCCGGGCCGTGACCGACGCCGTGCTCACCGCCAGGGGCGGCCCGAGGCGCTGCCACGCGAGGAACGTGAGGACGCAGAGGACGACCAGCGCGGGCAGGGCGTGCCTGCGCAGCCGTCGCTCCCGGGGCGCGGGAGGCGGCGGGACGGCGGGGAGTGTCCGGTGGGTGCGGTGGTGAACGGCGGCGCTCACACCCGGGCCAAAACGCAGCACGGTTCCCTCGGCCCGGTCGGGGGACGTCGGCCGGGCAGGCGGCTTCTCCGTCGCCGCCTGCTCCGCGGCGGTCTCGTCGGCTCCGGGCCGCTGGATCCAGTGACTGGCGAGGACGGTGGCGCTGTACTCCCCCTCGACCCCGAGCGTCCGCCTCCCATCGGCGGAGCTCCCCGGCACCTCGGCCTGTTCACCGGCGGGACCGAGCACGGCGGTCTCTTCGCCGGCAGGACCGAGCACGGCGGTCTGCTCGCCGGCAGGACCGAGCACGGCGGTCTGCTCGCCGGCACGACCGAGCACCGCAGTCTCTTCGCCGGCGGGACCCAGCACCGCGGTCTCTCCGCCGGCACGACCCAGCACCGCGGTCTGCTCGCCGACGGGGTCCAGCACCTCTGTCCGCTCACCCGCGGAGCCCGGCACCGCTGTCCGCTCGTCGTCGGTCGGCTCGGTCGTGCGGTCGTCGTGGTGTGCGGTCATCGCAGGTCGCACCGCCTCGTGAGGAGTTGCTGCGAGGCGCCGCCGTCGGCGGCGGCCGGAGTCGTGGTGGCCTGCACCGTCCAGTAGCAGCCGAGGTTCAGGAAGGTGTGGTCGACGCTGAGCGTGTACTGGGTGGCGCCGCTGCGCTCGAAGGTCTGGGACGCGCCGTCCGCCGTGCCCGGCTGCCCCGCGGTGTCGCCCGTGAACCACGAGACGGTGATGGAGACCGGGCCGGTGCCGTCCGTGGTGATGCCGAGGGTCGCCGTGGCGGTCGTGGGGCCCGTCTGCCGGAAGGCCGACACGGTGACGTCCTTGACGGCGGGACCGGTGGGCGGGGCCGTGGTCGTCGGCGTCGTCGCGGTGGGGGGTGCGGTGCTCGTCGCGGCGGGAGCGGTGGCCTCCTCGCCACCGGGCGGGGCGGCGGAGGCCGTGGGGGCACCGGTGGCGGTGGTAGTCGGGGCCGAGGCCGGCGGGGTGGGGGACGGCGACGGGGTGACCGAGGCCGTGGCGGTGGCTGACGGGGAGGAGTCGGCCGGGGCGGCAGATGCCGCCGGGCCCGCGCCGGACCCTGCGCCGGTGGTGGCCAGGGCCTGCGCCGTCTGCGCCGCGGCCCCGGGGTCGTACGGCAGCCCGTACGTCAGGAGGGCACCGAGGAGTACCGCGGCGGCGGACACGAGCACTCCGGGGCGGCCGGGCAGCCAGGGGTGGGCCCGGCCGGGGCCCGGCGTCCGGCTCAGCACGGTGCGAGCGGTGTCCGTGGTGCTCCGGGGGGCCGTGCGGGCCGAGGGAAGGAGCAGCGGCAGCAGGGCCGCCAGCGCGGCGAGCCTTCCACGGCCCCGCTCCTCCCAGTCGCTGCCGTAGGCGGCGCCGGCGACCGCCTCCAGTTCGAGGACGAACGCCTCGGCCTGCGCGGGCCGTCCCGCCGGGTCCTTGGCCAGACCGCGCCGTACCAGCTCCCGCACCGCCTCGGGGGCCTCCTCGGCGGGGACGGGCGCGTCGAGGTGCCGCAGCGCCAGCTCCGCGAGGTTGTCGCCGTCGTACGGTTTGTGCCCCGTCAGGCACTCGAAGAAGGTGGCCGTGGCCGCGTAGACGTCGGAGGCGGGCGAGGCGGGTGCACCGGTCCACTGCTCGGGGGCCATGTAGGAGGGGGTTCCCGCCACCCCGGCGCTGGTGCCCGCGTCCACGGCGATGCCGAAGTCGACGAGCTTGGAGGACCCGTCGGGTACGACCAGGACGTTCTCCGGCTTGTAGTCGCGGTGGACGACGCCGAGGCGGTGCGCGTCGGCCAGGCCGAGCAGCGATCCCTTGAGGACGACGAGCGCGGCCTCCGCGGCGAGGGGGCCCTCCCGCCTCAGCAGCGTGCGCAGCGGGACGCCGTCGACCAGCTCCATCACGATGGCGGCACCGCCCGGGCTCTCCACGTACTCGTACAGCCCGGCGACATGAGGGCTCTCCAGCCCGCCGAGCAGCCGTGCCTCCGCCCGGAAGTCGCGCACGAATCCAGGTCGGGTACGCAGCGACTCGCTGAGGTACTTCACGGCTACCGGCACGCCGGTCTCCTCGTGCACGGCGAGGACGACCCGGCCGCTCGCCCCGGCCCCGAGTTCGAGCGACTCGGTGTATCCGGGCACCGCCCATGTGTTCATTTCCAGCCCCCCAAGGCGGCCGCTCCCCAGCGGCCGGCCACGTTCGGAGACACATTTTTCAGCCACTTCGGTTGCGTGGCCAGAAGTGTGCGCGATGCGTGCCCGGACCGTGACAGAGACGCGGTCGTGCCGCCGGAGACCGTGCGCCGGTGGCGCCCGCTCAGGCTCGGAGCCCGTTCGTTTCCGGGCCGGGCACACCGAGCAGGAGCAGCGTGACGTCGTCGTCGGAGGTGTCCGTGTCCGCGATGAGGGTCCTGACCAGGCGGTCCGCCGCTTGGTCGAGGGTGCCCGGGTCGTCCACGGGGGCGCCCTTCAGCGCGATGTCGACGGTGCGCGTGAGGACGTCGACCTGCGCCTCGATGTCGGTGCCGGGCCTTTCGACCAGCCCGTCGGTGTAGAGCACGAGGGCACTGCCCGGGGGCAGCGGCCTGGTCGCCTCCTCGAACGGCACGCCGTGTCCGGCGTCGTTGACGCCCAGGGGCACGCCGACGGGTGAGGTCAGCCGGCAGGCCGGACCGTCGGGCGGCAGGGCGATGACCGGCAGGTGGCCCGCCGAGCACAGGGTGACCTCGTGCCTGCTCTGGTCCAGGACCAGGTAGACGCAGGTGACCAGCTGGCCCGCCAGGTCGCCGACGAACGTGTCGAGGGCGCTCATCAGCCCGCTGGGCGTGGCGCCCGTGCGGGCCAGGGCGTGGGAGGCGGCGCGCAGTTGCCCCATGACGGCCGCGGCTTCCAGGCCCCGGCCCATCACATCGCCGATGAGGACGCCCGTGCGGCGCCCGTCGAGGGGGATGACGTCGAACCAGTCGCCACCGACTCCGGGGTCCTGGACGGACGCCAGGTACCGGTAGGCGCACGGCAGGTACGCCAGGCGGGGCGGCTCCCCCATGAGGCTGTGCTGCAGGGTGTAGGCGATACGCCGCTGCTGCTCGTAACGCTCGGCGCGTTCGGCCTCCAGCCGTCGGCGCTCGGTGATGTCCCGGACGGTCAGGACCACCAGGGTCTCCTGTTCGGACCGCAGGCTGCTGACGCTCACCTCGACGGGGAACTCGGAGCCGTCGCCGCGCAGCCCGAACAGGTCCGTGTCCAGGACCGTCGGCTTCGGAGCACGCCGGCGGAAGTACGCCTCCAGGAGGGCACCGTGCCGCCGGCGCCGGGCGGCGGGCACCAGGCCGATCACGTCGGTGCCGACGAGGTCGCCCGGCACGCGTCCGAACAGGCGTTGCACCTGCGGGTTGGCCATGAGGACGGTGCCGCCGCCGTCGGTGATCAGGGTGGCGTCGGGAGCGGCCTCCAGCAGGGCGAGGAACCGCCGGTGCGAGCGCTGGACCTCGCGCTGCGCCGCGACCCGTTCGGTGATGTCGGTGACGACCCCGCACAGGGCGTAGGGCGTGCCGGAGGCGTCCTTGAGCGGGAACAGGGTGGAGAGGACCTCCCGCGGACCGCCCGGCAGGGCGAGTTGTTCCTCTCGTTGCACGGGCCTGCCCTCCGCGAGCATCGCGAGGTCGGCGGCTCGCGCCTGGCGCGCGAGGTCGGACGGCATGACGTCGTCGTCCCGGCGGCCCAGGACCTGGTCCCGGGACAGGTCCAGGCTCTGCTCGAACGTCGTGTTGACGGCCAGGAAGCGGCCGTCCAGGTCCTTGATGAACACCACCGCGGGCGTGTGGTCCATGAAGGCCTGCAGCAGCTCGTTCTGGCGCACCTGCCATTCGAGTCGGCCGTGCGCCACCTCGACACGACGGCCCACGGCCAGGGTCGCGAAGATCACCGCCGTGAACACGGCCACGTGGCCGCAGACGAGCAGCGCGGTGCCCAGCCGCGACCCGAAGACCCCTTCGTCCTCACCCGCCAGGGTGGCCAGGCCCAGCAGCGGCGGCACGATCAGGACGGTGACGAACAGCCATCGTCCCAGGGCGCCCGTCGTCCCCGCGTTCAGCAGCAGCCCCGCGCAACCCTCTCCCGGACGGGCCAGGAAGAGCGCCGTCCCCAGCAGCACCAACGCCACCGCGGTGTGCAGGGCCATGCCGGAGTAGGGGCCGAACTGCTCCAGTTGTGGCACCGCGTAGGCGGCCCCGTACAGCCTCAGCATGCCGAGAGCTCCGACGGCCAGTCCCAGGATCTGACTCACCCAGGCGGGAACCCGGGGCGCGCCGGCACAGAGGGAACCCGCGCCCGCGGCTATCAGCGCCGCGGTCGTGTTCGGCGCCATCCGGCCCGGCGGGTCCGTTCCCTGGTGGGCGGTGTCGTCCGCGAAGAGCAGCTCGTCGATCCCCAGGTCCGCCCCGGTCGCGTACTCCGCGAGGGTGAGCGCGCCGAGCAGGGCGACCAGGACCGCCGCCACGCGGGAGACAGCGAGCGTCCCCGGGCGGGCGCCGCCTCGTACGACCGCGTACAGGGAAAGGCCGAGCGCCATGAGAGCCACGGCGGTGTTGGCCTTCATGGCCACCGCGGCGCCGGGCAGCACTTGCTTCAGGCCATCGGCCCCCGAGATCCATCCGATGAGGCTCACCAGGCCCAGCAGACCGGCCGGCAGGGCCGCGGCTCGGGCCACCCGGTGCGCTGTGGCGAGAGCGCGTGGGCGGAACGGCAGCCCGTCGGCCTGCTCCGCGCCGTGCGCGCCAGGCAGCCCGGGCGTCTGCTGCTCCGTCGTCACCGCATTCTCATCCCTGCTGAATGACTACCAAACCGCATCAAACAGCCTAAGTAATAGGAAAGGGTATAGCTGTGAAGGGCGGCGGGCCCTGTGAGACGGGTGGGCTTTATGAGACCGCTGGGTCCTGTGAAGTGGCTGAGCCGCGAGGGGTGAGGTGGGCTGCGCCCGGCGAAGTGGCTGGGCAAGGCAGGTGGCTGAGTCATGCGAGGTGGCTGGGCCCCGAGGGGGCTGGGGCCTGCGAGGGCGGCTGGCCATGCGAGGCCCGTGGCGCGAGCCCTGTAAGGGGCGGATCCGGAACAGGGGGACTCACCCCCCGTGGGCCGTCGCGGCCACTGAGTCTTGGAGGCCCGCCGCCGAGTCGTGAGACGGTTCAGCCCGCCGAGGCGGCTGAGCCACGGTGCTGAACCGCGAGAGGTGCTGAGCCCCTGGTTGAGCCGCTCGTTCCCGCCGCGTGGGTTCGGCAGGCCGCTACCCTGACCGCCGAGTCCGGCGGCGGACACCCGCAGTCGCTGCCACGCTCGCCCCGGCCCGTCGCCCGCCCCCGTGGCACCACCCGCCGTGCGGCGGGCGGTTTCCGCCGTCCGGCGGCGTCCCCGGATCTGCCACGGGCCCGACCATGGCTGCACGAGCCGCCGCGACCTCGCGTGAGGAGACGCCATGACGCATGTTCCGCCCCCGTTCGACCCCGAACTCGCCGCCGCCCTGGAGCTGATCAAGGACGTGATCAGCCCGGGGCTGACCCCCGACGAGATCGCCGAGGTGCGTCAGGGTCCTGGCATCCAGCTGCTGGCCGAGCTCGACCTGACGATGGGCGGGGTGTTCGAGGTGGAGGACCGGCGGGTGCCGGGGCCGCAGGGTGAGCCGGACGTCTCCCTGCTGATCTGCCGCCCCGCGGCGCCGGAGAGCGCCGGGCCGCGCCCCGTGATCTACCACGTGCACGGCGGGGGCATGGTCCTCGGGAACAACCGGGTCGGCGTCGACGTACCGCTGGCCTGGGCGCAGGCGATGGACGCGGTCGTGGTGTCCGTGGAGTACCGGCTGGCGCCGGAGCATCCGCATCCCGCGCCGGTCGAGGACGTGTACGCCGGGTTGGTGTGGACGGCGGACCACGCCGCCGAACTCGGCGCGGACCCGGAGCGGATCGTCATCGCGGGCGCGAGCGCCGGGGGCGGGCTGTGCGCGGCCCTGGCCCTGCTCACCCGGGACCGCAAGGGGCCGCGGCCGATCGGGCAGGTGCTGATGTGCCCGATGCTCGACGACCGCAACGACACGCCCTCGACGCATCAGATGGCGGGCCTCGGGGTGTGGGACCGCACCGCCAACGAGACCGGCTGGAGCGCGCTGCTCGGCTCGCGCCGCGGTGGCCCCGACGTGCCGGCGTACGCGGCACCGGCCCGCGCCGAGGACCTGACCGGCCTGCCTCCCGCCTTCCTCGACGTGGGCTCGGCGGAGACCTTCCGCGACGAGGTCGTCGCCTATGCCTCGCGCATCTGGCAGGCCGGCGGAGTGGCCGAGCTGCATGTGTGGCCGGGTGGCTTCCACGGCTTCGACGGGTTCGCACCCCAGGCGGCGGTGTCACAGGCGGCACGGGGAGCCCAGGTCGCCTGGCTTCGGAGGTTGCTCGGCGTATGAGGGGGCTGCGGGTCAGGCGAAAGCCCCCGCACTCCGACCGACCGCGAAAGCGGCCGCGTACCGCACCATGGCTCTATGAAAGAGCTGGCCGGGCGGCTGACCGCCCTCGACCCGGATGCCGGTGCGGCGGTCCGGGTCATCGCCTACTTCGACCGCCTGGCCGAGTCCAGGGCGGGTGTGGAGGCACTCGTGCGCGGCGCCGCCGTGCTGGCCGGCTGCCCGGCGCGGCTGGTGGATCCGGAGCGGCGTGTGCACATGAGGGTGGAGGCCGACGGCACCCGGCGTGACGGAGAGGCCGCGCCGGACCCGGCCTGGCCCTGCGCGCGGCTGAGCCCCGACAGTGCGGCGGTGCTGTGGCTGGAGCGGGGAGCGGGCGAGGCCGAGCCCCGGGGCACCGCGGCGAACGGACTCGACGCCGAATACGCCCGGGCTGTGCCCGAGACCGCCGACGCGCAGCATGTGGCGGTCGCCCCCAGCGTCGTCGACGCCGTGATCCTGGAACGGGCCGCCGGTGCCGTACGGCTCGTCCTCGACCGCACGCGCGGCCGGGCACCGGCCGACGATCCGGCACTGGTCGAGACCCTCCTCGACGCCACGGCCCCCGAACAGGCCCGGCTGCACGCCGCGCGCCGCCTCGGTCTGGACCTCGCCGCCCACGCCCGGGCTCTCGCCCCGCTGAACGGCCGGCCCCGGGTGGTACCCGCCGATGCGGGGCCCGTTCCGCAGACCGGTCATCCGTCCGCGGAAGGCAACGGCCGGCCCGGACGCGGCCTCACGAGCCCGGCGGCGGGGGCCGTATCCGATCCCCGGGGCGGCGCAGGGGTGCTCCCTCCCGCAGCTCGACCGGCCACCCCGGTACCGAACGCCGCGCGTCCCGGGGCCGGCTCGACCGCGTCCTCCGCCGGTCTCCACCCCACTCCGACCCGCCTCGACCCCCCTTCCGAGGGACCCCACCGCACTCCGGCGGGCTCCCGCTTCCCCGCCGGGCGCCTCGGTGTCGGGCCCGCCGTGCCCGTGCTGGAGCTGCCCAGGTCCTGGGACGGGGCCCGTACCGCCCTGCGGTTCACCGCCGAGGGCACCCCGCAGGATCCCGGGCCCTCGGTCGTCCACGCCGACGAGCTGGGCGGCATCGCCCTTCTCGCCCGTCTCGTCGCGCCGGGTTCCGAGCCGCCGGAAGACGTCCGTGCCCTGGAGACCGCCGCCGCGACCGCCCCCTGGCTGCCGGCCACCCTGCACGCGGTCGCGTCCACGTCGAGCCTGCGGGCGGCTGCCGCCGAGATCAACGTCCACCACTCCACGCTCCAGGACCGCCTGTCCCAGGCCGAACACCTCCTCGGCTGGCCGGTCCGCACGCCACAAGGACGGCTGCGCCTGCAACTGGCCCTCACGATGCGCAGGCTGGCCCGGCCATGAGCGTCGCGGGTTCGCCGTGTCCGCCGCATCCCCGGCCATGGGCATCGCGCAAGCCCTCACCGTGCCCCCGCGCGCTGGTGAGGAACTCGCAGGGCCGCCGTGGCCGCCACCCGGCCATGACCACCCGCACGCCCACGAACCGCACGTCAGCGACATCGCCGCCCTCCGAAACCGTCCGTCGGCGTGATCCGGATCGCGTCGGCGGCATGCCCTCCGGCTGTCCTCCTGGGGCAGACTGTCCGGGCGCCCTCCGTACACGATTCGGGAGCTTGAGGCATGAGCGTGCAGCGGTACCCCCTGGCCGGGGTCACGGTGGTCAGCCTGGAGCAGGCCGTGGCCGCGCCCTACGCCACACGGCAGCTCGCCGATCTCGGGGCCCGGGTGATCAAGGTGGAGCGGCCGGGCGGCGGTGACTTCGCCCGCCGGTACGACACGACCGTGCACGGGCACTCCAGCTACTTCGTCTGGCTCAACCGCTCCAAGGAGTCCCTCACCCTCGACCTGAAGGACCCCCGCGGTCACGAGATCCTGCACGACCTCCTCGACGGCGCCGACGTCTTCGTGCAGAACCTCGCCCCGGGAGCCGCCGCCCGGCTCGGTCTGGACGCCGCGACCGTCACCGGCCGCCGGCCCAACCTGATCCCGTGCACGATCTCCGGCTACGGCACGACCGGCCCCTGGTCCGACCGCAAGGCCTACGACCTGCTCGTGCAGTGCCAGACCGGGCTGGTGTCACTGACCGGAACCCCCGAGGGCACCGCCCGGACCGGGATCTCCGTCGCCGACATCGCCGCCGGGATGTACGCCTACAGCGGCGTCCTCACCGCCCTGTACACCCGCGCCACCACCGGCGAGGCCCACCCCGTGGAGGTCTCGCTGTTCGAGGCGCTCGCGGAGTGGATGGGCCAGCCCGCCTACTACACCCGGCACGGCGGCACCCAGCCCCCGCGCCTGGGCACCCAGCACGCCACCATCGCGCCGTACGGCACATACCCCGCCGCCGACGGCAAGGACGTGCTGTTCTCCATCCAGAACGAGCGGGAATGGGTCGCGCTGTGCGCGGAGTTCCTCGGCCGCCCCGAGCTGGCCGAGGATCCGCGGTTCGCCACCGGCTCCGACCGCGTCGCCCACCGCGAGGAGCTCAACGCCGTCGTCGCCGAGCGTTGTGCCCGCTCCGGTTCCGACGAGCTCCTCAAGGACCTGGAGCGCATCGGCATCGCCTGTGCCGGGGTCAACGACGTGGCCGCCTTCCTGGACCATCCCGTACTGGCCGCCCGGGGCCGCTGGAGCGAGGTCGAGGTGCCGGGCGCCACCGTGGAGGCGCTGCTCCCGCCCGCCGACCTGGCGGGTCTGCCCGCGCGCATGGACCCCGTACCGGCCGTGGGCGAGCACACCGGGGCGATCCTCGCCGAACTGGGCCGCACCGAAGAGGAAGTGGCGGCCCTGCGCGCGGACGGGGTCGTCTGACGACAGCCCCCTGCCCCGCCGCCTAGCGGGTCTCGGCGGCAGCGTCTCCCGCAGCCTCGGCCTCCTGCTGCTTCGACGCGCGCAGGCTCGTGAACGTCGTGACCGCCAGGACCAGCACGATGAAGCCCAGCGAGAACGGAATACCGATCTCGGGAACGTGGACGCCCGACTCGTGCAGCGCGTGCAGCACCAGCTTCACGCCGATGAACCCGAGGATGATCGACAGGCCGTAGGAGAGGTGGACCAGCCGCTTCAGCAGGCCGCCGATGAGGAAGTACAGCTGGCGCAGGCCCATCAGGGCGAAGGCGTTCGCGGTGAACACGATGTACGGGTCCTGGGTCAGGCCGTAGATGGCCGGGATGGAGTCCAGGGCGAACAGCACGTCGGTGGAGCCGATGGCGAGCATCACGACCAGCATGGGGGTCATGATCCGCTTGCCGTTCTCGGTGATGAACAGCTTCGTGCCGTGATAGCGGTCGGCCACGCCGAAGCGCTGCTCCGCCATCTTCAGCAGCTTGTTCTCCTGGTACTCCTCGTCGTGGTCCTGCTTGCGGGCGTCCTGGACCAGCTTCCAGGCGGTCCAGATCAGGAAGGCGCCGAAGAGGTAGAAGACCCAGGAGAAGGCGGAGATGATCGCCGCCCCGGCCGCGATGAACACCGCCCGCAGCACCAGGGCCACCAGGACGCCGATCATCAGCACCCGCTGCTGGTACTGCGACGGCACCGCGAACTTCCCCATGATCAGGACGAACACGAAGAGGTTGTCGACGCTGAGCGACTTCTCGGTGATGTATCCGGCGAAGAACTCGCCCGTGGGCCCGCTCCCACCCGTGAACCACAGCCCCACGCCGAACAGCACGGCCAGGACGACCCACACCACCGTCCACGTCCCGGCTTCCCTGATGGACACGTCGTGCGGCTTGCGGCCGACGAAGAAGTCGACGGCGACGAGCACGCACAGGGCGGCCACGGTCAGCAGCCACACGGCCGGCGAGACGTTCACTTGTTACTCCTGATGCAGGTGTGGGGAGGGGACATCCTTGTCCGCTGTGGCTGGTTTCCGCCACCCCTGTCAGGTGAACAGCGGGTCAAAGCTGCACGTGCAGCGCTTCCATCACGTCCTCGTCCGTCAGCTGGTCGAAGTTCTCGTACCAGAGGCCCACGGCCATGAACGCGGCCGGCCGGTGCAGGCAGATCACCTCGTCGGCCTCGGCGCGCATCGAATCGGCGCCCTCCGGGGAGCAGACGGGCGCGGCCAGCAGCACCCGCGCGGGGGCCTGGCGGCGTACGAAGCGCAGCGCCGCGCGGGCCGTGGAACCGGTCGCCAGGCCGTCGTCGACGACGATCACGGTCCGTCCGCGCAGGTCCGGGGCCGGCCGGCCCTGCCGGTACAGCCGTTCGCGGCGCCGCAGTTCGGCGCGCTCCCGCTCGATGACGGGGGCGAGGGCGGCCTCGCCGATACCGAGATACCGCAGCGCGTCCTCGTCGAGGAGCGGCACCTCGTCCCCGGCCATCGCGCCGACGCCGAGTTCCTCCTGGTGGGGCGCCCCGATCTTCCGTACGACGAGCACGTCGAGCGGGGCGTCCAGCGCGGCGGCCACCTCGCGCGCCACGGCGACCCCGCCGCGGGGCAGAGCGAGGACCAGCGGGTCGGGCAGGTCCCCCGCGCGCTGCCGGGTGCGCAGCGTTTCGGCCAGTTCCCCACCGGCCTGCCGGCGATCACGGAACCGCATGACGGTCACCTCCGCTTCCCTCACGAAAGAGGCCCCCGGCCGGTTCGGCCCCGCTCCCGTCCGGTCCGGCTGCCGTCCTGGGCCCGTCCGGCTGCCCCTCCGGTCCAGCTCCCGCGTACCCCCGCGCCCACCGGACGATGCGCGCCTTGCGGACCGGCGGTCATCGGCCCGTGGCCGTCCTCAGCTGCTCGTCGCACCACTGCCGGGCGGCCTCGGTGACCTGGTCGAGTGCGCCGGGTTCCTCGAACAGGTGGGTGGCGCCGGGTACCACATGGAGGGTGTGCGGGGCGGGCAGCCGCCGGGCCGCCTCCTCGTTGAGCCGCAGCACATGTGTGTCCCGGCCGCCCACGATGAGCAGCACCGGGACGCGCACGGCGTCCAGGGCGCCGTCCGCCAGGTCGGGCCGTCCGCCGCGTGAGACGACCGCCCTCACCCCCTCGGGGCGTCGGGCCGCGGCGACCAGGGCCGCGCCCGCACCGGTGCTGGCGCCGAACAGGACGACGGGCAGGCCCGAAGTGTCCGGGTCCCGCGCCAGCCAGTCGAGGGCGGCCACCAGCCGGCGGCCCAGCAGGGGGATGTCGAAGCGGAGTTCGGCGGTGACGACGTCCCGGCGTTCCTCCTCCTCGGTGAGCAGGTCGATGAGCAGGGTGCCGAGCCCGGCGGTACGCAGGCCGGCGGCGACCTCGCGGTTGCGGGGGCTGTGCCGGGAACTGCCGCTGCCGTGCGCGAACAGCACGACTCCGCGGGCGCCCGGCGGCACGATCAGGTCGCCGGTGAGGCCGGCGCCGTCGGCGGGCAGGGTGACCGTCCGGGAGATCATCGTCAGCCTCCTCTCCCCCGCTCCTCGTGGTACCCACGCCTGGCCGGACGTCCCATGGCGCGATCTGTGGGATGCGTGTCGTTGACGCCGCAGGGAGCCCCGGTGGAGCGTGAGGGCGTGACCGATCGCCGCACCGTCTTCGTCGTCTTCGACGGCTTCCAGCCGCTCGACCTCACCGGACCGCACGAGGTGTTCCACAGCGCGGGCGGGTACGCCTGCGAGGTCGTGGGGACCAGGGCGGGGCCGGTCCGGTCGGTCAGCGGACTGGTCATGGAGGCCGCGCACGGCGTGGACGATGTCGACCCGGCCGGCACGGACACCCTCGTGGTGGTCGGCGGTCACGGCGTCGACCGGGCCCGGCAGGACAGGGAGCTGGTCGCCTGGGTCACCGCCGCGGCGGCCGGTGCCCGGCGGGTGGCCTCGGTGTGCAGCGGGGTCTTCCTGCTGGCGGCCGCGGGGCTGCTGGACGGGCGGCGGGTCACCACGCACTGGGCCCGCGCGGAGCAGCTGACCCGGGAGCATCCCGAGGTGCGGGTGGACTGCGACCCGATCTTCGTCCGGGACGGGCGGGTGTGGACCTCGGCCGGAGTGACGGCGGGGATGGATCTGGCGCTCGCCCTGGTGGAGGACGACCTCGGCCGGGACGCCGCACACGAGGTGGCCCGTCGGCTGGTGCTCTTCCTGCGCCGTCCGGGCGGCCAGTCGCAGTTCAGCGTGGCGCTGTGGTCGCGGCAGCCGGCGACCGACCCGGTGCGGGCCGCCGTCACCGCGGTCCACGCCGACCCCGGCGCCCGGCACGACGTCGCCGGTCTCGCCGCGCACGCCGGGCTGAGCCCGCGTCAGCTGCAGCGCCGGTTCACCGCCGAACTCGGTGTGCCCCCGGCGGCCTACGTCGAGCAGGTGCGTGTCGAGGCGGCCCGGCGGGCGCTCACGGAGGGGGACGAACCGGTCGACGCCATCGCCCGCCGCTGCGGCTTCGTCACCGCCGAGACCCTGCGCCGCACGTTCCACCGCCGGCTCGGTGTCGCGCCGTCGGACTACCGCGCCCGGTTCCGCTCCGCCACACGGCCCTCGGGGCCTCCGGGGCCCCGGGCAGATTCCGCAGAGGAAGGACGTACCGCATGACCACCTACGGACTGCTGGTCTTCGAGGACGCCGAGGAGCTCGACTTCGTGGGGCCCTGGGAGGTCTTCACCGTCTCCGCCCGGCTCCGGGACGGCGCCGACACGGCCGTGCTCGTCTCCGAGCACGCCGGGCCCGTGCGCTGCAACAAGGGCCTGCGTGTCCTGCCCGACCACACCCTCGACGACCATCCGCCGCTGGACGTGCTGCACGTCCCGGGCGGGCTGGGTGCCCGGGAGACACAGTCGCGCAACCCGGTGGTCACCGACTGGATCGGGAAGACCGCGGAGCGGGCCGCGTGGGTGCACGGCGTGTGCACCGGCACGTTCCTGCTGCACGCCGCCGGACCCGCCCGCGGACGCCGGGTGGCGACGCACTGGAGCCAGGAGGAGACCCTGGAGGCGCGGGGGGACGTGACCGTGGTCCGGGACGCCCGCTACGTGGTCGACGGCAACCTGGTCACCAGCCAGGGTGTCTCGGCCGGTATCGACAGTGCGTTGTGGCTGGTCGGGCGGTTGCACGGCCGGGAACACGCGCGGGCCGTGCGGCGGTACATCCAGTACGAGCCGGCGCCGCCGTACCTCGCGGACGAGCCCGTCTGATCCGCCGGTGCGGCGTGGGGCCGCATGGGTGGGCGAGCCTCGGGCAGGCGATGTTCATGGGCGGTGACACGGGCGACGGAGGGCAAGGGCGGCAGCCGGGCGAGTGCGGGCACCGGGCGGTGCCGCATCCCGGCGACATCCGGATCGAGGCGTGGGCGGCGTGCAGAGAGCACTGTCTGGCGGAGGCCGTCCTGGCGATGGTGGAGTGCTTCGCGGACGTCTCCCGGGTGCGGCCCACCGCCGTGGACCGGGTCCGTCTGCCCGAGGCCAGCGACGACGATCTGCTCGCCGGGCTGTTGGACGAGGTCATCTTCCGGCTGGAGGCGTACGGCCAGGTGCCCGTGGACGTGGAGGCCGACGAGGCCGACGGCGGCCTGGACGTACGGCTGGCGGTCACCGGCCTCGCCGACGTGGAGATCACGGGCGCGATCCCGACGGCGGTGGCGTGGAACACGCTGCGGATCGGGCCGGATGCGTACGGGTGGTCGTGCGCGGTGAGGGTCGACGCCTGACTCCGGCGGCCGGGGTGCGCCTACCGTGGAGGAGTGGGCGGCGCGGTAGTGACGCTGTTCCTGTGCGGTGACGTGATGCTCGGGCGCGGCGTCGACCAGATCCTCGCGCATCCCGGTGACCCGGCACTGCGGGAGGCGTACGTCGAGGACGCCCGGTCCTACGTCCGGCTGGCGGAGTCGGCGCACGGCCCGGTGCCCGTGCCGGTGGCCGCGTCGTGGCCGTGGGGTGCGGCGCTGCGGGTGCTGGACGAGGCCGCTCCGGACGCACGGATCGTGAATCTGGAGACCTCGGTTACGTGCGCCGGTACGTTCGCGTCCGGCAAGGAGATCCACTACCGGATGCACCCGGCGAACCTGCCGGCGCTGGCGGTGGTCCGGCCGGACGTGACCGTTCTCGCCAACAACCACGTCCTGGACTTCGGCCGGACGGGACTGCTGGAGACCCTGGACGCCCTGGCCCGGGCGGGGCTGCGGACGGCGGGCGCGGGACGCGACGCCGACGCGGCGTACGCGCCCGCCGTCGTCCCGCTCGCCGGCGGCCGCCGCCTGCGGGTGTTCGCCCTCGGGGCGGGCTCCAGCGGCATCCCGTCCGGCTGGGCGGCGAGGGCGGACCGGCCGGGCGTCGCGTATCTGCCCGATCTCTCGCCGGCCACGGCCCGAGCCGTGGTGCGGCGGCCGGGCCGGTCCGGTGACCTCACCGTGGTGTCCGTGCACTGGGGCTCGAACTGGGGGTATCACGTCCCCCGGGAGCAGGTCCGCTTCGCGCACGCGCTGATCGACGGCGGAGCCGACGTCGTCCACGGGCACTCCTCGCACCATCCCCGCCCGCTGGAGGTGTACCGGGACCGGCTGATCCTCTACGGCTGCGGCGACTTCGTCGACGACTACGAGGGCATCTCCGGCCACGAGGAGTACCGCGACGACCTGCGCTTGGCCTTCCTCGTGTCGGTCGAGGCGGACAGCGGGCGGCTGGCGGGGCTGCGCATGGTGCCGCTCCGGGTCCGGCGGATGCGGCTGGAGCCCGCCTCCCGCAAGGACCGTTCCTGGCTGCGCGCCACGCTGGACCGGATCAGTGGCGGGGCGGTGG
The DNA here is from genome assembly GCF_040302345.1 of Streptomyces sp. NPDC126510. NCBI lineage: Bacteria > Bacillati > Actinomycetota > Actinomycetes > Kitasatosporales > Streptomycetaceae > Streptomyces > Streptomyces sp. NPDC126510. The sequence goes on along the minus strand of NZ_JBEORR010000032.1, from coordinate 19,962 downwards.
TGCGGGAGGCGGCGGACGGTTCGCTGATGCTGGCGGCGCCGGACGCCTGACGTGGGCGGCCGAGCGAGAGCCGGCGTGGGAACCGACGTTCGAGGTCAGCCCGCCCATGCCACCAGCCGTTCGCGGCTCTCGGGCTCCCGCAGGCGGGCGAGCGACTCCTTCTCGAGCTGGCGCACCCGCTCCCGGGTGAGACCGACCCGTCCGGCGACCTCGTTCAGCGTGCGGGTGTGCCCGTCGTGCAGCCCGTAGCGCAGGCTGAGGATCATGGCCTCGCGGGGCGCGAGCGTGCCGACGGCCTCACGCAGTTCCTCGGCGAGCGCCCGGAACTCGGCCACTTCCGGGGCCTGGAGGACCTCGGTGTCGGCGATGAGGTCGCCGACGACGGTCTCGCCCTTCTCGTCGACCGGAGTGTCGAGGCTGACCGCGTCCCGTCCGACGTGGCGCAGCCAGCCGATCCGGTCCTCGGCGAGGCCGCTCTCCCGGGCCACTTCCTCGATGCTCGGCTCACGATCCAGCTCGAGCCGCAGCCGCCGCTCGACCTTGGCGATCTTCTGCAGCTGCTCCACGACGTGCATCGGCAGCCGGACGGAGCGCGCGTGCGCGGCCAGGCCCCGTTCGATCGCCTGCCGGATCCACCAGGTGGCGTACGTCGAGAACTTGAAGCCCTTGGTGTGGTCGAACTTCTCCACGGCCCGGATCAGCCCCAGGTTGCCCTCCTGGATGACGTCCAGCAGGGGCAGACCGCGGTGTGCGTGCCGTTTGGCCATCGACACCACGAGGCGGAGGTTGGCCCGGACCATGTGGTCCTTGGCGGCCTGCCCGTCGCGGACGGCCCCCTCCAGTTCCCGGCGCCGCCTCGCCGTGAGGTCGTGCTCGCCGGCGTCGGCCCGGTCGAGTTCCTCCAGCGCCCGTACGCCGGTCTCCATCCGCCGGGCCAGGCGTACCTCGTCCTCCGCCGTGAGCAGCGCCGTCGCCGAGATCTGTGCGAGGTACTGGCCGAGGAGGTCCGGCTCCTCGTCCGGCTCGGGGATACGGCTGCGCAGCCGGGCGGTGCGGGCGGGGGCGCGCCGGTCCTCGCGGACGTCCGCGGCTGGGTCTTCTGCCAGGGGAGACATCGTCGGGTTCCTCCCTCTCCCGTCTCGTTCCGGCTCGCCCTGGCGGGTACCCGGGCGAATCGGCCCGAACCGTGTGCCCCGGCACCCTTAGGGGTACCCCGGGGCACATGACCGGCATCGAACTCAGCAGCAACGCGTTCAACGACCATGCCTTCATCGCGCGCCGGTACGCGTACGAGGGGCCCAACGTCTCTCCGCCGCTGGCCTGGAGCGGCGTACCGGACGACGCGGCGGAACTGGTCCTGCTGTGCGAGGACCCCGACGCCCCGTCGGGCACCTTCGCGCACTGGGTCGTGGTCGGCATCGACCCGCACAGCGACGGCGTCGAGGCCGGGCAGATCCCACCGGGCGGTACGGAGCTCGTCAACGGCTACGGCCAGCACGGCTGGGGCGGCCCGCATCCCCCGCCGGGTGACGACGCCCACCACTACTTCTTCCGCCTCTACGCGCTGTCCGAGCCGTGTGTCCTGCCCGACGCACCGGGCGCGGACCAAGTGCACGAGGAGGTCGAGAAGCGCCGCCTCGCGGACGGGACGCTGGTGGGGCTGTACCAGCGCTGAGCCCTCCACGCCCGGTACCGCGCATCACAACGGTCGGTTGTGGCGCGAATGCCGGGCGGTTGTTTGCCCGGCCCGCCCACTCTCGCTTGGATGACAGCCGGACAACGCCGGGTTGTCCACGGGAGCGGGGAGTGCGCCGGGTATGGCGGGCAGACGGTCGCTGGGGCGGCGGTTCGGGTGGCTGTGGGGCGCGTACGCGGTCAGCACGGCCGGGACATGGCTCGCGTTCGACGCGTTCGCCCTGATCGCGGTTCTGGCGCTGGATGCCGGTCCGGCGCAGGTGTCGCTGCTGGCCGCGGTGGGACCGGCGGTCGGTGCGGCGGTGTCCGTGCCTCTGGGGCCATGGGTGGAGATCCGCCGCAAACGACCGGTGATGATGGCGACGGACCTGGTCCGGTGCGCGGTACTGCTGAGCATCCCCGCGGCGTTCGCGCTCGGCCGGCTCACCTTCGGCCAGTTGCTGCTGGTGTCGATCGCCGTCGCGGCGGCCGACATCACCTTCAACGCGGCGGCCGGGGCGTTCCTGAAGGACTTGCTGCCGCGGCAGGACCTGCTGGTGGCGAACGGGCGGTTCGAGGCGACGACCTGGACCGCCAGCATGCTCGGCCCGCCGCTGGGCGGCGCCGCGATCAGCCTGTTCGGTCCGGTGACGACGGTGCTGGCCGACGCGGTGAGCTATCTGCTCTCGGCGCTCGGCCTCCGGGCGATCGGCGACGGCGGGAAGCGCCCCGTGCGACCGCACCCCGCGGTGACCCGGCCGGGGGACCTGCTGGAGGGCTGGCGCCACATCCTGGCCGATCCGGTACTGCGCCCGCTCTTCTGCAACTCGCTCCTCGTGAACTCCCTGATCATGGCGGCATCCCCGCCACTGCTGATCCTCATGGTGGACGATCTGCACTTCGCCCCCTGGCAGTACGCCCTCGCCTTCGCGGTGCCCTGCACCGGCGGCCTGCTCGGCTCCCGCCTGGCCCCGCGCCTCGTCGCGCGCCACGGCGGGTACCGGGTGCTGCTCACCGCCGGGGCGCTGCGGGCCTGCTGGCCGGTCGGCCTGGCCTTCACCGGCCCCGGCACGCCCGGTCTGGTGCTGGTCATGCTGGTCGAGTTCGGCCTGATCACGTGCTGCGCCGTGTTCAATCCGGTCCTCGCCACCCACCGTCTCGATCGCACCCCCACCGGCCGGGTCACCCGCACCCTGGCCGCCTGGTCGGCCATCGGCAAGGCCACCACAGCGACGGTCACCGCCCTCTGGGGTGTGGTGGCCGCCTGGGCCGGTCCCCGGGCGGCCATCGCGCTGGCCGGTGCACTGCTCCTGTTCACGCCGCTGCTGCTGCCCCGCCGGGATCACACGCCGGGGGCCGGCCTCGAACGGGCGGGCGTCGCTGTGGAGTCGGAGGGCGGCTGACCGGCGGCCTGGCCCGCTCACCGGGTGGGTCCGGGACGGACGCGGCAACGCCCCGCCCCGGACCGGCCGGGTCCGGCTCAGACCGCCCCGGGCACGTCCTCGGTGACACCGTTCAGCGCGGAGGCCGGATCCGTGCCGTAGGGGCGGGTGAGGATCTCCAGGCCGTGGCCTGCCGGGTCGAGGAAGTAGACACCCCGGCCGCCGTCGTTGCGGTTGATGCGGCGGGGGTGGTTGCCGTGCGGGTCGGCCTGGATGGGGATGCGGGCCTCGACCAGGCGGGCCAGGGCCTGGTCGAACTCTTCCTCGGAGACGAGGAAGGCGTAGTGCTGCATGGGGATGTCGGCGTCGATGGTGAGGAAGTCCAGCGTGACGCCGTTGGCGGTGGTCACCGGCAGGAAGACCCCGGTCGGTGCCCCGACCTCCAGTCCCAGGATCTCGGCGAGGAAACGAGCGGACTTCTCCCGGTCACGGGACAGGACGATGGTGTGATTGAACTCGACTGACACGGTTGAATGCCTCCACGGGCATCTCCGCGGCGCCTCCATGCCTCACCCGGACGGTGACCGGCACGCGATGCCGCGCGGTGGATCGTAGACAGCGGTCGTGGGAGTCGTCGAGCTGTTTTTTCGGCCGTGTTCGAGGCCGTCGGCGGGTGCTCCCTCCCTGCCGTCCCAGCCCGGTCCTGACAATTGTCAGGACCGCGTCGGCGCGGGGCTCCCTACAGTTCTGAACGTCGGCGAGCCGCCCGCCCCGGTGGCCGTCCGAGCCGGATCAGGACCACGTCCGGCACCCCTTTCCCGCCTTCGTCCTTCGGGGGACAGACACATGAAGCGACTGATCAGCCGTACCGCCATGGGCCTCGCGGTGACCGCGCTCGCCGTCGGCGGTCTCGCCACCACGGCCCAGGCGGCCCCGGCCACCGCCAACGGCGGCGACCCGACGCTCACCGACGTCTACATCTGGGCCACCGACGTCAATCTGCGCCAGCAGCCGACCACCGACTCCCCGCGGCTCGCGGTCCGTTCGCAGTGGTGGGCGGACGCCCTGTGCCAGAAGCAGGGCCAGACCGTGCACGACCCGGCGGTCGGCACCAACAACTGGTGGACCGCCGTCATGGAGTTCTCGGGCAGCGACATCGCCTGGGTGAACAACCTGTACATCCGGGGCGGCCAGAAGATCGCCGGGGTTCCGGACTGCTGACGCACCTCCTCTCCACACGCCTGCGGCGGGCCACCGTGAGACCGGTGGCCCGCCGCAGGCGTGTGCGAGGTCAGCAGTAGCCCATCGGTCCCATGTCCGTGTAGTAGACGTAGTCGACCTTGACCCAGCCGGTGACGTTGCCCCGGTGGGCGGTCAGGTGGATCCGGTGGCCGTCACTGTTCCAGCAGTGCGCGGTGAACGTCTCGCGGAAGTACCCCTGACCGTGGACGGTGCCGTCCACCGGCCGGCTGCGGATGTTGACGCCGTCGCCGAGGAAGTACCCGCCCCGGGACTGCACGTTCCGGGTGGAGGTGTCCGAAGTGGGCCCCTGCTCCTGCGCGTGCGGCTGGGGCGCCGCAAGGGGGCGGACCGGAGTGCCGGCCGCCCCCGTGTGCCGTGCGATGCCGCTCAGTACCAGCCGGTGTTCACCAGGTCGTGGCCGTCACAGGCGAGCAGGGCGCGGGAGACGCGGCCGTTGAGGTTGTTGCCCATCTGCGTGTAGGCGTAGTTGATGCCGGCGTCGACGGTCTCGGAGACCCAGCCGTCGTTGCGGCCCGCGCCGTTGTCGGAGCGCTGCAGGACGGCCGCGCAGCCGGGCCGGGAGTTCTCGATCCGGGCGAACGAGCCGCACTTGTCGGAGTAGAAGTACTTCAGGGCCATGCCCTCGAAGTACTTGGTGGCTCCGATCTGCCGGAAGGTTCCCGAGCAGAACGTGGTGGTGGGGTACTGCCCCTCCTGCCCGTAGGTTCCGTAGTTGCCGCCCGAGAACGGCTGGGCCTGGGCGGTGGTCGGAAGGAGCGCCATCACCGCGGCGGCGCCCCCCGCGGCCAGCAGTGTCGTGAGTGATCGGCGGCTCATGAGCCCTCTTTCGTGTGTCGGCGGGTGAAACGGTCGAGTACGACGCCCGGCCCCCGGCCGGTCGTCGCTCGCTGCTCGTGACCGTACGGCGCAGCACCGCACCACCGGCACCTGACACTTATCAGGGTCGGCGCCCCGGCTCGCCGCGCTCCGTGGAGCCCTGACATTCGTCAGGACCGCCCGCGCCGCCCCCGCTCCTATCGTGGCTCCGCGGACCAAGGCCCCGTCGGGCCACCGGGCGATCCAGGAAGGGCAACCATGCGCATGCTCCTGCGCGGCGCCGCCGCGCTCGCGGCCGTCGTCACGCTCGCGTCACTCACGAGCGCCGCTTCGGCACAGCCCCGGACGGGCAGGGCGGTGGAGGGCGCCGGGACCGTCCGGACCTCGGCAGCCGCGCAGATCCCGCCCGGCGTCACCGCCGGCGTGGCCGTCTTCGACCGCCGGACCGGCACGTTCACCGAACAGGTCGAGGCGAGCGCGCAGTTCCGGTCCGCTTCGGTCGTCAAGCTCCTGCTGGTGCTGGACTTCCTGTGGGACCGCGGGCCCGATTACACCATCCCCGCGGCCGACCGCGCCCGGCTGGAGCCGATGCTGCGCGGCAGCGACGACGACGCCGCGAACCACTACTGGTCGACGTACGGCGGCTCGGCGATCATCGACCGGATGACCGCCCGGACCGCGCTCGGTCTGCGCGACACGGTGCCACCGCCTCCCGGGTACGAGGGCTTCTGGGGCTACACCGCCATCTCCGCGCGGGACACGGTGGCGATCTACCGGTACATCCTGGAGAAGGCACCCGCGCCCGTTGGGGACTTCATCATGGACAACCTGCGCCGCTCCACCCGCTGCTCCGCCACCGACCACTTCGACCAGCACTTCGGCATCGCGGGGGCGTTCGACAAGCCCTGGGCGGTGAAGCAGGGCTGGGCCGGGAAGTACGCGAAGGGCACGTGCGGCCCCCAGACCACGTCCTCGGGAACACGGGCACAGGCGGAGCCTGCGGCCCCCGCTCCCCGCGCCGCCGCGGCCGTCGATCTCACCCGGCCCGCGCTGCACACCACCGGCACGGTGGGCGCGGACGACCGGACGATCGTGGCCGTGCTGACGCTGCACCAGGCCGGCACGTCGTACGGCAAGGCGTACACCGACATCGGCCGGCTGACCCGCTCGCTGAACGTGCCGGGCGGGGTACGGCCCGCTGGCACCTGGTTCGGCACCTGGGGCGAGTTCGTGAACGTCCGCAGGGGACCGGCCACGGGCGGGGGCCGGATGACGCAGCTCCCCGCCGGGGTCGAGGTCCTGGTGGGGTGCCAGACCCGGGGAGAGACGGTCAGTGTGCCGCCCTACACCAACGACTGGTGGGCCTATCTGCCCCAGTACGGCGGCTACATCTCCAACATCTACATCAGCTCGCCGGACAACCGGCTGCCGAACGTCCCGGAGTGCGGCTGACCGCGGCCGAGACGGGAACGGGGGACGAGCGGTGGGCGGGGCTGCGGCCTCGCCCACCGCTCGCGTGCGTACGGCCCTCACCGCTCGCGATCGTCTGCCCCGCCCCGCTCGCGTTCGCGCGCCTCAGCGCTGGTACTCGGCGAGGTAGCGCATCACCTTGTCGACGTGCGGTTTCACCCGCTCCGGTACGCCGCGCTCCTCGATGACCGTGCGGTCACTGGTGCGGTAGCCGGCCGCGACGAGCGCGGGAAGGTCCTTCTTCGGCAGGCCGGCCTGTTTGAAGCGCTGGTCGAGCCAGCACACGTACAGGCTCATGGTGGAGATCGCGTCCGGCGGCGACATGTGGTCCTTGTCCCCGTCGCCGTCCCCGTCCACCGCCCAGGCGCGGAACACCGACGGCGTCCACATGGCGATGCCGTATTCCTCGCTCTGCGGGCGGGAGGCCTTCGGGTCGAAGTTGCTCTCCGCCTTGATCAGCGCGGCGAGCAGGGCGGGTGTGATCTCCTCGTCGGTGCAGCGGTGGGCCGCGCGGGCGATGACGGGGCGCAGCGCCTCGGGTACGTCGGAATCCTCGGGTATCTCACCGGCCGGCGGGCTGGGCTTGCCGGAGACGGTGGGGGTGTCGCGCTCGTCGTCCTGGGTGCCGCCGCCTCCCCCGAGCAGGGCCGCCCCGGCGACCGCGGCGGCGGTCAGGACGACGAGCCCCGCCGCGACGGCCGGCGCCACGCGTCTTCGGCGGCGGTGGGGGCCGCCGGTGATGGCCGCGATCCGGGCGGCGACACCGGCGGCCGTGTGCGGGAGGCGGGCGGCGTGGTCCGGGGCGAGGCAGTCGGCGATGAGCCGGCGCATCTCCTCGTCGAGGCCGGCGTCGAGCCGCAGGGGCGCGGTGCCGCGTGCGTAGGACTGGGCCGCGAGTGAGCGGGCGCGGGCCGTCGCGCCCGGGAAGGGGTGGAGTCCGCCGGTGAGGACCTGGTGGGCGAGGACGCCGAAGGCCCAGATGTCGGCGGTGGGCCGGACGACGGCGCCCTGGGCGCCGGTGCGCTGCGACCACCATTCGGGCGGCAGGTGGTCGAGGGTCCCGAGCGGCGGCAAGTGGGCGTGGGTACCGTCGAGTTCGGCGGCCAGGCCGAAGTCCGCGAGCCACACCCGGCCGCCCGGGCCCAGCAGGACGTTGGCGGGTTTGAGGTCGCCGTGAACCCAGCCGGCGTCGTGCATGTGGGCGAGTCCCGCGGCCACTCCGCTCAGGACGCGGTCGGCGTCCGCGATCGGCCGGCCGGTCTCCGCGGCGTCCAGCACGTCCCGCAGGCTGGCCTCGGCGCGGTCCATGACCAGCGCGATCGCGCCGTCCAGGGCGGGCAGTCGCGGTGCTTCCACGGTGCACACGGCGTGGGTGCGGACGAGATGGGGGTGGTCGGCCTCCGCGCTGAACCGGACCTCGCGCGCGACGAGTTCGCCGAGCGCCGCGCGCTGCCCGGGGCCGAGGGCGCCGGTCGGGAGGACCTTCACGGCGACGGGCGTGCCGTCGGCGACCGTACGGGCCTCGTACACGGTTCCCCAGCCGCCGGAGCCGATGACCGCGCCCACCTCCCAGCCGTCGATGCGGAAACCCTCCGGGAGGCCGGCCGGGCGGGGCGCGTCCAGGTCTTCGTCCCGTTCCTCCGGCGTGGTCACGCGTCTGCCTCCTGCGGGTCGGTGAGGCGGGCGGCGCCGCGGGCCGGCAGCAGGCCGAGGTGCTCCTCGCGGACCAGGCCGAAGCGCAGGGCGACGGAGGCGAGCCGGGTGCGCTTGGCACCGGTGCGGCCGCCCTCGGCTCCGGCCGTGGCCTCCTCACCGAGGTCCAGGCGCAGTTTGGCGAAGGCGAGGTAGTCGATGTGGTAGTTGACGGCGGAGCGCGTCAGGTCCCGGCAGGACTCCAGGGGCCGCAGCCGCTCCACGATCTGGCCGACGCCGGGCAGCGCCGAGTCGGAGGGGTCGCGCAGCCGGGGCTCGCACAGGGCCACCAGGACGAGGAAGTACTTCGACGTCGGGTCCAGGGCGAAGGGGTGGACGGTCTGTTCGCCGCCGCCCGGCACGGACTGCTCACCGAGGTAGGCGTGCTGGGGTGCGAACACCTTGAACGTGGCGGTGCCGGACAGGGCGGGCAGCACGACGCGGGAGAACTCGAAGGGCACGGGCGCCCCGAGCCGCCCGGGCGCGACGGTGAGGTACTCGCCGGCCCCCTCCAGGTTCTCCACCACGTACGACACGCTGCGGCCGAAGTTGGACAGCCTCCAGTAGTCCCCCGCAGCTTCCAGCTGCCCGGCCCGGCGGGAGATCCCGGGGTCGGCCAGGACGATGCGGACCCCCGCCCCGCCGCGTCCGAAGTCCGCGATGTCCCCCGGCCCCAGGTGGATCAGTTCGGGACTGCCCGTCTCTTCCCCGCCCCACTGGGCGGTACCGGGCAACTGCACGATGATCGTTTCCACGCGGACTCCCCCGCTGATGTCGCCCCCGATTTGGTCGCGAGGATTGTACGGGCGGTCTCGGCGTGCCACGGAGGCGGCGGGGCCGCGTCAGCGGACGCCTTCCGGCCGTCGCGCGAGGAACACGAACTCCCGGCCCGGCCGGTCCGGTGCGTCACGTATGTCCTCCACCACGTAACCCTGTGCGGCGAGTTCCGCCTCGATCTCCTGCCGCTCGCGAAAGCGCAGCGTCGAGTCCGACGTCAGCACCTGCCCGTCCGCGGCGAACACATAGGTCCAACGGAACGTCACCAGCGGCCCGCTCACGTCGAGCAGTTCGACCCAGGATTCGACGGCGCCGACACCCGCAACCTCTGTCACGCCGTGCGTGGCCTCGCGGTTCCACTGCTCCCAGGCGCGGCGGGCCGGTATCCGCGTCTCGAACATCAGGCGCCCGCCGGGCCGCAGCGCGGCCCGGATCCCTCGCAGGGTCCGCTGCCAGTCCTCCGGGCCGGTGATCTCCTGGGCGACGTTGGCCGTCATCGTCGCGAGGTCGGCTCCGAGCGGGGGCAGGACCGTCGCGTCGCCGTGGATCCATCGCACCCGCTCGCCGCCCGGCTTGCCGCGTGCCACGGCCAGGGACGCCTCGGCGGGATCGACGCCGACGACCTCGGTGCCGCGTTCGGCCAGCAGCAGCGCGAACACCCCCGTTCCGCAACCGATGTCGAGGACCCGACGCGCCCCGATGTCCTGCGCCACGCGCAGGTAGGGGTCGAGATCGCGACGGTCGGGGTCGAGCGGGTCGTACACCGCGGCGAGCCGCGGATGCCGGAAGCACTCGTCAGCCATGGACTCGACGATACGAAGGGCGGCTGCGCACGGCCACCCGCCGTCGGCTCAGCCGCCGAGGCAGATGACGAGCAGGCAGAGCTCCTTGGACTTCGGGTCGGAGGGGGACGTCTCGGGCGGAGTCGTCGCCGCGGGCGGGGGTGTCGAGGACGAGTCCGGCTGCTGTGCGTCCGAGCCGGAGGCGGCGGGCGGAGGTGCCGTCGGCTCGGTGGCCGTCGAACCGGAAGAGCCGGATGACCCCGACGAACCCGAGGAACCGACGCTGCCGGTGGCCGCGCCGACGGTGTCCCTGACGGTCTTGCGAGGCGCGGTCGTCAGCGGGAGCTCGCGGGGCGCGGCGGCCGCGTCCGTCCGCGTGTCCGTCGGCGTGGTGCGCGAGTCGGCGGAGCGGGGCTGCTGGTGGCGCGAGGCACGGTCGGTGTGCGACGGGGCCGTGGAGGCGGAGCGCGGGGTGTCCTGCCGGCTGGACGTCGGTTCGGTGACCGTCGGCGCCTCTCCGAGGGCGCCGCCCATGGTGGTGTCCTCCGGCGTCGCGGACGCCTGCACGCCGGGCTTCGCGTTGCCGTTCATCGCGGCGACCGTCAGACCGCCTCCGACGAGCGCGACCGCCGTCGCCACCACGGCCCGGCGCTGGTTCTTCTTCCAGCGGGCCATCTGACGCCGCCGGGCCGCCCGCCCCGCCGGCCGGGCTTCGTACCCCTCGGCTGCGTCGGCGTCCGAGGAGGCGTCGGCGTCCGACGGGTCTTGGGTGTCCGAGGAGTCGTGGCCGTCGACCGAGCCGGGGCCGTGCTGCGGACGCCCGGGCGTCTGGTCCCACACGGTGCCGTCGTGCCAGGTACCGAGGCCTGGCGGGTACTCCCACGAGGCCGGTCCGCCCGGGTCCGTGGCGGGCCCGCGGTCCGGGCCGGGGCGGCCGCCGAGGACGGAGGGGTCGATGTCCGGGGCGTAGGCGCCGCACCCCGGGCAGACCAAGGCGCCGTTGAGGTGCCGACGGCACGACGAGCAGTAGTCCATGTGTGGTGTTCCCGATCTGGCTGTTCCGGCGGCTCGCCGGCCGCGCCCTGGTCACGTTCGCACGTGGGATCGAGCCGTAACGCTAACGAGACTTTGAAAGGGCGGTGTGCAGTCTGTGTGACACCCCTGCACAGATCCTCGGGAGCTCGCGTGTGCCATGAGCGACTCGTGAGTAAAAGAGACGCAACGTGGGAACGCTCGCGCCCCCACCGTCACGGAGCCCGCCCCTCCACTCGTGGCGCGCCTCAACTCCCCCGATTTTCCTGCCAACTTACGCACAACCCTTTGAACACCCGGACGGTCACACCATGCAGGAGCAACCACCTCGAAGAGTTGCATGGGGGAAATATGCGATTCACCCGTTCCGTCCTGGCAGCGTCCGCTGTGGCGGCACTGTCCGTGGGAACCATGACCGCCCTGGCGTCGCCGGCCTCGGCCGCGCCCAACACCACTCCGCAGAAGGTCTGTGGCAGCGGGTACAAGACGGTCAACTCGGCGACCGTCGGTTCGTTGGGGACCGTCTACCTGACCTACAACGCCTCCAACGGCAAGAACTGCGTCACGACCATCCGCAACAACCCGGGCACGAAGGTGAGCATGTCCGCCTGGGTCTCCGTCCCGGACACCGAGCAGAGCGACTACGACGAGGGCCTGTACGCGTCGTACGCCGGACCGACCTACGTCTACGGCAAGGGCCACTGCGTGGACTGGGGCGGCGGCATCGCCAACACGTACGTGCAGGTGTACGGCTCGAACTGCGGCGCTCTGAAGGAGCACCGGGTCACGTTCACCCGCTGACCCCCTCCGGCCGGGCTCCACGGGCGACCGTGGGGCCCGGCTTCTCCGTGCCGGCCCTGTGCCCAGGCCGTCTCCGGCAGGAACGAGCTGCTTCCGGGACGCGTAAGGGCCGTACAGGCATGTGGATCAAGACGGCCGTCCAGGCGACGCCGCCCGCCGCTGCCCCGCCTCGGCTTCGTTCGACCAATCCAGGGCTGCGGGTCATCCGGATGCACCCGCATCACGCGCGCCTCCTGGCTGTACGCCGTGGCGCGCCTGTGTGGTTCCGGCGTGCCCGGAGCGCTCCTGCTGCACGGAGAGCCTATGGCAGATCCCTGGTCGTGCTCGCGACGAGGCGGCCGACCTCGAAACCCTCCAGGTGGGCGGTGTGTGCCGAGGCGGCGCCGGGGACCAGCAGGTCGGCCTGGCCGCCGAAGAGGTCGACGGAGGCGCGGGGACGCTGGTCGAGGTAGACGTCGACGCGATCCACGTTCTCCGCCGTGAGCTTCAGACGGAGCGCGCCGTCGGCGGCGGCGGCCTCAGTGATCGTCACGGCGTGCGGAGTCAGACCCTGCAGGAGCCGGCCCGCCTGGTCCAGGAGATCGATGTTGCCCTCCAGCAGGTCGCGGCGTGTCATGCGATGCAACTCGTCAGGGACGACTCCCAGGTCCTCCACCGGCGTGCCCGAGTTCTGGCCGACCCGCAGGGTACGGCGTATCGACACCCGCATCCCGGCGCCCTTCGGCAGGGACGTGTAGGGCGTGCCCGGGTCGTCCGCCAGGAACTCGGTCAAATGATCGTGCTGCCAGACGTTGGCTCCACCGGCGCCCGTGTTCTCGTCGGTCCCGAGCACAGGGCCGATGTCGTGGTCCTGGAAGCCCGCCGCGAAGATGTCCGTGGCGGAGTAGCACCGGGCGTTGGTGATGAGTACGACGGGCCCGAAGTACTGCTGCCCGATGGCGTTGGCGCCGTTCTCGGGGCTGATCGGGAAGGCGCCGGAGTAGACCGAGCCGGTCTCGACGGCTTGTTCCATGGACGGCACCCAGGGGCCCAGGTCCAGTCCCGGAGCGCCCTGGAGCCGTCGGCAGATCCGCAGATTCAGCGGGGTGTTGACGAACTGCGCCGGTTCGGGGTTGATCCGGCGCGGCGTCAGCGTCTGCAGGGTGAACTCGGCAGCGTGGATGTGCCCTCCGCCGTTGTCCCGGACGTCCACGATGAGACCATCTTGCGGCAGTTGCCGGATGAGCCGTACGAACTCGGCAACGAACGTGCCGGGACTGTTGACGTTGAACGTGAAGATGCGGATGTGGCCGAAGGTTCCGGACGGCGTGGTGACGGCCTGGGCCCGGAACACCTTGGGCATGGTGGTGGCAACGTCACCCGCCCCCAAGTGCGGTGGGGGTTCGTTTGCCTCGGCGGCCCGCTCCTGGGCGACAACCCGGGGCGCGAACAGCAGCACCTTGGCCCGCTGGGTCTCATCGCCGTCGAGGTCCAGGCCTTGGAACACGGCCGTGTCCCGGCCGGCGGAGACGAACGAGGGCAGGTTGTCCACGATCTGCCAGCTCTGCCGGAGTTCCCGGGCCGTTCCGGCGACGTCGATGTAGCTGACCGTCACCCACTCCTCCAGCGGCGGGAGATGTTGGACGAGCGGCCGCACCGTCAGCGACAGCACACCCCGGCTGCGCCGGGCCGCCGCATTGCTACCGGCGAACCGGGCCGCGTTGAGGTCGACGGCGTCCAGGATGGGGATGCCGCTCCAGTGGGTGATCTCGACGCCCGGCTCGAACCCCGGTGCCGAGAAGCCGCTCACCACATGGGTGACCAGGAACCGGGTGCGGTCCTGTTCCGTGCAGGACTCGACCATGAAGGGCAGGAAGGCGATCTTGCCCCTGAAGGGGTCGGGCAGCAGGTAGTTGGTGTGCAGATCCCGCACCGAGTGGAAGATCTCGGACATCTCCGCGTGGAACAGCCACTCCCTCGGCATGGTCTGCGGTGTCTGCCGCTCCAGGCGCCGGCGCAGCAGCCGCAACCGCTGGACCGGATTGACGGCGTGCATCGCGGTCTTCAGCGGCAGATGGACGTAGTTCTGCTCCAGCAGAACCAGGGCCTGGTCGGCGAGGAGTCGGCGGTCCTCGAGGGACAACTGACCGGCGCCGTGCAGGAAGGCGGGCAGGGAAGCCGCACCGAGCAGGTGGTCACGTACCGGTTCCGCCGCGTTCTGGAGGAACTCGGGTGCGTTCTCATGAACCGGTTGGGTCATGGTGATGCGCCAGTCCTTCGTGACGTACGAATGTGGGTTTGGATGCGGGGCCGGTTCAGCCCCACTGAATGTCGGCCGTGGTCTCCAGCGGCGGGCGGTCCGCCGCAGACTCGGGCACATGCAGGGTGTCGCCCTTGTGGAGGGCGGCGGGGAAGCGCACCCGAGTGCGGTCCTCGACTTCGCCGAGGGTGACCTGGAAGACCCGGAACTCGTCCAGTTCCAGCGCTTCGAGCTGGTCCAGGTTCTGCGTGAGCAGAAACGCTCTGGCCTTCAGTTCGCCGTTCTCGGCGAATGCGATGACCTTGTAGAACTCCCGGGGTATGCGCACGCCCCGGTAGCCCCGGTCGTCGTCCTGGAAGATCGGCCCGCCGAAGACGCTGATTCTCAGGTCATCGACTTCGACGTCGGCGAAGACGGCGTCCTCCAGCGCGCCCCACACCCCGTTCTTGGCACTCTGGTTGAAGTCGTCCATCTGCGGGGTGATGTTGGTGTAGAAGAACGAGTCGGTGTTGGCCTTGTGCGCCTCCGGCAGGCTGCCCCAGAGCAGGTCCGCACGGCGGGCAAGGTGCCCCCGGTCGAGTCGGTTGGCTTGGTACAGCTCGTTGCCGACCTGCGCCGTGCCGGGCAACCGCTGGTCCTTGACGAAGGGGATGCCGCTGCGGCTGAGCTTCTTCAGCGAGCCCCCGTCGACGTTCCAGGCCACCCAGAACGGGAAGCGCCGCTTCTTGTTCAGGGTGAGGGAGAAATGCGTGTACGGGATGACCGGCGAGCCGTCCAGGAGGGCGGCGTCCCGCGCGAGGTCGGTGTCCAGTTCCGGGGCCTCGACCCGCTCGCCGAGGAATTCGGCGTCGTAGCCGGCGATGATCTCCAGCTGCTCCGGCGCCGGCTGGCTGAGGGTGATGTCGAGCTTCTCGAACACCGATGTCGACAGACAGGCGAGGGCGTGCTCGTCCGGGTCACCGGTACCCTCGCCGGCGAAGTGCAACCCGGCGAGCACCGAGCTCACCCGGTCGTCGCCCTCCTTGAAGAGCCACACCGCGCCGGAGTCACCACCGCTGCTGACCTCACCGTCCGCCGACGGATGGTCGGGGTCCGGGCCGATCTCGAAGCACCCGATGGTCCGCTGGCCCGTTCCTCCGCCGTAGTCGATCTTCGCTATGGTGTCGATGCGGCGGACGATGCCATGGGTGACCCCGGTGGAACGGCCGCTCTTGACCACCTTGTCGTCCAGCTCGGGCTCGCCCAAGGTGCGGGGGGCGACGTCCAGTTCGAGGACCTCCGCGAGGGAGCCGCGGTCCTCGATGGTCGCCACCGCGCAGTCCCCGGCCACACCCAGGTGGGAGCGCTTGAGCACGCCCAGCCGGTTGCGGTCGATGCGATTGTCGTCCCGTGTGCCGGGCTGCACGACCTCGATCCCCAGCTCGCCGAACGGCCCGTGCAGCACATGCCAGTTGCTGAGTACGTACGGTGTGCCGTCGGCCCGGTCGAACACGATGCAGCCGATGGTGCCGGCCGTCACCGTCACCGCTCCGACGCTGGCCCCGGGCCGGATGGGATCCAGCCGGCTCTTGCGCGGCGGGCTCTCGACCTCGGCGACCATGTGGAAGCTCGGCTTGTAAGTGCGCTCGATGACATCGGTGGGCACCTCGTGGCCATCGACGGTGATGGTGGCCGGGATCAGCTCACTGCCCAGGGACTCCAGCACCTCCGGCTCCGCCTTGGTCGCCACGGTGAACTGCAACGCGACTTCGCCGCCCGGCTGATCGCCGGCGACCTTGCGGCCGACGCCCACCGAGGTGATGTTCGGATCCTCCAGCAGGTGCGGGCCCCGGACTCGGATGTACTGCCGCAGCGACGAGATGAGTTCATCGTCGGAGGGCGAGCCCTTCTTCGCCGAAGCCGTCTTCGACGCGGGCTTCGGTTGCGGCGTCCTCGAGGCGGTCTTCTTCGTGTTCGTGGTTCTGCCGGCCATGCGGGCACACATCCCTTCGTGGGCGAGACGACGCAGGAGGGCCCCGGGGCTCGGCAGGCATCGGCGTGCTTCGGCGCCGCGCGCGGTAGCCGTCCCGGGCGGCGGCGCTCACCAGCTCTGCCTTTTCCGGGTGGGGCGTTCGGTCGCAGCGCCGGTGGTCGGACAGTGCCAAATTGAGGTTCGAACTCCTGCGTCGGCTGAATCACTTGGAGCCTTCATGTGAATCGGACGGTCGCTCATTTCCATCATGGTCGAGCGGCGCGCCGAGGCAAGTTGACATTGGAATCCGACGATTCTGCCTCTTGGTATATTCTCCCTCAGTCAACTACCTCCAGTGAAGCGTCAAATATTGAATTCAGACGCATGCTGGATGTGCAAGATGCTTGCACATGATGCCGGAGCGGGACCGGATGCGTGAGACGGCGACGAGGCCTAACGTTAAAAGCGGCCGCTTGCGCATCGAGTCGGTTCCACCACCAAGACGTGCATTTCTCCGATTACGACTGCCGCTTCTTCATTCACTTCTCCACGGGAACTCCGCACTCCGCCGGCTCTCATCCGGTGTGCGGCGTCACTTTCGCAGTCGACGGTGCGATCGATACCGACTGGCGGAGAGGCCCGCTGAGCCCGCACATCCCGGACCCAGGTTCCTGGACCGAGGAGAAGCAATGGCCGACAACGCACATCTTCCCGCTCCCGCCAAAGTGGTCGCAGCCAGAGACCTGCCCGCTCGTGAACCGGTCAAGGACCCCACACTGGACATCCAAGTCGAGCGGGACTGGGAAGGAGAGCCCGGCCCCCGGCATCGACTCGTCACCATCGGCGATTCGCTCACGCACGGATTCCAGAGTGGGGCGATCTTCAACACCGACATCTCGTTCCCGGCGATCATCGCCCACGAGCTGGGCTGGGACGGAGGGTTCCGCCGTCCCTCGTATCCCGGATACGGAGGTCTGCCACTCAACATCGAATTGCTGCTGCGGGAGTTGGAGAAACGCTTCGGGAAGAATCTCGACTGGTGGGAGGCGCCTCTGGCGCTGTTCCACGCCCGGAGGTTCCTGGACCGAACCGAGGACTACTGGGAACGCGGGCCGGGGAAGGATGTGCCGCGGACCGCCGGAATCAACCACAACCTCGGGGTGTACGGCTGGGACGTCCGCGATGTGCTGTCGAAAACCGCGAAGATCTGCCGGGACGCCATCGACGAACCAAAGGACGACTTCCTGAAGCAGATCGTGCAGAACGACGGTGACCGCGCGGCTCTGCGGGTGCTGCCCTCCGCGGGCATCGACGGCGACGAGAACATGACCGTGCTCGCGGCAGCACAACGTCTCGGTGAGGACCGGAGCGCGGACCAGCAACACGGCATCGAGACGCTGATCGTCTTCGTCGGCGCCAACAACGCCCTTCAGACGGTGACCAAGCTCAAGGTGAAGTGGAGCGGCCCGGACTACCAGGACCTGAGGGGCAAGGAGTCGTACACGGTCTGGCATCCCGACCATTTCGAGGAAGAGCTGCGGGAACTCGCCGACCAGGTACACGGCATCGCGGCCCGGCATGTCATCTGGTGCACCGTGCCCCACGTCACCATCGCGCCGATCGCGCGCGGGGTCGGGCGCAAGTTGACGACGGGCTCGCGGTACTACCCGTACTACACCCGGCCATGGATCAGCGATCAGGACTTCAACCCCACCGTGCACCCACACCTGACGGGCGAGCAGGCCAGGGATATCGACCTGGCGATCGACCTGTACAACAAGGCCATCACCGACCAGGTGAGCAGCAAGCGGCACGCCGGCCGGGACTGGTACCTCATGGATACGGCCGGGCTGCTCGACCGGGTCGCCGCCAGGCGCTACATCGACGACCCCAACGCCCAGCCGACGTGGTGGCAGCCCTATCCCCTGCCGCCGCAGCTGGCGGCCCTCGCCATTCCGCCGAACTCGCACTTCCTCACCAGCGACGGCAATGGGCGCACCGACGGAGGCCTGTTCTCCCTCGACGGCGTCCACCCCACCACCGTCGGATACGGCATCATCGCCCAGGAACTGGTCAACGTCATGCGCCTGGCACGCGTCGAGTTCCGCCATCCGAACGGCACGGTACGACCGGACCCGGTCCTCGTCGACTTCGATCGGCTCATCCGCCGCGACACCCTGATCAACCAGCCTCCGGGCAACCTGACCTCGGGGTTCGAGGTCCTCGCCTGGGCGGAGGCGTCGATCAGTCTGCTGAAGCGCACACTGTATTTCCGGGGCTGACCGGTGGTCGGCCGGGCGCGGCGCCCGAAGGTGCGTGACCCGCGACCTCGGCAGACACATGACTCATTACTTTTCCCGTCAACCGAGATTTTTACCGTTTAATTTCTCATCCGGTAACCAACGGAGCCGCTCACTCCGAGGGTCGCGGTGGAGTCGCATATCATATCCGGCTCCCTCAGACTGAAACAGGTTCCGTCCGGCCTGTAGGCCGCTACCGCAATCTCGGCGGATTCCCGGACTCGACAAAGGAAGCTGACATGCCCGTCGACCTCAATGACACAGTGCCGTTGTCGTGGAAGAACGCCACCGGCGACAACGAGAACATGCTGCAGAACCTGCAGGCGAACATCCTGAAGGGCCATGTCCGCGACCGTCTGCACATCCTCCTCCTGCAATTCGCCGAGGGCCCAGAGGGCGCCGCGGAGGCCCGGGCGTTCCTGGCCGGACTGGCCCCGCTGATGAAGTCGGCCAAGACGGCTCTCGAAGAAGTGGAAGCCTTCAAACAGCACGGCTCGCAGGGCACGCCCTATGTCGGCGTGGGGCTGACGAACGCGGGCTACGGCAGGCTGGGCCTGACAGGTGCGGTGCCCTCGGACCCTGTCTTCCAGCGGGGAATGCGACACCCCGATTCCCTGACCAGACTGAAGGACCCTGATCCCACGCAGTGGGAGGCCGGTTACCAGCAGGAAGTCCATGCTGTCGTCCTGGTCGGCGACGCCGATTCACCTCCTGCCGACGCCCGGCTCGCCGAGGTCGAGGCGTTGCTGACGGGTTCGATCACCGTGCTCGCCAGGGAGACCGGCAAGACCCAGCGCGACGCCGCAGGCCGCGGGATCGAGCACTTCGGGTATGTCGACGGGCGGAGCCTGCCGCTGTTCCTCGCCGAGGACCTGGAAGCCGAGCGTGACACGCTGGACGGAACCTCCGTTTGGGATCCGTTCCTGCCGCTGGGACGGTTGCTGGTCGCAGACCCGGCTGCCCCCAACCCCGGCACAGACTTCGGCAGCTACTTCGTGCTGCGCAAGCTGGAGCAGAACGTACGAGCCTTCAAAGCGGCCGAGGAAGCGCTCGCCACTGCGCTGAAGCTCGACAACCACGACCGCGAGCGCGCCGGTGCCATGCTCGTCGGCCGCTTCCGGGACGGCACCCCGCTCACCCTCCAGGCCGAGGGCGGAGCGGACAAGCCGGTGATGAACGACTTCACCTACGCCAGCGACACCGTCGCCCACAAGTGCCCGTTCCAGGCACACATCCGCAAGACCAACCCACGCGGGTCAGGCGGCTTCGAAACACCGGACGAGGAGAAGCTGCACCTGCTGGCGCGGCGTGGGCAGACCTATGGAGATCGCACCGAGGGCGACGAGCCCGAGGGCGGCGTCGGTCTGCTGTTCATGGCCTTCAACTCCGAGATCGGTAAGCAGTTCGAGTTCATGCAGCGGATGTGGGCCAACAACTCCGGGTTCCCCCATCACGACGCCGCCCCCCAGCCCGGGCTCGACGCGGTGATCGGTCAGGGCGACCGGCCCCCGCAGACATGGCCGAAGGCCTGGGGAAACGACGAGACTCAGGAAGTCCCCGCTCCTGTGCAGGCCGTGACGATGAAGGGTGGCGAGTACTTCTTCATGCCCTCGCTGCCGTTCCTGCGCAGCCTGTGATCAGTTGGTAGAACTCCAGTGCGCCGCTGCACCTGACGGTGCAGCGGCGCCGACGTGCCCTCACCTCACGGCTCGTCCGGAACGTATAGGAATTCCGGCCCGTAGGTCTTGCCGGTCCCGTCGGGCAAGGGGGTTGGCAGGAGGTT
>NZ_JBEORR010000031.1:0-102833 GCF_040302345.1 Streptomyces sp. NPDC126510 | reverse complement strand
GGTCGGGGGGTCGGCGGCGGGGGGGGGGGGCGGGGGGCGGGGGGGGGGGGGGGGGGGGGGGGCGGGCGCGCCCCCGGGGGGGGGGGGGGGGGGGGGGCCCCCCCGGGCCCCCCCCCCCCCCCCCACGGCCCGGAGGAGGCTCTGTTCCGCCTCAGCGGCCGAGGTGGGCCTCGAGGAGGTTGGGGTCCTCGTTCGTCAGGTAGGAGGCGCTGGGGACGTAGACGGTGCCGTGGCGGACGGCGACCGAGGTCGGGGTCCGCAGGCCGTCGGCCGCGGTGAGCACGGCGGTGTGGCGGCCGTCGGGACGGACGAGGTCGACCTCGTTGTCGTTGCGAGCGGCGAGGAGCGTGTCGCCGCGGCCGGTGAAGGCGAAGTCGTCGATGGAGGGCATGCCGGTGGCCCGGACTTGAACGCTCCCGGCGGTGCCCCGCGCGGTGACGGGGATGCGCAGGACGGTGCCCTTGTCGGCGTTGGTGGTCCACACGGCTCCGTCGTGCAGTCTCACTCCGTTGGCGCCGGCGAACGTGCTGGGCTGCAGGGCGTCGCCTTCCGCCCACACCGTGGCGGTGCCGCCGCACACGGAGGCGCGGTAGACGACGCCGTGCACGGAGTCGGTGACGTAGAGGTGACCGGTCCTGTCGTCCAGGGCGAGACCGTTGGGGAGACCGTCGGCGGGGAGGGCGGCGATGCGGTGCGGGAGGGCGCCGGGCCGCACGGCCCAGATGCCGGTCAGATCGGCTGTGCCCGTCGCGTAGGTGACGTAGACGGTGCCGTCGTGCGCGTGGGCGATGCCGCCGACGAACGCCTTCCCGAGGTTGGGTGTGTCGGCCTTCGCGGGGGCCGGGAGGGCGGCGAGGACCTGCGTCCGGCCAAAGGGGCCGACCCTGGCGA
The DNA here is from genome assembly GCF_040302345.1 of Streptomyces sp. NPDC126510. NCBI lineage: Bacteria > Bacillati > Actinomycetota > Actinomycetes > Kitasatosporales > Streptomycetaceae > Streptomyces > Streptomyces sp. NPDC126510. Next base: position 101,942 of record NZ_JBEORR010000031.1, on the reverse strand, counting down.
TCTGCCGTGCGAAGGAGAAGGTCAGGTAGGCGGATCCGTCGGCGCCCAGGGCGATGTTCTCGGGCTGCTGTGCGGCGGCCAGGTCGAAGTGGGCGGTGACGTGGGGCCGCGAGACGGGAGCGGTGGCGGCGGAGGCGGTCGTGGTCGCCGCGGAGGCGAGCAGGGCGGCTGCCGCCAGCGCTGTGAGGGCGGAGCGGGGGTGCATGGGGTGGTTCTCCAGGAGAGGGGAGGAGCAGGGATCAGGGCGCGATGAGCTTGACGGCACTCGCCCAGCCGTAGCCGCCCTCGCTGATCTGCAATGCCATGTGCAGCAGTTGGAAGCCCTCCAGCTCGCGTGCGTGCCTGAGCGCCCCGACGTCGACCGCGTGGAGTCCGCCGGACGTCACCAGCTCCGCGACCTGGTTGCGGGCCGCCTCGTCGTCACCTGCGATGAAGACGTCCAGTGGAGTGCCGCCCACCTGGCCGGACACCAGCGTCGTGGCGAACGTGGTGTTGAAGGCCTTGACGACCCGGGTGCCGGGAGCGGCGGCCCCGGCGATCTCCTCGGCGGCCGATGTCCCCGGGGCGACGACGAGCGCCTCCAGCGAGGCGTCGACGGGGTTGCTGATGTCCACGAGGACCTTGCCGCTCAGCCGGGCCCCGAGGGCGGTCGTGAGTTCCCTGGCTGCGGTGAAGGGCACGGCCAGGACGACGAGTTCGGCGGTGTCCACCGCGGAGTCGTCACCCGCGCGCACGGCGGCGTCGCCCGCTGCCTGTGTGGTCAGCTCTTCGGCGAGCCGGGTGGCCTTGGCCGGGTTCTTGGCGGTGAGGATCACCGTGTGCCCGCCCGCCAGGGCGCGGGTCGCGATGCCGCGGGCCATGCTGCCGGCGCCGATGATGGTGATCTGCATGATGGCTGGTTCCCTTCGCGATCAGTGGTGCGTGATCAGTGGGTGTGCGATCAGTGGGCGCGCTCAGTGACCGGCGCCGAACAGCGACCGGTTGGCGATGTCGATGATGAACGGGCCGACGTGGGCGGGGTAGCGGTCCACGATCGCCTTCTTGTACGCGTCGCCGTCGTCACCGAGCAGCTCGCGGGCGTCGGCGAGGTAGCGGTGCACGTCCGCGTAGACCTCGGGCCCGGTGGGCAGGCCGTGTCCGGCGAGGACGGTGTCGTAGCCGGACTCGGCGGCCAGCGCGTCGACCGCCTGCTGCCAGCCGGTGATGTCGTTGTTGCCCAGGTAGAGGTGGACGTCGTTGTACACGAGGTCCTGTGCGACCAGGACGCCCTGCTCGGGCAGCTTGATGAGCAGTTCGTCGGCGGCCTCGCCGCCGGAGACGGCCTCGAAGACGAACGGGACGCCGTCGATGACCTCGGTGCCGGGGGTGAGATCCACGGTCGGGGTGAAGTCGCCGACAGGGATGACCAGCCCGGTCGGCAGCGTACTGTCGCCGCGCGCGACGATCTGCTCGCGCACCACGGCCAGGGCGTGGACGGGGACGCCGAACCGGGCGGCACCGTTGTAGTGGTCGGGGTGGGCGTGGGTGACGATGAGCCGGTCCAGCGGCTTGCCCAGCCCCTTGGCGTAGGCGATCGCCTCGTCCGCGTAGGCGGGAAGCAGCTGGGCGTCGATCGCGATGATCCGCGCCGGGGTCTCGATCAGCTGGGTGGTGGTGTGGAAGGTGTCCGCCGGGGACATGTAGCTGTGGATGCGGACCGCGCCGTTGTCGAGGACCGTCACCGTGCCGTTCATGGGTGCTCCCTGAAGGTGAGGGCGGCCTTGCGTCGCCCTTGATGTCCTCCACTCTCGCCGCGAAAGCGCAGGCAGGCGAGATACGCTGGAGACCCGGCATGGTAAATCGAGGACATTCGGAGAGTGCGATGATCGCCCCGGATCGTGACGCGGACGACCCTTCCCGGGGCGGTGCCATTCCCCGGTTCGACTTCAACCCGCCCGAGGAACGGATCCCCGGCTTCGAGATCATCGACCTGTCCACCCTGCACGAGCGACGCCGGCGCCGGCGCAGTCGGCCGGACGCGGTGCACCGGGTCGACTTCCACACCCTCACCCTCATCACCGAGGGCAGCGGCGAGCACGCCGTCGACTTCGTGACCTACCCCATCCGCCCCGGCACCCTGCTGTGGGTCCGTCCCGGACAGGTGCAGAGCTTCGTGCGGCCGGGCACCGCGAACGGCACGCACCTGCTGTTCACTTCGGCCTTCCCCCCGCACGCCAGCAGCGCCGACCGGCTGGTCGGCGACTGGTACGGGGCCACGTGCAGACAGCTGGGCGCAAGCCCCGAGTACGCCGTGCTGTCCACCCTGCTGGGCCAGTTGCGGGCCGAGTACGGCCGGCCGGTGCAGGACGTGTCCTCGGAGATCCTGCAACTCCTGCTGGCCACCGTGCTGTTGCAGGTCGACCGGCTGCCCCACCCCGAGGGCGGCGGCGACCCGCACGCGGGCGGGGAGGTCTACGCCCGCTTCCGCGCCGAGCTGGAACGCTCCTACGCCACCACCCGGCGCGCCGCCGACTACGCCCACCGCCTCGGCTACACCGTCAAGACCCTCACCCGTGCCTGCGCGGCCGCCACCGGACAGCCCGTCAAGCACGTCATCGACGGCCGGGTCGCCCTGGAGGCCCGGCGTCTGCTCGCCCACACCGACGAACCGGTGGCGACCATCGCACGCCGCCTCGGCTTTCCCGAACCCACCAACTTCGGCAAGTTCTTCACCCGTCACACGGGTATGCCGCCGGGCACGTTCCGGCGGGCGCATCAAAGCCGGCAGGTGACGCCAGGCGAGGGTGCGGCATGATCGGGAGAGACGGGTGCGAGGAGGAAAGGGGTGTCGGAGCCGTGAACGAGCAGACGGAGATCTCGACGCCGGGGGAAGCGGCGAACGACGCCCTGGTGCTGGCCTTCGGCCGGTTGCAGGGGGCTGCGAACCGGCTGGAGTACATCCTGGGCCGGGCGCTGGAGGCGGAGTGCGGCATCAGCCACTTGATGTTCGAGGTGCTGCTGATCCTGGGGCGGGCGGGGGAGCCCGGGCTGTCGATGGGCGCCATCGCCCAGGAGCAGGTGCTGACGACGGGAGGGGCCACCCGCCTGGTGGACCGCATGGTGGCGGCCGGTCTGGTCGAGCGGGTCGAGGACCCCGGTGACCGGCGGGCGCGCCTGGTGCGCCTGACCGCGCAGGGGGAGGAGACCACGGTCGCCGCTGCCCGGACGCACGTGGAGAACATCAAGCGCTACTTTCTGACGCCCCTGCCGGTCGAGGACCGGGAGCGGTTCGCCGAGAACCTCCGCGTGCTCAGCCACACGGCGCGGGACATGCTGCCTCGCCTGCCCTGACGGCGCCGTCAGGGCAGGCGGCGAGCGCACCCCGGCCGGCGGCCCGCGCGGCCGGGCGGCAGCACATGCGGACGGCTCCGCCATGCCGGACGGCGGCGACGGCCGGGGTGAGGTCGTCGCCACCATTGCGTGCCGGCGAGGGGGCGACCGGCGGAGGAGCGCGTCAGCGCTTGGTGTAGATGAAGCCCAGCTTGTCGACCTCGGCACCGGCGCGGCCGTGGAACCCGGCGATCTGCCATCCCGACGGCGCAGTGCGCGTCACGCAGTCGGACGTGGTGGTTCCACCGGACAGACTCCTGCCGAGGTTCGTGGTGAACTTGGCGGAGAAGATCCGTGTGCGGCCGTCCTTCTCGCCCCGGCACAGCTGGGCGGAGCTGAGGAACTCCCCGCTGCCCAGGTTCAGGGCCGACACCGTGCCGCCGGTCCCGCCGTGGCCGACGGTCTTGCCGTTGCCGAGTGTCAGGCCGACGCCGTCGACGCGGGTACCGCTGCGCAGCGAGAGGCTGACCGGGCGCGCGTCCGCCGGCACGGCGTCGATGTCGTTGTAGTAGTCGCCGTGCGGCCCGCCGAACTGGTCGCTGAGCTGGAAGTCCGCGGCGCGCGACCAGGAGAAGTCCACCTTGATCGGGTCGTGGTCGGACAGCATGAGCCCGCCGTCGGTGAGGAACTTGGAGTGCTCGTTGTTGTACGAGGTGGCGTTGAGCGAGACGAGTTTGCTGTCGCGGTAAAGGATCTTGTCCACGACCTCGCACGTGTTGGGCACGGTGGGGCCGGTCTGGTCGCAGACCAGGGCGTCGCTGCCCTTGGCGGGCGGGGTGCCGCCGCGGATGAGCTTGACCCAGGGATCCGTCAGGCCGTTCGTGGCGGCGAACTCGGCGATGGTGTCGCCGGAGCGCGTGTAGCGGGTGTTGGTGTCGCCCATGACGACGACGGCGTTCCCTGCCGAGTGGCTCTTGATGAAGGCCGTCAGCTGGTTGAGGTTGTCCGCCCGCGCCGTCAGATCGCCGGGGTTCGTCCCGGCGTTGGTGTGCAGGTTGTAGAAGTCCACGTACACGCCCTCGGCGAGACGCTGGCGGATGAAGGTGAACCCCTTGGGCGTGAGGCAGTCACCGGAGTCGAACTGGCAGGAGTTCCAGCGCACCCGCTCGAAGTCGTCGCTGTCGTAGGGGAGCTTCGCCAGGGTGTTGAGGCCGCTGCCTATCCCCGCACCGCCGCTGGTGGGGGTGCGGTAGGCGTGCGCGGTGTCGCCGGCGTAGAGAAAGGCGTGGTAGTTGAAGTCCTCCTGGACGTTGACGATGTCGTACGGCGCGATCCGCCGGCCGATCTCCGTGGTGGCGGGCTCGCGCGGGGTGGGAGCGCTGGAGATGCTCTCCGGCAGGCCCGCGACGTTGTAGGCGAGGACGCTGAAGGAACCGGACGCGGGGTCTACGGCAGCGGCGGGAGACGTGTTCGTGATGAACCCGCCGATGGCCACGGACACCACCGCGATGGAAGCTGGAAGTCGGCGCATGAGAACCGGGGCTCCTGACAACGGGGAGTGGGGAGGCGGAACTTACCGTTGGTAACAGGCCGTGTTGCCGACTACTCGGTTAAGCGAGACCGAATCTTGACCGACGGGTCCGGACCAGGAGGGCGGCCGCGTCGGACGTCACTGCCGACTGTCAACAGATGACAGCCCTTCGGTTACGATGAGTCTCCCCGGAGCCTGAAGGAGGCCTGGTCCGTGACCGGTCCGACGTTTTCCAGTCTGGCCCGCTCGACGACCCTGCGGGAGCAGGCGCTCCTGACGCTGCGCGCGGCGATCACCAGTGGCCGGTACCGGCCCGGTGACCATCTGGGTGAGGTGGAGATCGCGGAGCGGCTGGCCGTGAGCCGCGGGACCGTGCGGGAGGCGCTGCGTCACCTCCAGCAGGAGGGGCTCGTCACCGCCGGTGCCCGGGGCATGTTGCGGGTGTCCCGGCTGTCGCCGGCCGAGGTGCGGGAGTTGTTCCAGGTCCGGGAGGCGCTCGAAGGTCTCGCGATCACGCAGATCATCGAGTCGTCGCCAGGCCCCGAGGCGCTTGGAGCTCTGCGGGACGCCGTGGCGCGGCTCCACACCGCCGTCGAGTCGGGTGCGGACCTGAGCACCAAGGTGGAGGCCGACCTCGCTTTCCACCTGCTGCTGTGTGAGCTGTCGGGCAACTCCGTCCTCCTGAAGACCTGGCGCGGGCTCGAGGGGCCGATCCGGGTGGTCGTCATGAGTGCGGCGGCCGAGCGACGTGAGGTGGCCATGGCGGCGTCGGCCCATCTGCCGCTCGTGGAGGCGATCGAACGCGGTGACGCCGCCGCGGCGCAAGATGTTCTGCGCGCCCACATGGCCGCCGCCGTCGAGCAACTCGGCGCCGCGGACGTGCACACCGAGGGCGGCCAGGCCGTTCGCTGATCCCTTCGTCCCTTTCGACAGGCCCGCCGGCGACCGCCGGTGGGCCTTTTTCGCGGCCAGGGGTTGACACGTGCGGATGCACTCCCCAGAGTCGACTCTCGACTGTTAACAGTCAACAGCCAACAGGGGCGGTTCAGGGACGGACCGTTCCGTCAGCGATCAAGGAGGATCGGCATGGCTGCTTCCCCGCCCCCCGGACCGTCGGCCGAGGGCTCGCCCGAGCGCATGAGAGTCGCCATCGGCTGCGGTGTCGGCGCGACCATCGAGACCTACGACTTCATCGGCTTCGGCACGGCCGCGGCGCTCTACTTCGGAGACGTGTTCTTCCCGGACTCCGACCCGCTGTCCGCCACCCTGCTGTCCTTCGCCACGCTGGGCATCGGCTTCGCCGCCCGCCCCCTCGGCGGTGTGATCGCCGGCCACCTGGGAGACCGCATCGGGCGGAAGCCGGTGCTGGTCGGATCCCTGCTGCTGATGGGCGTGGCGACCGTTCTGATCGGCTGTCTGCCGACCTATCAGATGGTCGGCGTCTGGGCCCCGGTGCTGCTGGTGGCCGTCCGCGTCGTCCAGGGACTCGCCTTCGGCGCGGAGTGGGGTGGCGCCATCCTGATGACCTTCGAGCACGCGCCGTGGCGACGACGCGGTCTCTACACGGGGATCACCCAGGCGGGCTTCCCCGTCGGTCTGCTCCTGGCCAACCTGGCCTTCCTCCTCAGCCGGCACACCCTGGACGACACCTGGGCCTGGCGAGTTCCGTTCCTCCTGAGCGCCGTACTGATCGCGGTCGGCATCTTCATCCGGCTCAAGATCGACGAATCCCCGCAGTTCGAGGAGCTGAAGGAGTCCGGCGACGTGGCCAAGAACCCCCTGGGGGAGGTGCTCCGCCAGGACTGGAGGGGTCTGCTGCGGGCCTTCTGCCTCAGGACCACGGAAACGGCCGGATACGCGGTGTCGGTCACCTTCGTCCTGTCCTACCTGAACGACGACCGTGCCCCCGACGTCTCCAGCGGCGTCAGCCTCACCGCGCTGGTGACCGCCGCGGCCCTGGGCATCGCCACCACGACGGCATGGGGGCTGCTGTCCGACCGGATCGGACGCCGACCGGTGTACCTGCTGGGCTGTGCCGTGACCCTGCTGTGGGGCTTTCCGCTGTTCCTGCTGGTCAACACGGGCACCGCCGCGCTCGTCCTGGTCGCCTTCGTCATCAGTTACACGATCTGCCAGAACTCCCTGGCGGGCGTCCAAGGGGCCTGGTTCTGCGAGCTGTTCGCCACCCGGACCCGTACCGCGGGCACCTCGCTCGCCTACCAGCTCTCCGCCGTCGTCTCCGGGTTCACGCCCATGATCGCGACCGCGCTGTACTCCGCCGTCGGATGGACCGGCCCGGCCGTCCTCTTCAGCTTCTACGGGCTGCTCGGCCTCGTCGCCACGGTGCTGACCCGCGAGACATGGGGAGCACCCGAGCGGCGGCAGGCCGACCTGGCCGCCCGGACAGCGCGCGACACCACCGCTCCCGCCGCCCTGTCCCACTGACTCGCACCCCAGCAGAAGGAGTTGACGTGGCCTCCACCGCCACCACCACGCCGGCCGCCGTTCCGCGTACCACCCCACCCGCGTCGCACGCGGAGCGACTGCGCGCTCTGCGCGAGTCCGCCTACCGCATCCGCACCCACGCCCTGAACATGGCCGAGGTCCAGGGCCAGGGCTACGTCGGGCAGGCACTCGGTGTGGCCGACATCCTCGCCGTCGTCTACAAGGACGTGCTCAACCACCGTCCCGAGGACCCGGAGTGGCCCGGGCGGGACAGGTTGCTGCTCTCGATCGGGCACTACGCCATCGCCCTGTACGCGGCGCTCGCGGAGGCAGGGGTGCTCGACACCGCGGAACTGGACACGTACGGAAGCGACGACTCCCGCCTGCCCATGTCGGGCATGGCCTCCTACACCCCCGGCATGGAGATCTCCGGCGGCTCGCTCGGGCACGGCCTGGGCATCGCCGCCGGACTGGGGCTCGGCCTGCGCCACCAGGGCAGCCGCGCACACGTGTACAACCTCCTCTCGGACGGCGAACTGGACGAGGGTTCCACCTGGGAGGCCGCCCTGGCGTGCGCCCACCACGGCCTCGACAACGTCACCGCCATCGTCGACGTCAACGCCCTGCAGGCCGACGGGCCGACGAACGGCGTGCTGCGCACCGAGCCCGTCACCGACAAGTGGGAGGCGTTCGGCTGGCACGCGGTCCGGGTCGACGGCAACGACGTCGACGCCCTCGTCGCGGCCTTCGACAGCCTGCGCGCCCACCGGGGCTCGCCGTCCGTGCTCATCTGCGACACCCGCGTCGGCCGCGGCGTGCCGATGCTCGAGACGCGGGAGAAGGCGCACTTCCTGCGGGTCGAGGAGCACGAGTGGCAGATCGCCCGCGACCAGCTGACCGAGCGATTCCACGCCGAGTGCGCCGGCCGAAACGCAGCGACAGCAGATGAGGAGCACACCGCATGAACTCCGTCGGCGCCCCCGCAACCGGCGCGCGCAGGCTCACCACCTCCGCCATGATCGCCTCCATCGCCGAGGAGGGCCAGCGCACCACCAAGGCACCCTTCGGGCACGCCCTCGCCCGGCTCGCCGACGAACGGCCGGACATCGTCGGCCTGTCGGCGGACCTCGCCAAGTACACCGACATGCACGTCTTCCGCGAGGCGCACCCCGAACGCTTCTTCCAGATGGGCATGGCGGAACAGGCGATGCTCGGCGCGGCCGCGGGGCTCGCCGAGTCGGGCCTGACCCCGTTCGCCTCCACCTACTCCGTCTTCGCCACCCGCCGTGCCTACGACTTCCTGTGCCTGGACATCGCCGAGCCGGGACTGAACGTCAACGTCGTCGGCGCCCTGCCGGGACTGACCACCGGCTACGGCCCCAGCCACCAGGCCACCGAGGACCTCGCGATCCTGCGTGCCATGCCCGGTCTGACCATCGTGGATCCGGCGGACTCGGTCGACATCCAGCAGGCCGTACCCGCCCTGGCCGCGCACCCCGGCCCCACCTATCTGCGGCTGCTGCGCGGCGCGGTCCCCACCGTGCTCGACGAGTACGACTACACCTTCCGGCTGGGACGCGCCGCCGAACTGCGCGGCGGGCGCGACGTGTTGTTCATCTCCACCGGCCTGATGACGGTACGCGCCCTCTCGGCGGCCCGGGAACTCGAACGCGACCACGTCGACGCCGCGGTCCTGCACGTGCCGACCATCAAGCCGTTCGACCGCGAGGCCGTCGTCCGGGAAGCGGCGAAGGACCGGCTCGTCGTCACCCTCGAGAACCACAGTGTGATCGGGGGCCTGGCGGAGTCCGTCGCCTCCAGTCTGGCCTTCGCCCGGGTGACGGCACACCTCGTCCCCGTGGGTCTGCCGGACGAGTTCCTCGCGGCGGGCGCCCTGCCGACGCTGCATGACCGGTACGGCCTGTCGGTGGCGGCGATCAAGGACCTAGTCCGCCGTGAACTGTGAATCCGGCAGCCGCCGAACCGACCACCGTGACCTCACCGCCCCCGTCAGGAGCCCGCATGACCACCCGTAACAGCCCGCGCACCGCCCTCGTCACCGGAGCCGGGTCCCGCCGCGGCATCGGCCGCGCCACCGCGCACGCGCTCGCGGCCGACGGCTACGCCGTCGCCGTACTCGACCTCGACAAGGAAGCCGCCGAGGAAGCGGCCCGTGAAGTGGCCGCCCGCCACGGCGTCGAGACCCTCGCCCTCGTGGCGGACGTCACCGACGCCGACGCCGTCGACGCCGCCGTCGCGCAGGCGGAAGCGGCTCTGCCGCCCATCGGCGCGCTGGTCAACAACGCGGGCATCACCTCGCCCGTGCCGTTCCTGGAGGTCACGCCCGCCGAATGGGACAGGATCTTCGACGTCAATGTGCGCGGCGGCTTCCTGATCACCCAGCGGGTCGCCGCAGGCATGGCGGAACGCGGATTCGGTCGCATCGTCTTCCTCTCCTCCGTCTCCGCCGAACGCGGAGGAGGGGTCTTCGGCGGGGTGGCCTACTCCGCGGCCAAGGCCGGGCTCCTCGGCTTCGCCCGGGCGCTGGCCCGCGAGCTGGGCCCGTCGGGCGTGACGGTCAACTGCGTGGCACCCGGCCTCATCGACACCGACATCACACAGGGCAGGCTGGACGAGGCCCGCAAGGCGGCCATGGTGGCGGACATCCCCGTGCGCCGGATCGGGGGCGTCGACGACGTCGCCGAGGTCGTCGCGTTTCTGGCGCGGCCCGGCTCCGGGTACGTCACCGGTGCCACGTACGACGTCAACGGCGGTTCCCACATCCACTGAGGTGAACTGAGTTGAGCTGAGATGAGGGGCCCGCTGCGTCGGCGGGCCCTTTCTCGTGGTCGAGAACGTGCGGGCGGTCCCACTCCCGGCTGCCGGGGGACATACCGCTGGAAATATCTGACGTGTCAGGTACTGTTGAGTCAGGCGAATCGCCCGCACCAGGCGGGTGCCCCCCCGTTCTGCCGAGGTTCCCGATGAAGCTCATCTACGTTTTCGACGCCTACTGCGGCTGGTCTCACGGGTTCTCCCCGACCCTGCGTGAGGTGGCTTCGCGGCATCCGGAGCTCGACGTCGACGTGGTCTCCGGCGGCCTCTTCACCGGGCCCCGCCGGGTGCCGATCCGCGAGTTCGGATACGTCCAGGGTGCCAACGCCAAGATCGCCGAGCTGACCGGCGCCGAGTTCGGCGAGGCGTACGACCGACTGATCGCCGACGGTTCGTTCGTGATGGACTCCGAAGACGCCGCACGCGGCGTCGCCGCCCTGCGGCAGGTCGCACCCACGCGAGAAGTCGAGCTGGCCACCGCACTCCAGCGGGCCTTCTACGTCGACGGCCGCAGCCTCTCCGACCCGGCGACGTACCGGAAGGTCGCCGAGCAGGCCGGACTGGACGCCGATGCCGTGATCGGCGCCTTCGAGGCACCCCGGGCCCAGGAGGCGGCCGAGGCCGACTTCCGCCGGGCGGCCGCCCTGGGCGTCACCGGCTTCCCCACGCTGCTGGCCGTCGACGGCGACCGGGTCACCCCGCTGGCCTACGGAAACGCCACCGCCACCGAGGTCGAGCAGCGGCTCTCGTCCCTCACCGCCCACTGAGCCTTCCCGTCCGTCCCCAGCAACCACACCGCAAGGAACCAGTGATGAGCGCTCTCTCCTTCAAGGTCCTCGACCTCGACTTCCCCGCAGGCAGCAAGAACAAGACCGCCACCCTCGTCACCGGCGAGAACGAGGCGCTCCTCGTGGACGCCGCCTTCACCCGCGCCGACGGTCACCGCCTGGCCGCCGAGGTCCTCGACTCCGGCAAGAAGCTGACCACCGTCTTCGTCAGCCACGGCGACCCCGACTTCTACTTCGGCGCCGAGGTCCTCGCCGACGCCTTCCCCGAGGCGAAGTTCGTCGCCACCCCGATCGTCATCGATCACATCCGGCACTCCTACGAGGGCAAGCTCAAGGCCTGGGCGGCCGTGGGCGAGAACCTGCCGACCCGCCTCGTCGACCTGGAGCCCCTGACGGGCGACCTCACCCTCGAAGGAAACCGTTTCGAGCTCAAGGGAGGCCCGGCCGATCTCCCCGACCGGCACTACCTGTGGCAGGCCGAGCACCGCGCGATCCTGGGCGGCGTGCTGCTCTTCCAGCAGGAGCACGTCTGGGTCGCCGACACCCCCACCCCCGGTGACCGTTCCGCGTGGATCGGCCTGCTCGACGAGATGGCCGCCCTGCACCCGGAGCTCGTCGTCCCCGGACACCGTCTGCCCGGCACTCCCGCCGACGCCTCCGCCATCACCGCCACCCGCGAGTATCTCGTCGCCTTCGAGGACGAGCTCGGCAAGGCGGCCGACGGAGCCGCGCTGACCGACGCCCTCGTCAAGCGCTATCCGGACAACGGCATGCTCATCGCCGCCCAGATCGGCGCGAAGGTCGCCAAGGGCGAAATGCAGTGGGGCTGACGATGAGCGAGTTCGCCACCTCCACCGCCCCCGCCGACGTCGTACGCCGCCAGTACCTGGCCTCCGCGGCCGGTGACCTGGCCGCCCTGCGCGCCACGCTCGCCCCCGACGTGGAGTGGACGGAGATGGCCGGCTTCCCCCTCGCCGGCACCTACCGCACCCCGGAGGGCGTCACGTCCAACGTGATGGAGAAACTCGGCCAGGACTGGGACGGCTGGGCGGCCCACGACGACACCTATGTCGTCGAAGGGGAGAACGTAGTCGTCCTCGCCCGCTACACCGCGACCCACAAGGGCACCGGCAAGCCGATCGACGTCCGGGTGGCTCATCACTTCGTGGTGCGCGGCGGCCTGATCGTCCGCTTCGAGCAGTTCACCGACACCGCGCTCGTCCGCGTTGCGATGACCTCGTGAGGCGCGGCGGCGGGCTCTCGGCGTTCACGGCTGCCGGGAGCCCGCCGTCCTTCATGGCCCGCCGCCGCCCGACCGCCGGGCGGCGGCGGGAGCGGTCAGCCGGCCAGGGGTGCTTCCGGTGCCTCGGTCAAAGCCGCCAGCCACTGCTCGACGGCGGTGATGTGCACCGTCGCGGCCGAGGCGGCCAGCAGGGCGTCGCGGGACCGGAGCGCGCCGAGGATCCGCTGGTGGTCCCGGTGCGCGTGGGCCACCGCACGGCGGGCCTGGCCGGCCCGGACGATGCGTACCCGCTGGGTGCTGGTGGACAGCACGCGCAGCAGCATGGACAGCACCGGGTTGCCGACCGCTTCCACGATCCTCGCGTGGAAGGCGATGTCGTGCGCCACGAAATCCTCGACCGTGGCCGATGACGTGGACCTCTCCAGGATGTCACCGAGGTCCCGCAGGTCATCGGGCGTCAGCAGCGTGGCGGCCAGCCCGGTCGCCGCCGGTTCCAGGAGCCTCCGTATCTGGAACAGCTGCAGAGCGGTGTGCCCATGGGAGACGTCCGAGGCGAAGGAGAGCGACTCGAGGAGGAGCTGGGGCTCAAGGCTGGACACGTAGGTGCCGTCGCCCTGCCGCGCCACGAGGATGCGCATCGCGGTGAGCGCGCGGACGGCCTCGCGCAACGAGTTGCGGGACAGACCCAGCTGCGAGGCGAGGAGCTCCTCCTTCGGCAGGCGCGAACCGGGTGCCAGCTCGCCGGCGACGATCATCGCCTTGATCTTGTCCATCGCCTCGTCGGTGAGTGCCACGCGCGTGCCTTCCTGTGCCGGGGGCCGGCGCGAGCACCGCCCGGCGTCGCCGGGGCCGAGCCGGAGCGGCTCCCGGGCGCCGCCCCGGGGCGAACGTCGCCTGCCGCGGCACTAGTCCTGCTTCTCGCCGGAGGCGAAGCGGGAGATGATCAGGGCGACGATGATGATGGCGCCGTTGAGGAACTGGTTCCACAGGGCTGGTACCCCCGCCAGTGTCATGACGTTGACGACGAGCTGCAGGGTCAGTACGCCCGTGAGGGCGCCGAACACCGAGCCCGTGCCCCCGTTGAGGCTCACCCCGCCGATGACGGTCGCCGCGAAGACCTGGAAGATCCAGCCGCTGCCCTGCGTCGCCGAGATCGAGCCGTAGTGGCCGCTGTAGAGGATGCCGGCGAACGCCGCGAGCAGGCTGCCGAGGATGAGGACGACCCACACGATCCGGTCGACACGGATGCCGGCGGTGCGCGCCGCCTCGGCGTTGCCGCCGATCGCGTACAGTGCCCGGCCGTGCCGCAGCCAGGCCAGTGCGCTGCCACCGGCCGCGAACAGCAGCGCGCAGATCCAGATGGCTGCCGGGACGCCCAGCCAGGACGCCTTGCCCAGGTAGGTGAACGAGGACGGCAGATCCACGATCGACTGGCCCTCGGAGAGGGCGACCTGGAGACCGCGCAACATCGTCAGCCCGCCCAGGGTGACGATGAAGCCGTTGAGCCGCAGCTTGAGGATGAGAAAGCCGTTCAGGGCGCCGATCGCCACGCCGACCAGGAGACACAACGGGATGGCCGTCCACTCGGGGAAGAGGCCGAGTCCGTTGAACCGCCCGCCGGTGGAGGGCAGAACGAGCCACACGGCGATGACCGGGGCCACGCCGATGGTGGACTCCAGCGAGAGGTCCATCCGTCCGCAGATGAGGATGAGGGCGGCGGCGAGGACGAGCAGGCTCAGTTCGGTGGACTGCTGCAGCACACCGATGAGGTTGTCGGCGGTGAGGAAGGCCGGCGAGACGATGAAACCGATCAGGCCCAGCACCAGGATGGCCGGGATCAGGGACAGTTCACGGAAACGGCCGAGATCGAGCCGGCGCCGGGTGGTGTCCACCGCGGCCGGCGCCGTCGTGCTCGGTGCGGGCTCCGTGACATCTGTGGTGGCGGACATGTCTACCTTCCGTGCTGGTGGGTGCCGGACGCCGTGGACGCGGCGGGTGGGGTGGTGGTGCCGGTGACGCCCTCGATGGCGGCGACGAGGTGCTCGTCCTTCCAGCCGCGGGTGAACTCGCCGGCCACCCGTCCGTGGAACATCACCACGACCCGGTCGCAGGCCCTGAGGTCGTCCAGTTCGTCGGAGACGATCAGCGCGGCCCTGCCCTCGTCGGCGGCCCGCCGGATCCTGCCGAGCAGGAACTCCTTGGACTTGACGTCGACGCCGTTCGTGGGACGGATGGCCACCAGCACGTGCGGGTCGGTGGCCAGGGCGCGGGCGACCACGACCTTCTGCTGGTTGCCGCCGGAGAGGGCGGAGACCGGGGTGGCCGCCGCCGGGGTCTTGATGTCGAGGTCGCGGATCATGTGCCGGGCGAAGGCGCGGGTTCGGGCGGGCAGCACGACTCCGAACGGGCCGAGCTGGTCGGTGACGGTGAGGGTGGCGTTCTCCGCCACACTGCGGCCGTTGACCAGACCTTGCAGATGCCGGTCCTCGGGAACGAACCCCACACCTGCGGCGAGGGCGGACGGCACGCTGCCGGTGCGTACCGTCCTGCCGCCGACCGAGATACGGCCGGCCTCGGCACGGTGCAGACCGGCGACGGTCTCACCCACCTGGACGTTGCCGCTGGCCGCCGCCCCGGCGAGGCCGACCACCTCGCCGGAGCGCACCGACAGGGAGAGGTCCGCGCAGGCGCCGGGCACGGTCAGTGCGTCGATGCGCAGCAGTTCAGCACCATCGGCCGGTGCCACCGGGGGCCCGCTCACGAGGGTTTGGGCCGCCGCGGCCTCGCCGGTCATGGCCTCCACGAGGGAGTGGTGATCGAGTTCGGCCACGGGTGCGGTCAGGATGTGGGCCGCGTCGCGGTAGACCGTGACGGTGGTGCAGAGGTCGTACACCTCTTGCAGGTGGTGGGAGATGAAGAGGAAGGCGACGCCCTGCTCCTGAAGGTCCCGGAGTTTGCCGAAGAGCCGGCCGATGCCGCGGGCGTCGAGCTTGGCGGTCGGCTCGTCCAGGATGATGAAACGGGCTCCGAAGGACAGCGCGCGGGCGATCTCCACGAACTGCCGCTGCTCGACGGTCAGATCCCTGGCCCGCGCGGCGGGGTCGACGGCCACGCCGTACTCGGCGAGGAGTTCCTCCGCCCGCTCTCTGAGCCGTTTCCAGCGGATGGGGCGCGCCGCTGCGGGGCTCTGCCGGTTCAGGTAGAGGTTCTCGGCAACGGTCAGGTCACCGATGATCGTGGACCGCTGGTAGACGCAGGCGACCCTGGAGCGCCAGGCATCGATGTCGCCGAGGGCGGGGGCCGGTTCGCCCGAGAAGCGAAGGGAACCGGTGTCGGGCTGCTGGAGACCGGTGAGGATGGACACGAGCGTCGACTTGCCGGCGCCGTTGCGCCCCACCAGGGCGTGCGACTCGCCCTCGGCGATGCTGATGCGGGCGTCGCGCAGCGCGACGGTGGCGCCGAACCGTTTGCCGATGCCGGTCGCCTCGGCGACCGGGGACCGGGTTCCGGAGCCGGCCGCCGGGGTGGTGGCGGTGTCCGCCATGGTGGGTACCGTCCTTCGGGTACGGAGGGTGGGGACCGCGGAGCGGGGGGTGTGCCCGGATCCGGGGTGGGGGTCGTGGCCGGGGGAACGGGATGGCGAGGCCCCCCGGCGCCGACGTCGCCGCCTGCCGGTCAGTGCCCGACGTTGTTGCCCCACAGGGACTTGTCGTCCACGTTGTCCTTGGTCACCAGCGGGGCGGGCAGCTGGTCCTCCAGGCCGTTGGGCAGCTTGATGATGGTGGAGTCGTGGTCGGTCGCACCCGGCTGGAAGGTCTTGCCCTCCGCCGCGGCCTTGGCGTAGTAGAGGGCGTACTTGGCGTAGAGGTCGGCGGGCTGGGAGATCGTGGCGTCGATCTGGCCCTTGCGGATGGCGTCGAACTCCTGCGGGATGCCGTCGTTGGAGACGATGCTGATGTGGCCCTTCTGCCCGGCGGGCTTGAGCAGGCCCTTCTGCTCCAGCAGGGCGAGTGTGGGCTGCAGGAAGACACCGCCGGCCTGCATGTAGATGCCGTTCAGGTCCGGGTGCTGGGCGAGCAGGGACTGGAGCTTGGCGGAGGCGACGTCGCCCTTCCAGTCGGTGGGCAGCTCGAAGACCTTGATCTTCGGGAACTCGGTCTTCATGCACTCCGCGAACGCCTCGGAGCGGTCGCGTCCGTTGATGGAGTCCAGGGCGCCCTGGAACTCGGCGACCTTGCCCTTGCCGCCGAGCTGCTTGCCGAGGAACTCACAGGCCTTGGTGCCGTACGCCCGGTTGTCGGCGCGTACCACCATGTAGACGTCGCCCTTGTCGGGTCTGGTGTCGACGCTGACCACGGGAATCTTCTTGGACGCGAGCGCGTCGAGGGTGGAGGCGATGGCACCGGTGTCCTGAGGTGCCATGACGACGGCCTTGGCGCCGGTGTTCTCGAAGACCTGGACGTTGGCGACGAGCTTGGTGACGTCGTTCTGGGAGTTGCTGACCGGCAGGGCCTTGATGCCGTCGGTCTTGATGCCCTTCTTCACGTACTGGGCGTAGGAGTTCCAGAAGTCGGAGTCGGAGCGCGGCAGGTCGATGCCGATGGAGGGCTTGCCGCCGCCGCCCGAGGCGGCCGTGGCCGTGCTCTCGCGGTTGCACGCGGTGGCGAGGGCGAGCACGGCGAGGACAGCGGTGGCGGCTGCGGCGGTGGAGCGGGTGCGCGTGAGCTTCATGGCCGTGTTGTCTCCTGTGGCAGGGCGGCGGACCGCGGGGCGTCGGTGAGGAGGTGCGTACTGGCCTGCCGGACGACGGGAGTACGCAGGCCGGGCAGAAGGAGGCCCGGCGCAGGGCAGTGCTGGTCCGTGACCGATGGGGACGGACGTGAGGGACAGCCGGTGCCGAAGAGGGGGGAGGGCCACCGACCGGTACGGCCGGTGGAAGTGCAGCGGGGAGCTGGGAGTCATTCCTCCGATGTATCTCGGACGCCGAGGACGTTACGACGGCGTTGCCGACGTTGACAAGACTCTGTAGCCACTCACTCGACCGGCATAGGGCCAGTCGGACAAGGGGATCACCTGTGAGTAGGGAAATACATCCGAGGTATCCGTTGCCAGCCGGTTTCCGTTGCGTCTACAGTCGCGATGTCGTCATACATCCGATGACTGAGAGGGCGCGGAAACCGGCCGTCGCCTCCCTGCGTGAACCGCCTGGAGCAAAGGAAGACTGCGAGTGAAACTGCTGAGAGTCGGCACCACCGGCGAAGAGCGTCCAGCTGTCCGCACCGACGAGGGCCGGCTGCTGGACCTGTCCTCCGTGACCTCCGACATCGACGGCGCGTTCCTCGCCTCGGACGGTATCGACCGTGCCCGCGCCGCGATCGCGGCGGGAAGCCTCCCCGCACTGGACGCCGACGGGCTGCGGATCGGCCCGCCCGTCGCACGCCCCGGCAAGATCGTCTGCGTCGGCCTGAACTACCGGGACCACGCTGCCGAGACCGGTGCCGCGATCCCCGAGCGGCCGGTGGTGTTCATGAAGGACCCGGGGACCGTCGTCGGTCCCTACGACCGGGTGCTCGTCCCGCGTGGCTCGGTGAAGACCGACTGGGAGGTCGAACTCGCGGTCGTCATCGGCCGCCGGGCCCGCTACCTCGACGACCCGGAAGCCGCCCGGGCCGTCATCGCCGGGTACGCGATCAGCCATGACGTCTCGGAGCGGGAGTTCCAGCTGGAGTACTCCTCGCAATGGGACCTCGGCAAGTCCTGCGAGACCTTCAACCCGCTCGGCCCGTGGCTGGTCACCGCGGACGAGGTCGGCGACCCGCAGAACCTCGGGCTGCACCTCAGCGTCAACGGCGTGAAGCGGCAGAACGGACACACCCGGGACATGATCTTCCCGGTCGACCACATCGTGGCCTACCTGAGCCGGTACATGGTCCTGGAACCGGGCGACGTGATCAACACGGGTACGCCCGCCGGCGTGGCCCTCGGTCTGCCCGGCACCCCCTACCTCCGCCCGGGCGACACCGTCGAACTCTCCGTCGACGGCCTCGGCAGCCAGGGCCAGACCTTCGGCCAAGCGTGAAAGGCCCGCCCGTGACCGCCACCGCAGCCCGGATCACCGCGCTCGACACGTACGACGTGCGCTTCCCCACCTCGCGGGAACTGGACGGCTCCGACGCGATGAACCCGGACCCCGACTACTCCGCCGCCTACGTGGTGCTGCGCACCGATGCCGCGGAGGGCCCGGAAGGCCACGGTTTCACCTTCACCATCGGCCGCGGCAACGACGTGCAGGTCGCCGCGATCGACGCCCTGCGGCACCATGTCGTGGGACGTTCCGTCGCGGAGCTCTGCGACGACCCGGGCTCGCTCAGCCGCGATCTGATCGGCGACAGCCAGCTCCGCTGGCTCGGCCCCGAGAAGGGCGTGATGCACATGGCCATCGGCGCCGTGGTCAACGCCGTGTGGGACCTGGCCGCCAAGCGCGCCGGCCGGCCGCTGTGGCACCTGCTCGCCCACGCCGAACCCGAGTGGCTCGTCTCGCAGGTCGACTTCCGGTACCTCACCGACGCTCTCACCCCCGACGAGGCCCTCGCCCTCCTGCACAAGGGCCGTGCGGGGCTCGCCGACCGCGAGGCGACCCTGCTGGAGCGCGGCTACCCGGGCTACACCACGTCCCCGGGCTGGCTCGGGTACCCGGACGACAAGCTCACCCGGCTGGCCGAGCAGGCGGTCGACGACGGGTTCACGCAGATCAAGCTCAAGGTCGGGGCCGACCTCGGTGACGACATCCGGCGCCTGCGCACCGCCCGCGCGGCCGTGGGCGACGGCATCCGCATCGCCGTCGACGCCAACCAGCGGTGGGGCGTGGACGAGGCGATCGAATGGATCAACGCGCTCGCCGAGTTCAAGCCGTACTGGATCGAGGAGCCCACCAGCCCCGACGACATCCTCGGACACGCCGCCGTACGCCGGGCCGTCGGCCCCGTCAAGGTCGCCACCGGCGAACACGTGCAGAACCGCGTCGTGTTCAAGCAGCTCCTCCAGGCCGGTGCCATCGACGTGCTGCAGATCGACGCGGCCCGGGTCGGCGGGGTGAACGAGAACCTGGCGATCCTGCTGCTCGCCGCGAAGTTCGGGGTGCCGGTGTGCCCGCACGCCGGCGGCGTGGGACTGTGCGAGCTCGTACAGCACCTGTCCATGTTCGACTACCTCGCCCTGTCCGGAACCACCGAGGACCGGGCCATCGAGTACGTCGACCACCTCCACCAGCACTTCGACGCGCCTGTGGTCATGCGGGACGGGCACTACACAGCCCCCCTCGCTCCGGGCTTCTCCGCCACCATGCGCGAGCAGTCCATCGCCGCCTACCACTTCCCGGACGGAACTTTCTGGGTCGCCGACCGCGCCCGGCAGGAGAGTGACACATGACCGAACTGTCAGGACTCAGGGCCCTCGTCACCGGCGGGGCGTCCGGCATCGGGCTCGCCACCGCACGCGCGCTGGCCGGACGGGGCGCGACGGTGGCCGTGCTCGACCTCGAACCGTCCGGCGTGCCCGAACCGCTGTACCCCGTCAAGGCCGACGTCCGCGACGACCCCTCGGTCCGCCTCGCCGTGGAGGAAGCGGCCTCACACCTGGGCGGTCTCGACATCCTCGTCAACAACGCCGGCATCGGAGCCGTCGGCACCATCGAGGACAACACCGACGAAGACTGGCACCGCGTCATGGACGTCAACGTCCTCGGCATCGTGCGCACCAGCCGCGCCGCCCTGCCGCATCTGCGGCGCTCGACGCACGCGGCGATCGTCAACACCTGCTCGATCGGCGCCACGGCGGGCCTGCCGCAGCGCGCCCTCTATTGCGCCAGCAAGGGCGCGGTCCTGTCGCTGACCCTCGCCATGGCCGCCGACCACGTCCGCGAAGGCATCCGCGTCAACTGCGTCAACCCAGGGACTGCCGACACGCCCTGGGTGGCGCGGCTCCTGGACGCCGCCGACGACCCCCAGGCGGAACGCGCCGCGCTGAACGCCCGTCAGCCGATGGGCCGCCTGGTCACCCCGGAGGAGGTCGCCGCGGCCATCGTCTACCTGGCGTCACCGGCCGCCGCTTCCGTGACCGGGACCTCCCTCGCCGTCGACGGCGGCATGCAGGGGCTCAGGCTCCGCCCGGCGGCCGGCTCATGAAGACGGCGACACTGGGCAGCACCGGTGTCCGGGTCACCGAGCTGTCGTTCGGGGCCGCGGGCATCGGCAACCTCTTCCGCCCCATCGCCGACGAGGCGGCCTGCGCCGCCGTGGACGCCGCCTGGGACGCGGGCATCCGCACCTTCGACACCGCACCCCACTACGGGCTGGGCCTGTCCGAGCGCCGCCTGGGCGCGGCACTGCGCGACCGCCCCCGGGACACGTACACCGTTTCCACCAAGGTCGGGCGACTGCTGGAGCCCAACCCGCAGGGCGGCAGGGGCGACGACCTGGCGAACGGCTTCGCCGTGTCCGACACCCACCGGCGCGTCTGGGACTTCAGCGCCGACGGGGTGCTGCGATCCCTGGAAGCGAGCCTGCAACGCCTCGGCCTCGACCGCGTCGACGTGGCCCTGCTGCACGACCCCGACGACCACGCCGACCAGGCGTTGCGCGAGGCGTACCCGGCGCTGGAGCGGCTGCGCGACGAAGGGGTGATCGGGGCGATCGGCGTCGGGATGAACCAGTGCGCGCTGCCCGCCCGCTTCCTGCGGGAGACCGGCATCGACGTCGTCCTGCTCGCCGGCCGTTACACCCTCCTCGAACAGGAGGCGCTCGCCGAGATGCTGCCGGAGGCCGCCGCTCGCGGCAGGAGCGTCATCATCGGCGGGGTGTTCAACTCGGGGCTGTTGATCGCCCCGGAGCCCGGCGCGATGTACGACTACGCGCCCGCCCCGCAACCGGTGCTCGACCGCGCGCTGCGGCTGAAGGCCGTCGCCGAACGCCACGGCGTGCCCCTGCGCAGTGCCGCCCTGCACTTCCCCCACGGCCACCCCGCGGTCGCGAGCGTCCTGACCGGGGCCCGCTCCGCCGAGGAGGTGCGCGACACCGTGGACCAGCTGCGGCACCCGGTCCCGGCCGCCCTCTGGGACGAGCTGCGCGCCGAGGGTCTGCTGGCGCCGGACACGCCGACTCCCGCCGCCACGCCGTCGGAGAAGTAGTCATCAGGGGCGCCCCGCCCGGCGCACGAGCGCACCGGCGGGCACCCTACGGTTCCGTGTACCCCGGACCGGGGCGAGGGCATGCACACCTGCTCCTCGTGCCACCCGCACCGCGCCCGCGGGACTGGCATGGCACCGGCAGCCACTCCTGCGGTCCCCGCGTACAGTCCCGCTACGAGCTCCACGCCCGCCCTGTCAGCCTCACTCTCGGATTCCGCGCATGCTGAAACTCTGGTACCGACGCCCCGCCGACGGCTTCCCGCAATCGCTGCCTCTGGGAAACGGCTCCCTCGGAGCCTTGGTGCCCGGCGGCGCCGCCCATGAGCGCGTCGACCTCAACGTCGACACGCTGTGGTCGGGCGGCCCGGCCGACCGCAACGACCGAGGCGCCGCGCAGCACCTCGACGCACTGCGCCGGGCGGTGCTCGACGACCACGACCATGTGCGCGCCGAGGAACTCGCCGAGCTCATGCAGGGCCCCGACACCCAGGCGTACCAGCCCCTCGGCGCACTGCTCCTCGACTTCGGACACGGCAGCGAAGTCACCGAGTACCAAAGGGATTTGGACCTCGCGGAGGCGGTCTGCTCGGTGACCTACAACGCCGACGGCGTACGCCACACCCGCGAGCTGTTCGTCTCCGCCACGGCCGGCGTTCTCGTCGTCCGGCTGACGTGTGACACACCCGGCGCGCTCTCCTTCACCGCCCGCCTGGAATCCGCTCACCCCGGCGCGGAACCGGGCGCGGTGGTCTCAGGACGGGCCCCCACCGACGTGGCGTTCCAGGCCACCGGTTCCGACGCCGTCCGTTACGCCGGCGACGCCGGAACCGGATTCGCGGCGGCCCTGCACATCGTCCCCGACGACGGCACCCTCACCCCCGACCCGGAGACCGGCGGTCTGCGACTGACCGGTGCCACCAGGGCCACCGTCCTGGTCGCCGCCGCCACCGGCTTCCGGGGCTGGGACCGCGTGCCCGTGGGTCCGGACTCGGGCCCCGAGGCCCAGGTGGCCGGGCTGCTCGACGCCGCCGCCGAGGTTCCGTACGACCGTCTGCGGGCCGAGCACATCGCGGACCACCGCACCCTGCACGACCGGACCGTCCTCAGCCTCGGCCACGACCCGGCGCTCGAAGCCCTGCCCACCGACGAACGCCTCGCCGCCGTCCGTTCCGGCGCGGACGACCCGGGCCTGACCGCCCTGTTCTTCGCCTACGGCCGCTACCTGCTCATCGCCTCCTCCCGCCCCGGCACCCAGCCGGCGAACCTCCAGGGCATCTGGAACACCGAGGTCCAACCGCCCTGGCAGTCCGACTGGACCACCAACATCAACCTCCAGATGAACTACTGGCACGCCGAGACCACCGGTCTGCCCGAATGCCACGAGCCGCTGTTCGACCTGATCACCGACCTCGCCACAGCAGGGCGCCGCACCGCCCGGGCCTACTACCGCTGCGGCGGCTGGACCGCGCACCACAACGTCGACATCTGGCGCGGCACCAACCCGGTCCAGGGCGGCCCCCAGTGGGCCAACTGGCCGCTGGCGGGCGCCTGGCTGTGCGCCCACCTGTGGGAGCACTACCGCTTCACCGGGGACCGCGCCTTCCTCGCCGACCGGGCCTGGCCGGTGATGCGCGAGGCCGCCGTCTTCCTGCTCGACTTCCTCGTCGAGGACGCCGATGGTCACCTGGTCACCTGCCCCTCCACCTCGCCCGAGCACCGCTTCCAGGTGGAGACACCGGACGGACCGGCGCTCGTCGCGACCACCGCCGCCGTCACCATGGACCTGTGGCTCATCGAGGAGCTGTTCGGCAACTGCCTCGGCGCGATCGAGGAGCTGGGCCTCGCCGACCCGCTCGCCGACGCCCTGGACAGCGCCCGGCGACGGCTGCCCCCGCTGCCGTTCCGTCCCGGACAGCCCCTCGCCGAGTGGCGTCACGACGCCGTGCCCGAGGACCCGGGCCACCGACACCTCTCCCACCTCTACGGCCTGTACCCCGGTGACCGGATCGACGCGGAGCGCACCCCGGAGCTGCTCGACGCCGCCCGGGCAGCACTCGACCTCAGGCTGGCGCACGGGGGAGGGGGCACCGGCTGGAGCCTCGCCTGGGTGGTAGCGCTCGCCGCCCGCCTGGGCGACGGCGCCCTCGCCCACCGGAGCCTGCGCGGGCTCCTGGCCGACTCCACCTCCGACAACCTCTTCGACCTGCACCCACCGGAGCTCTTCCAGATCGACGGCAACTTCGGCGCCACGGCCGCCGTCGCCGAGATGCTGCTGCAGAGCCATACCGGCGAACTGCGGTTGCTGCCCGCGCTGCCGGACGCCTGGCCCAGCGGCACCGTCCGCGGCCTGCGTGCCCGCGGTGGCGTCACCGTCGACCTCGACTGGCAGCAGGGCCGGCTCACGCGCGCTCGTCTGCATCTCCCGCGCCCCGGCGAGTACCGCGTCCGTCTGCCCGCGTCCGTCCCACCCCCGGATGTCACCGACGACCGTTTCGACAGTGTCGAGACGCGGTGGACCGTGCTGGAGGGAGGCTTCGTCCTCGCCGAGTTCACGGCGGTGCGCGCAGCCGTGCACCACCTGCGTTACTGAAGGGGCGGCCGGCTCCCCGCGTTCACGGACGCCAGGAGCCGGCCGTCTCTCACTCGGCCGACAGCGCGGTGAGCACGAACGTGAAATCGGCGGGGCCGACTTCGAGCCGGTACCCGGGCAGGACACCCGGTCCGACGGCGCCGGAACCCAGGCCCTGCACGACGTGGTCGGTGTGCAGGTGCACGGTCGGCCCGGGAGTCAGGTCGGTCTGATGCCGCGCTTCGGCCAGGTGCCGGTCGCTCCACCTGCGAGCCGCCAGGTTGAACAGCTCGGCCCCCTCGACGCGCAGGCCCGTGCCCCGCTCGTCGACGATCTCGGCCCAGCGCACATCGGCCCGGTTGCCGTTGTCCTGTGGGCGCACGTACGGGGTCTGCAGCTCGTCGACACTCGCCCGGAAGCGGCCGACCCGGGCCGCCTGCCGGGAGTCGGGGTAGGCCTCACCCGGTCCCGCTCCGAACCAGCCGACCCGGGACCACTCCCCGGGCAGTTCCCAGTGCAGGCCGATGCGGGCGAGGGAGGGCGCCTTGTTCCGGCGGACGAGTTCCGCGTACTGATCCGGCGGCAGGTCCGCTTCCACCATCGACTCCCGGAAGTGGTCGTCCCTCTCGGGCCAGTGGCCGACCGGCTCGGTGTGGACGCGCACCCGCAGGCGCTGCCCGTCCGTCTCCCAGCGGTACGTGGTGAGGTAACCGCAGTCCGAAGCGGAGGCGGCACTGCGCACCACGACGGTCAGACCCTCCGCGTCCGGGTCGGCGGACACCGTCCGATGGCGCAGCCGCTGGAGGCCGCGTGCCTCCCAGTACATGGCGTCGCGCTGGGCCCAGGCGCGGTCGTTGTCGGTCGGCGCCCGCCACAGGGACAGCCGCGGCCCGTCGAACGCGTGGTCCCCGAGGCCGAGCAGACGTCCGGTGCGCCGGTCGAAACGGGCCGGGCCGAGAAGGATCTGCGCGCCCTCGCACTCGGCGGCCTGCAGCCCGGTGCCCAGTACCGCGCGGACCGCCTCGCCGCCGGAGGGCGGCAACGGGACCTGGCCCCAGGCCACCACGTGCCCCTCGGGAGCCCATACGGCGGGCTTGGCCAGCTCCGCCTGGACGGTCAGCCAGCACTCGCCGTCGCCGTAGCCGTTCGTGGCCGTGGACGGGAGGGGGATCTCGGTCTCCTCCCCGGCGCCGAGGTCCGGCGTCGTAAGCGTGCCCTCGTCGACCAGGACGCCGTCCCGGGCGAGTGACCAGGTGAACCGCAGATGCGACAGGTCGACGATGTCGTAGCGGTTGTGCACGCGGAGCCGGCCGGGGGTGCTGCCGGGGCCGATGGCGACGGGCTCGACGACCTTTTGGTACTCCAGCAGGCCCGGCGACGGGGTGCCGTCCGGGAAGGCAAGTCCGTCGCAGATGAAGTTGCCGTCGTGCACCTCCTCCCCGAAGTCACCCCCGTAGGCGAAGAACGCACGGCCCTGGTCGTCGGTGGTGCGCAGGCCCTGGTCCTTCCACTCCCACACGAACCCGCCCTGGACCCGCGGGTACCGGTCGCACAGCCGCATGTACTCGGCCAGTGCGCCGGGGCCGTTGCCCATCGCGTGGGCGAACTCCGTGTAGAGGAACGGCATACGGTTGCGCGGCTCGTCCGCCGGGTCGCCTTCGCCGTCGGTGGCGGGGTAGAACTTCTCGCCCGGCCGCAGCAGACCCCGGCCGATGCGGCTGACGTCGGCCGGCGTGCGGTACATCTCGCCGTAGAGGTCGACGTAGCGGGCCAAGCGGTCGCCCTCGTAGTGGATGGGCCGGGACGGGTCCCGCTCGCGGATCCAGACAGCCATCGCTTCGAGGTTGCGGCCGTCGCCGGCCTCGTTGCCCAGCGACCAGGAGATGACGCTGGCGTGGTTCTTGTCGCGTTCCACGGTCCGCTCGGCACGGTCCAGATACGCCTCACGCCAAGGGGGGTCGTCGGACGGGTTGCCCAGCCAGGGTTCCGGCTTCGTCATCTCGAACCCGTGGGTCTCCAGGTCGCATTCGAGCATCACCCACAGGCCGTACTCGTCGCACAGATCGAGGAACGCCGGGTGGGGCGGATAGTGCGAGGTGCGTACGGCGTTGATGTTGTGCCGCTTCATCGACAGCACGTCGTCACGCATGTCGTCGACGGTGACGCAGCGGCCGCGGTCGGGATGGAACTCGTGCCGGTTGACACCGCGCAGGACCACCCGGCGGCCGTTGACGGTCAGGATGCCGGAGTCGGTGACGGCGACCGTGCGGAAGCCGATGCGCAGGCCGGCCACCTCGCCGCGCGTCGTGACCACGGCGTCGTAGAGGTGGGGGTCCTCCGCGCTCCACGGCCGTACCCCGTCGAACGTGAACGTGTCGGTGACGGAGGCGTCCGTGACCCCGAACGCGGGGATGCTGACCGTGGCTTCCGCGTCCGTGTCCACGTCGATCCGCAGCCGGCCCGCGCCGGTCGCCACGTCGTAGTCGGCGTGCACGAACACGTCCCGGATGCCGTCGGCCGGGCGGGCCAGCAGGGACACGTCCCGGATGATCCCCGCCAGCCGCCAGGTGTCCTGGTCCTCCAGGTACGTGCCCGACGAGTACTGGTGAACCCGCACGGCCAGCACGTTGCGTCCGGGCCGCAGCGCGTCGGTCACGTCGAACTCGGCGGCCAGGCGGCTGCCCAGGGTCACGCCGAGCTCCACGCCGTTGAGCCAGACCCGCGCGCAGGACTCCACGCCCTCGAAACGCACCACGGCGGGCGTTCCGGTCCACGTCTCGGGCAGGTCGAAGACACGGCGGTAATCACCGGTCGGGTTCTCGTCGGGGACGTACGGGGGGTCCAGGGGGATGGGGTGGGGGATGTTCAGGTACACGGGCTTGCCGTAGCCGTGCAACTGCCAGTGGGCGGGGACGGGCAGCCGGTCCCAATCCCCGTCGTGGAAAGCGGGAAGTTCGAAGCCGTCCGTCTCGTCGAGTCCGGTGGGCGAGAACCGGAAGGCCCATTGGCCGTTCAGGTCGATCCTCGGGGCGTTCGAGGAGAAGGCGGATCGGGGGCTCGTCCTGCCGTAGCCGGGGGAGAGTGCCTCGAAGTAACGCGGGGGCATAACGCTCCTTTTTACGCGTCGCGAAAGTATCGCGAGCGGCCGTGGTGTCGAAGGTGCCGTGCGGGAGGCGTTGTGATCGGCTTCGTGCCTGGTCAAGCGAGTCTCAGTGGTGTGTTCCCGGACTCCTGCCGATTGCGAAAGTCCCGGGTATGCTTTCGTGACTCCCCGGGGTCTCGCGGGGGGTGCCGGAATGACGGCCTCACTGGGCGAGGGATGGGAAAGGCAACGTGCCGGACAACCGATCAGAAGCGCCTTCCACGGAAGAGACGGAAGAGTCGGAAGAACAGCGCACGGGCGGTGGTGGGCCGGCGGCCGTCACCATCGCGTACATCGCCGAGTCCGCCGGCGTCTCCGTCCCCACCGTGTCGAAGGTGCTCAACGGCCGGTCCGGTGTGTCCGACGAGACCCGGTCCCGCATCGAGGAACTGATCCAGCGGTACGGCTACCGCAAGCCGCCGAAGAACCGCAGCAACCTCGTGGAGCTCGTGTTCCGCGAGCTGGAGAGCATGTGGGCCGTGGAGATCATCCGGGGGGTGGAACGGGCGGCCCGCAGGAACAAGGTCGGTGTCCTGGTCTCGGAGTTCGGTCTTCACGACACACCGGCCCGGACCATCGACGAGACCGTAGGGCGGCGCCCGCAGTGTGTCCTGTCGGTGGCGTGGCTGGCGGAGGACGAGCGGGACCAGCTGAAGGCGAAGGGCATCCCGTTCGTCGTGTTCGATCCGAACGGGGAACTCCCCGACGACGTGCCGTTCGTGGGTGCGACCAACTGGCGGGGAGGCCAGGCCGCGACCCGGCACCTGATCGATCTGGGGCACCGGCGCATCGCCATGATCACCGGGCCTGACCATCCTTTCTGTCTGGCGCGGTCCTCCGGCTATGTCTCGGCACTCGCCGAGGCCGGTCTGCCGGTGGACCCGAATCTGATGGTCAAGACCCTGCTCACCCGCGAGGACGGCTGCATCGCGGCCCGCGACCTGCTCTCCCGGGACGATCGCCCGACCGCCGTCTTCACCGCCAACGACATGCAGGCCCTCGGCGTCTACCAGGCGGCGCGCGAGCTGGGACTGAGCATCCCGGAGGACCTGAGCGTGGTGGGTTTCGACGACGTACCGGCCGTGGCCTGGGTCGACCCGCCCCTGACCACGGTCCACCAGCCCCTCGCCGACATGGCCGTGGCCGCCACCGAACTGGCGCTGGCCCTGGGACGTGGGGAGGACGTGCCCCAGGTCGGACTGGAGATCGCGACCACGCTCACCGTCCGGGAGAGCACGGCGCCGCCCAAGAGCTGAGGGAACCGAACCCCGGGTGCCAGGACGGCACCCGGGGCGAGGGGGACACGGTCAGGCGACGGTTCCCGTCACCGAGCCTCCGCTCTTGGTCACGCGGTACGTCACGGTCGCGCCGCTCCAGAAGTGGAAGGTGAGCGTGACCTGCGTACCGTCACGCAGGGCGTTGAGGTAGGCGGGGGTCAGGGTGAGGGTGTTGCCTGAGTAGTTGGGGGAGAAGGCGCCGTTGAACTCCTGATACGGGGTCCAGTCGGTGTTACCGGCGGCACTGCCGTCGGCGTACTTGGACTCCATGGTCGCCAGCTGGTCACCGCGGAACTGGGTGGGGATGCCGAGCCCGTCGGAGGTGTTGCCGCTCGCGCCCGAGAGCACCGGCCTGTCGTACGTGGTCACGTAGATGTTCCAGGGAACGCCGGCGGAGAAACGGGCCTGGATCGTCGCGTTGATCCCGTAGGCGCGGTTGCCGGCCAGTCTGGTGAGGGCGGAGGCCGTGAGGGTCAGCTGGTTGCCGGAGACGGTGTAGTCCCGGCCCCGGACGAGTGGGGTGTTGCCCTGCCAGAGGCCCCGGAAGGTGGTGCCGTTCGGGTTCAGCGTGAGCGTCCTGGCCGCGATGGCGCTCGACTTCGCCAGGTAGATCCGGTCCGAGGACGCGGTTCCCGAGCGGGTGGTCCAGCTGGACTTGATCGCGGCGAACAGCGCGGGGTCGGACCACTGGAGGGTGGTGCGGTTCAGGTAGTTCCAGCTTCCCGCGTCCCACAGGGCCGTGGTCACACCGGCGGTGCGGGCGTTGTAGCCGAGCTGCTCGTAGAACTTCAGCGCCTCGCCCCGCTCGATGCGGGTGGGGTGGTTGGAGTCGGGGAACTGCAGCAGGCCGTACTCACCGAGGTAGACGGGGATGCCCTTGGACGTGAGGGTGGCACGGATCCTGGAGAAGTTGTCGCTCATGTCCTTCTGCGAGGTGGCGTCGAACGTGGTGCCGCCCGCGACGTTCACGCTGAAGGGGTAGTAGCCGTAGTAGTGCACGGTGGCCACGAGATTCTTGTCGTTCAGCGCCTTCATCTCGCCGGCCAGGGCGTCCAGGAACGCCTGGCCGGAATTGGTGTGCAGGGTGGGCAGGACGAGCAGCCGGGTCGCGTTGTTGCCCCCGGACTGGCGTACCACGGTGTGGAACGCGGTGTTCAGCTCGCTGTTGTACTGGATGCCCTGGGCGTCGGTCGTGTTGTTGAACTGCGGCTCGTTGTTGCTCTCGAACAGCAGGCTCGGCGGGTAGTTTCTGAACTTCGCGGCGATCTGGGTCCAGCTGGCCTTGAAGCGGGCCAGGACGCCGTCATGGTCGGTGGGCATGTCGGCGATCCACTGCCACGAGTCGTGATGCACGTTGATCACGACGTACAGACCGTCGGCCAGGGCCATGTCGACGACTTCCTTGACGCGGTTCATCCACGTCGCGTCGATCGTGTACGGGGCCGTGGAGGACTGGTGGTCGGTCCAGGTGACGGGGATACGGACGCTGCGGAAGCCCTGCGCTTTGATGGTGTCGAACACGGCCTTGGTGGCCTTCGGGTTGCCCCAGGACGTCTCGTCGGGAATGGCGTCCAGGGTGTTGCCCAGGTTCCAGCTGGGCTGCATCGCGGCCACCGTCTCCATCGGCGTGGCGGCGAGCTTCGGGAGCCGTATCGGGAGCGAGCCCTGACGGTCGGGTGCGGCGAAGGCCGCGGTGCTGGTCACCCCGATCATGGTGACCAGCGCCAGCAGGAGGCCGAGCACACGGCCCGGGCCGCGACTGCGGCGGTCGGTGAGGTGGTGCGATCTCTTCATGTGTGACCCTTCTCTGTCAGCCGGGCGAGGCCCGCCCGTGGGGGGATGGTGCGTTCAGGTGGTCGAGGAAGAGCGGTTCCGGCGGAGTCCGGGCGCCGGGTCAGGAGCCGAGGGGCTCGTAGTCGAACCAGTCGAAGTGGACCGTGCCGGCCGCGGCGTACAGGCCGATGACCCGGCCGGTGAAGCCGCCTGCCACCTCGGTCGACAGGTAGCGGCCGTCGAGGGCGCCGAGCTCGGTGAACGTGCCGTCCGGCTCCTCGACGCCGAACGTGAGGGTGTCCGGCCCGGTGCGGGCGTCCCGCGGAGTCGTGGGGGAGACGCGAAGGCCGAGGACCACGGGCCCGGCGGGCACGGACCGTGACGCCACGACGGTGCGCAGGGGTCCCACCCGGGCGAGCACCCGCACCTCTCCTGCGGACGCCTCGATCTCGTAGTGGTGCTCCTCGTCCAGGCGGACCGCGAGGCCGCCGCGGCCCTCCGCCGGGTCGACACGGGTCCGCGCGCCGCACGCCAGGTGTTGCTGACGGCGACCGACGAACACGACGTCCCGTTCGTCGAGCGAGGCGCCGCGGGCGCGCAGGGTCAGCCAGCCGGAGCGTTCCTTGGTGGTGCAGTGCTCCACGAGACGGTCCCGCACGGAGATCCACTGCGGTCGTAGCTCACTGAGGTCGAAGTCGTCACGGACGGGCTCGGCGGGCACGGGGACGAGCGGCCAGGCCGGCGCGGGCAGTTCGGACGGCACCTCGCCGACGACCGGCCATCCGTCCACCCACTCCACCGGCGCCAGGAACGTCTCACGGCCCAGCACGTGCCAGCCCGGCGTGCCGCCCCGAGGCCGGACGGCGAGCAGCACCATCCACCACGAGCCGTCGGGCGCCTGGAGCAGATCCGCGTGTCCGGTGTTCTGAACAGGCCGGTTGGTGCCGCGGTGGGTCAGGAACGGGTTGTGCGGGCACGGCTCGAACGGGCCGGAGGGAGACGTCCCGCGGGCGATCGAGACGGCGTGACCGCGCTCGGTGCCGCCCTCGGCGATGAGCAGGTACCAGTACGCGCCGATGCGGTACAGGTGCGGTGCCTCCGGGGCCATCGCGTCGACGCCGCCGGACCAGAGCGGTTGCGGCTCGCCGAGCGTCTCTCCGGTGGACGGGTCGATGCGCACCTGCGAGACCCCGGCGGTCGTGCACCAGCAGGTGCCGTCCTCGTCCCAGGCGAGGTCCGGGTCGATGCCCCCGATCCCCGACAGCCGCACCGGCTCGGACCAGGGCCCGGCCGGATCGGTGGCGGAGAACAGCAGGTTCCCCTCACCCTTGGCCACGTTGGTGACGATCAGCCAGAAACGGCCGTCGTGGTGGCGCAGCGTGGGGGCGTAGATGCCACCGGAGGACGCCGTGTCCGTGGTCAGGCGGAGCTGGCTGGGCCGGTCCAGGGCGTTGCCGATCTGTTTCCAGTGCACCAGATCGCGACTGTGGAAGACGGGGATGCCGGGGAAGTACTCGAAGCTGGAGCACACCAGGTAGTAGTCGTCACCCACACGGCACACGCTGGGGTCCGGATGGAGTCCGGGGATGACGGGGTTGGCCACGACGGTCTGGGGGAGCTGCTTCTCTGACACTCGGTCAAATCCTTCTGTTCAGCGGTTGGTCGACGTGCTGTCGAGGCGGAGCAGTACTGCGGAGGGAGTCGTGGGCAGCGTCAGCGTGAGGTCGGCGGTGTCGGGGTCCCAGGCGACGTCGGCCCGGCTCGCGGTGGGGTAGAGCACGTCCGGGTGGGCCGCGGAGCCCCGGAGGTGCGGCAGGGCGAGACGGGTGGTGGCTTCGGCGCCGGGGCGGCGCCAGACCGTGAGGTAGGTGGTTTCGGGGGTGTGCAGTGCGAGGGCGAGCCACGGGTCGTCCCAGGCCGGCAGTCCGAGTGGCCAGGTGGGGACGGCCCGGGCCAGGTCGGCGCGGATGGCCTTGTACACGCTGACGGCCTCGTGCACGAGGGCGAGGGCCTCGGGCCGCAGGTCCGGCAGCAGACCCGACAGATGGATGCGGCCGAGGAGGGCGTTGGCCATGGTGAAGGCCACTTCGTCCAAGGAGTCCTGCGGCAGCGGGTAGGCCCAGACGGCGCCCTGCTCGGGGGTGACCGCGGTCGGGGCGGAGGCGGCGATGGGCGCGTACAGCTGAAGATTCTGCTGATCACTGGTGGACTGCAGTTGCAGCCGGGACAGCAGCGCGTAGTCCCAGCGCATGCCGCCGGACGAGCAGTTCTCCACCACCAGCTGCGGAAAGCGGTCCAGGATGGCGTCGAGCCAGTCGAGGTGCGCCCGGTTGTGACCGAGCAGGCCGGCGCCCGGTGTTTCCCCGGGGTGGGCACTGGTACCGGAGCCCGGGTCGATGTTGTGGTCGAGTTTGAGGTAGCCGACGCCCCACTCGCCGACCAGTCGGTCCACGACCTGGTCCAAGTGGGCGCGGGCGGCGGGGTGGCGCAGGTCGAGGTGGTGCCGGCCGGTCTCCGTGACGCGGACACCGTCCCGGCGGAAGAACGCCTCGTCCGGGAGGGACTTGGCCATGGGGCTGCGGACGCCGATCACCTCAGGCTCCAGCCACAGACCGGGGACCATGCCGCGCTCCCGGATGCGGTCCAGCACCTCGTGGATCCCGCGCTCGCCGGGGAAACGCGAGGCGGCGGGCTCCCAGGCGCCCACGCTGTCCCACCAGCCGCCGTTCTCGCCGTCGTACCAGCCGGCGTCGATGACGAAGTACTCCGCCCCCGCGTCGGCGGCCGCGTCGATCAGCGGCAGCAGCTTCTCGGTCGTGGGGTCGCCCATCAGGCAGTTCATGTAGTCGTTGAAGATGACGGGAAGCCTCTGGTGGTCCTGGTGCGGGCGGCGGAGGACGCGCCGGTAGCGGGTGAGCGCGGCGAACGCCTCGTCCGGGCCGCCGTCGTCGCCGCAGGCGAGCGCGACCGGTACGGCGGCGAACTCCGCGCCGGGCTCCAGCGGATGCCGCCAGCCGTGGTGGGTGTCGTTCGGGCCGAACAGGGCCAGGTAGGCCAGCGTGTCGCGTTCGCCGCACGCCCAGTGCCAGCCGCCGCCGTTGTGCTCGATCTGCCACAGCCAGGTACGGCCCGTGCCCCGGTCGGTCAGGCCGCCCATGGGTAGTCGGCCGCAGCTGGACCACACGCCCCGCCCGGTCCGCGTGAACTCGCCCTTGCCGTTGTCGTAGACGACGCGGTCGTCCAGGACCGGTGAGGTCACCCGCATCGGCCGTCGCTGCCACCGGCATTCGGCGACCCAGTCGTTCTCGGCCCACAGCAGGTCCGCCGCCTCGATGGCCTCCGGCCCGTCGGCGAGAGCGCCCACGACGAGAGAGGAGACCGACTCCAGGTGGAGCATGGTCTCCCCGTCGTTGCGCAGGGCCACTTCGGCGCGCAGCACGGGCACGCCGTCCGGTGAGCGGTAGGTGACCTCCGCGGCGAGACCGGTCTCGGGGTCGTGAAGCCGGACCGTGAGCACGTGCCACTCGCCGTCGCCCGTCACTCGGTGCTCGCGGTACCGCAGACGCGCGCCGAGGGAGGTGTCGATGAGGCGCCCGCCCGACCAGGCGCGGCCGTGGCCCGCGGCCGTCACCTCCACCAGTGGCAGCGGAGGCCAGGTGCGCCGCTCGGGAGGCGTGCCGCCGGGGCGGCCGATCCGCGTGAGGCGGGCGATGCCGTCCTCGGCGACGCCGATCTCGACCT
The DNA here is from genome assembly GCF_040302345.1 of Streptomyces sp. NPDC126510. NCBI lineage: Bacteria > Bacillati > Actinomycetota > Actinomycetes > Kitasatosporales > Streptomycetaceae > Streptomyces > Streptomyces sp. NPDC126510. The sequence continues at coordinate 68,105 of NZ_JBEORR010000031.1, read as the reverse complement.
CCAGGGCCCGGTGGCCCCATCGGAGGATCTGCGGTGCGCTGGTCATGGTTGCCTTTCCGGTCGGTCGGCGGGGTTCAGGCGATGCGGAGCACGACGCAGCCGCCGGGCGGCAGTTCGGACACCGGGGCTGCCGTGAGCAGGTCGTGGGCGGGCTCGGGCAGGGGCACGGCTTCGGTTCGGTGGTTGATCAGGAAGCGCCAGCGGCGGCCGTCCGGGGCGTGCCGGGTCACGGCCTCGACCCGGGGAGGCAGGCCCTGCATCTCGGGGCCCACGCCCGCCTCGTCGAGGAGCCGGGCGACCAGGGCCGTGTAGTCGGCGTCGTCGAGACGGGTCGAGAGGTACCAGCCCTGTCCGGCGCCGAAGCGGCGACGGGTGAGCGCCGGGCTGCCGGCGAGCATGCCGTGGGTGTAGGCGGCGAGCGGCTGCGCACCGGCGCTGCGCAGGGACTCGCTCCACACGGTGCCGTGCGACCCGTCCGACAGGGTGACCCGCTCGTCTTGCCGCAGCGGCCGGTACTCCTCGACGCGGATGCCCAGGGCCTCGCGCAGCGGAGGGGCCGGATACCCGCCGAGACGGGCGTGCAGGCGGTCGTCGACGTATCCGCTCGCGTGCTGCACCAGAAGCGTTCCGCCGTCGGCGACGTAGCGGCGCAGGTTCTCGGCTGCGTCATCGGAGAGGAGGAAGAGTGCCGGTGCGATGACGAGCGGGTAGCGACCCAGATCGTGTTCGGGGTGGGCGAAGTCGACCGTGACGCCGGCGTCCCACAGAGCGCGGTGGGCCCGCCCGAGTGCCGCGTGGTAGTCGAGGCCCGCCGAGGGCAGGCCGTCCACGCCGAGTGCCCACCACGCGTCCGCGTCGTGCAGGACGGCCACCGACCCGGCGACCGTCGACCCCGCCAGCTCGCCGAGCCGGGCGACCGCCTCGCCGGTCTGTACGACCTCGCGGAAGATGCGGCTGTCGGGCCCCGCGTGCGGCACCATCGCCGAGTGCCATGTCTCGGCGCCGGCCCGGGACTGCCGCCACTGGAAGAAGAGGGCGCCCTCCGAACCGCGCGCGATGTGGCCGAGAGTGTGGCGCAGGACGTCCCCGGGGTCCTTGGCGAGGACCCGGTCCCGGTCGTACACCGTGCTGGTGCCCTGCTCCATCAGCAGCCACGGCCGTCCGCCGCCCAGTGAGCGGGCGCGGTCGGCGTGGAAGGCGGCGTCGGCGGCGGCACCCAGACCCGGAGCGCTCGGGTACTGGTCGGAGCTGACCACATCGAGCTCGCGGGCGAGGGCCCACAGATCCATGTTCTGGTAGGCGGGCAGCATGAGGTTGGTCGTCACCGGGCGGTCGCTGTGCGCGCGGATCGCCTCGCGCTGCTCGCGGTAGGCGGCGATCACCTCGTCGGACCAGAAGCGGCGGAAGTCGAGGTGCTGGCCGGGGTTCCCGTGCCAGTTGGTCGCGCGCGGCGGCAGCACCTGCTCCCAGGAGCCGTAGCGCTGGCTCCAGAAGGCCGTCCCCCACGCCTCGTTGAGGGCGTCCAGCGATCCGTGTCGGGCGCGCAGCCACACCCGGAACGCTGCCGCCGTGTGGTCGCAGTAGCACAGCGTGGCGTACTCGTTGTGCACGTGCCACAGCGCGAGGGCGGGGTGGTCGCCGTAGCGCTCCGCGAGGGCCCCGGCGATCCGGCGGGCCGCGTTCCGGTACGCGGGAGCGGTCAGGCAGTAGGTGTCCCGGCTGCCGTGGGTGAGGCGGGTGCCGTCAGGCCGTACGGTCAGCGCGTCCGGGTGGGCCAGGGTGAACCAGGGCGGCGGGGAGGCGGTGGGGGTGGCCAGGTCGACGGCCACGCCGTTCGCGTGCAGGCGGTCGATGTGGGCGTCGAGCCAGGCGAAGTCGTAGCGCCCCTCCTCGGGTTCCAGCAGGGCCCAGGAGAAGACACCGACGGTGGCCAGGTTGACCCTGGCCCGGCGCATCAGCTCGTCGTCCTCCTTCCAGACCGGTTCGTCCCACTGCTCCGGGTTGTAGTCGCCGCCGAAGGCGAGTCCGCCCAGACGGTCGGTGAGACTGAACGAGGTCATGGGCCCTCCCGGTGGATCGACTTGGCGAGAGTGGTGCTCTGGCGCACGGTCAGAAGCGGCGAAAGCAGCAACCGTTCGTCCTTCGGCGGCTCGCCGCGCGCCGCGGCGTCGAGCCGGCGCATCAGCTGCTCGACCGCCACCCGGCCGAGTTCGGGCGCCGGTCCGGAGACGGCGGTGAGCAGGGGCGCGTGCTGTTCGGCCAACTGCTCAGGGCACAGCGCGACCACCGAGGCGTCCTCGGGGACCGCACGCCCACTGATGCGCAACAGGCCCAGAAGCGGGCCGATCGCCCCCTCGTTCTGCACCACGAAACCCGTGGTGTCGGGCCGGTCGGCCAGGACGCGGGCGAGGGTTCCGGCGGTGCCTTCGTAGGTGCCGTCGCACGGACGGTGCAGAAACCGCAGGCCGCGGCTCTCCGCGCGGTCGCGGAACCCCGCCAGGGTGCGTTCCGCGTATCCGGCGTGGCGCTCGTAGACACCCGCCGCGTAGCCGACGAAGGCGACGTGCCGGTGACCGAGGTCCGCGAGGTGGTCAGCGCACAGTGCCCCGGCGGAGGCGAAGTCGTGGTCGACGCAGGACAGTCCGCGCGGATCGTCGGGCAGGCCGATGAGCACGGCCTGCGTGCCCTCGGCCCGCAGCGCGGGCAGGCGCCTGTCGTCCAGTACGACGTCCATGAGGATCACACCGTCCGCGAGGCCGCTCGCCGCGACCCGGCGCACTCCCTCGGGGCCCTCGTCACTGGTGACCAGCAGGACGTCGTAGCCGTGCAGGCGGGCCGCCGTGGTGACCGAGACGGCGATCTCCATCATGATCGGGACGTACACGTCGGTGCGCAGCGGCACCGCGAGGGCGATGATGTGCGAGCGGCGGCCCGCCAGGGCACGGGCGCCGGCGTTGGGGTGGTAGCCGAGCGCGGCCACGGAACGCTGGACGCGCAGCCGGGTCGCGTCGGAGATCGGACGCTTGCCGTTGAGCGCGTAACTGACGGTGCTGGACGAGACGCCCGCGTGTCGTGCCACATCGGCGATGGTCACCATGCTGTCCGCGGGTCCTTCCTGGGTGTGTGGGGGAGCGGCTCCGCTCCGGCAGCGGGGTTGGGCAGGGGGAGCCGCTCCCGGTCCGAGGGGGGCGGGGGTGCCGGCGAGTGGCCGGTTCACCCCTTGATCGCGCCCGTGAGCACACCGGTGCGGAAGTGCTTCTGGACGAACGGATAGACGATCAGCAGCGGTACGAGCGTCAGCACGACCACCGCCATCTGCAGCGAGAGCGGAGCGGTCTGCGCGCCGGCGCTGCCGAAGCCGGAGTTGACCGAGCCGGGCAGGCCCACGCCTCGGTTGACGTAGGTCAGCAGCACGTACTGAAGGGGCCACTTCTCGCTCTCCGTCGGCATGTACAACATGACGTTGAAGAAGGAGTTCCAGTAGCCGACGCCGTAGAAGAGGGCGATCACCGCGGTCACCGCCCGTGAGGTGGGCAGGACGACCGACCAGAGGATGCGCCAGTCGCCGGCGCCGTCCGCCCGGGCCGCGTCGATCAGCTCGCCGGAGGTCGAGGAGTAGAAGGAGCGCAGCACCAGGATGTTGAAGACGGAGACGACGCTCGGCAGGATCAGCGCCCAGTACTGGTTGTAGCCGCCGAGCCCGGTGACCACCAGGAAGGTGGGGATCATGCCGCCGCCTACGAACATCGTGATGATGAGCAGAAGCAGGATGAAGCGGTGCCCGAGCGAGCGGGACCTGGACAGGCCGTAGGCGCACAGGACCGAGACCACCATCGACAGCCCGGTGCCGACCACGGTGATGCCGAGGCTCACCAGCAGCGCGGTGCGTACGGTCGAGTCACCGAGCATCTCCCGGTAGGCCTGGAGACTCAGTCCGTCCGGCCAGATGACCAGGCCACCGGCGCGGTTGACGGCGCCGGGGGAGGAGACGCTGGTGAGAACGATGATCCACAACGGGACAACGATCACCGCCAGCACTCCACCCAGCGTCAGCCCCTTCGCCGCCTGGCCGACGGGGGTCGGCGGTTCCTCCCAGGCAGGGCGCCCGCTGCGTGATCTGCGCCGGACGGCCGGGGCCGCGGGGCTCCGTGAGACCACATGCCTGCGTTCGATCGTGGATGTGTTGGTCATTTCCGGTACAACCCGTCCTCCCCGAAGGCGTGCGCCAGCTTGTTGGCACCCCAGATCAGCAACAGCGAGATGACGCTCTTGAAGAGGCCGGCCGCCGCGCCGTAGCTGTAGTCGTTGGTCGCGATGCCGTAGTAGAAGGAGAAGGTGTCCAGGACGTCGGCAGCGTCGTGGCCGACCGACGCGCGCTGGATCAGGAACTGCTCGAAGCCCACCGACAGGGCGTTGCCGAGCCGCAGCACCAGCATCAGGACGATGACCCCGCGCAGGCCGGGCAGCGTGATGTGCCACATGCGCCGCCAGCGCCCCGCGCCGTCCACCGCCGCAGCCTCGTACATCTCGGTGTTGATCGCGGCCAGCGCGGCGAGGAAGACGATGATGCCCCAGCCGGCCTCCTTCCAGATCGCCTGGGAGGTGACCAGCAGCGCGAAGGTGTTCGGGTCGGTCATGATGTCCCAGGTACCGATGTCGTGCGTGCGCAGGAAATGGTTCAGGATGCCCGCGCCGCCCAGCATCTGCTGGAAGATCGTGATGGTGAGCACCCACGAGAAGAAGTGGGGCAGGTAGACGATCGACTGGAAGAAGTTGCGGATCCGTTCGCTGATCACGGTGTTCAGCAGCAGGGCCAGCGCGATCGGGATCGGGAAGAACAGGATCAGCTGGACGAAGCTCAGGTAGAGCGTGTTCTTCAGAGCCCCCCAGAATATCGGGTCGGTGAGCAGCCGCTTGAACTGGTCGAGGCCGGCCCAGTCGCTGTGCCAGACCCCGATCAGGGGGTCGTAGTACTGGAAGGCCGTGACGATCCCGAAGAGCGGCACGTAGTTGAAGACCAGCAGCAGGACGACCGTGGGCAGCGTCATGATGATGAGCGTCCGGTCGCGGCGCAGTCTGATGCGCCAGTTCAGCCGCTCGGGCTGTTGAGCATGCCGAGCCTCCGCCGTGCTCACTGGCCGGTCCCGTACTTGTCGAGCACGTTCTCGGTCATCCAGTGCTTCAGCCGGTTGCCGCTGCTCGACTTCCAGCTGGCGATGGCGGCCTGCACGTCCGAGACCTTCTTCTTGCCGCGGGTGCAGTCCTGGACCGTGTCGTCGACCGACTGCGCCGCCGCAGCCGTGGCGATGGACTGCGGCATGCTGATGTTCATGCCCCAGAAGACCGGCTTGTACAGGGCCTTCACATTGGCCGCCTGGAAGGCTGCGAAGTCCTTGGTGACCATGTCGGCACCCTGGTTGCTGATCACTGACGAGGCTTTGGCCAGGAACGGGTAGGTCTGCTGCTGGACGTACTTCTGGCCCGCGGCCGTGGCCGTGGGCACACCGTCCTTCATCGTGTAATGGATGCCTTCGACACCGTAGTTGACCATGGTGAACTCGCGTGACCCGTACGGGGCGGCCAGGTAGTCGGCGACCGCGAGCAGCTCCTCGATCTGGCTGGGCTTCAGCCTGGCGTTGAGGTAGCTGACGATGCTGGTGAAGCTGCCCATGAAGGTGCTGGGCTTGCTCTTGCCGTCGGCGGCGAAGAAGTTGAACGAGCCGCGCCGGTAGTTCTTGTCCGCGGCGACCCCCGACTGGTAGTCGGCGAGGTTCCAGGTGCCGGTGCCGCCGCCCACGATCAGCACCTTCCCGGAGTAGAAGCGGGGGCCCGAGGGGGTGTTCGCGAGCGCGTCCGGGTGCATGTAGCCGTTCTTGGCCAGCTTGTAGTGCCAGTCGAGCGCCTCCAGGAACTCCGGCATCTCGTACTTGTGGACGAGCTTGCCGTCCACGACCCTCCAGGTGTCCGGCAGGCCCCAGAAGGGGAAGGTGTAAGTCCACACCTGGTCGAAGGCCCACACGCCGCGCTTGGCGTCGGTGAGCTCCTTGCCGAGGTTCATCAGATCGTCGGCGGACTTCACGTCGTCCGGCGTGATGCCCTTGGCCTCCAGGATGTCGCGTCGGTAGAAGGTGGTGCCGGCGATGGAGAACCGGGTGGGCCCGCAGGGTATGCCGTACAGCTTGTTGCCCCAGGCGCCCGTCCGCCAGGCGCCGGTGGGGATCGCGGCGAGGTTGGGATACTTCTTGATCTTGTCGCCGGCCAGATAGGGCGTCAGGTCCGCGAGCTGGGAGCCCGCCAGCTGGCCGACGCTGAAGTTGGCGTTCCACCAGGACGGCAGCTGGATCCAGTCGGGCAGGCGTTTGGCGGCCGTCATGGTCGGGATGATGGTCGCGTAGTTGTTGCCGTCCGCGGGCTTGATGGTGAGGTCGACGCCCAGGGCCTTGTTCATGGCCTGGTAGAAGGAGTTGCCGGGCGGCGGCACGGTGCCCCACAGCGCGGTGACCGCGGTGTACTTGCCGCCCTTGCCGGGGACGCCGGAGACGGTGGTCGGGTGTTCGGTGGGGTAGCTAAGGAAGCCCGGGTCGGTGACCGCGTCCGGGCCGTTCGACACCGAGGGGATGTCCGGCTTGACGGCCGTGATGGGCACGTAGGCGGGCAGTGCCTTCTTCAGGCCCGACGCGGTGTTCGAACCGGTCTGTCCTCCTCCGCCGCTACCGCAGGCGGAGAGCAGGGGAGCCATCGCCGCGGCCCCTGCCACCGCCGTGGCCTTGCCGACGAAGCTTCTGCGGTTCAACTCGTTGCTCATGAGCGGCCCTTCTCCCTCGGAGCGTCGAAGCGCTTCACTTGGCGGCGAACGTTAATGACATGTTTCTCGCGAAACAAGAGGGAGATACCTAAGAAACTTTCTTTCCTTCCGCACATTGACAGCCTGCCAGGTCGGTGGGAGCGTCGAAGCGCTTCAACAATCCGAAACCGGCCTGCTTCTAGGGGTTTGTCTCGTGGGTTCCCCGTCTCTGACCGCCGCCGCTCGGTTCCCGTTCCGCGATCCCGCGCTGCCCATGGCGAAGCGCGTCGACGACCTGCTCGGGCGGCTGACGCTCGACGAGCGGATCGCCCTCCTGCACCAGTACACGCCGGCCGTCGAGCGACTCGGCCTCGCCGCGTTCCGCACTGGCACGGAAGCACTGCACGGTGTGTCCTGGCTCGGCGAAGCGACCGTCTTCCCGCAGGCCGTGGGGCTCGGCGCGACCTGGGACGAGGACCTGGTGCGGGAGGTCGCCCAGGCCGTCTCGGTCGAACTGCGCGCCTTCCACCGCCACCGCCCGACGGCGAACGGCGTCGGCACCAACAGCCTCCAGGCGTGGGCGCCCGTGCTGAACCTGCTGCGCGATCCGCGCTGGGGCCGCAACGAGGAGGGCTACTCCGAGGACCCGGAGCACACCGCCCGGCTCGGCACGGCCTACTGCCGAGGGCTGGCCGGCGACCACCCCACCTACCTGCGGGCCGCTCCGGTGCTCAAGCACTTCCTCGCCTACAACAACGAGGACGACCGCTGCGTCACCTCCTCCGGCCTGCGCCCCCGCGTGCTCCAGGAGTACGACCTGGCAGCCTTCAGGCCCGTCGTCGCCTCCGGCGCGGCCACCGGCGCGATGGCCGCGTACAACCTCGTGAACGGCCGCCCCTGCCACGTCAGTCCCCTCATCGCGACAGAACTGCGCGCCTGGGCCGCGCCGACCGGGCACGAACTCTTCGTGGTCAGCGACGCCGAGGCGCCGTCCAACCTGGTCGACCCGGAGCACTACTTCGCCGACCATCCCGAGGGACACGCGGCGGCACTGAAGGCCGGCATCGACAGCTTCACCGACCAGAACGAGGACAGCTCCACAGTCACCGGCCGCTTGCGGGAGGCCCTGGAGCGTGGCCTGATCGACGAGGCGGACATCGACCGCGCGGCCCGCCGTCACCTGCAACTCCGCTTCCGGCTCGGCGAGTTCGATCCCGACCTGGACCTGTACGCCGGAATCGGCGCGGACGTGATCGACTGCCCCGGCCACCGCGCCCTCGCCCGACGCGCCGCCACCGAGTCGGTGGTCCTGCTCAAGAACGACGACCTGCTGCCTCTTCGGGCGGAGCGGTCCCCCCGCATCGCGGTCATCGGCCCGCACGCCGACAGCGTGTACGAAGACTGGTACAGCGGCACCCTGCCGTACGAGGTCGGCATCGCGTCCGGGCTGCGTGCCGCCTCGGCGGAGGTCGTCACCGTCGAGGGCGCCGACCGGATCGTCCTGCGTTCGCACACCACGAGCGCACCCCTCTGCGGGACCGCGTTCGACGTCCAGGAGTGGGGAGGCGGCGCGCTGACGCTGCGCGACGCCGACACCGGCCGCTACCTCACCCGCAGGGACGACGACGCGCTCCTCCCGGACCGCACCGTCATCAAGAGCTGGTTCGTCAACGAAACTTTCCAACTGGAGCCCGACCCCCTCGGCGACCCCGGCACCGTCCTCCTGCGCAACATCCACAGCGGCCGCTACGCCGCGGTCGACCCCACGGACGGCCGGGTCGCCACCACCGCCGAGACACCGCAGGAGGCCGAACGCTGGCAGCACGAGCTGCTGCGGGACGGCACGGCCGAGGCCCGCGCCGCCGCCGAGGCGGCCGATGTCGCGATCGTCGTCCTCGGCAACCACCCGCTCATCGACGGCCGCGAGACCGAGGACCGTTCGGGCATCGCGCTGCCCGCGGCCCAAGAGGCCCTGCTGCGCGCGGTCGCCGCGGTCCGCCCGGAGACCGCCCTGGTCGTCATGAGCAGCTACCCCTACGCCCTCGACTGGGCCGACGAGCACCTGCCCGCCGTGATGTGGACGTCTCACGGCGGGCAGGAAACAGGCACGGCACTGGCCGCCGTCCTGCTGGGTGACGCCGACCCCGCCGGGCGCCTGCCGCAGACCTGGTACCGCGGCGACGACGAGCTGCCGCACCCCCTCGACTACGACGTCATCAAGGCGGGCTGGACCTACCAGTACCACCGGGCCGCACCCCGCTACGCCTTCGGGCACGGTCTGTCCTACACGGACTTCACCTACAGCGACCTGCGGCTGTCCACGGCGGAGTTGGCGGGGGACGGTGCGCTCGACGTGTCGGTGACCCTGTCGAACACCGGCGGCCGCACCGGAAGCGAGGTGGTGCAGCTCTACGTCCGGGCGCTGAACGCCCGTTACGAGGCGCCCAGGCTGCGGCTCGCCGACTTCCGCAAGGTACGGCTCGAACCCGGGGCGAGCCGGGAGATGGTCTTCCGGCTGCCCGCCGACCGGTTGGCACACTGGGACGTCGCCGCCGGCGCCTTCACCGTGGACCCCGGCGCCTACGAGGTCCTCGTAGCGCGGTCGGCCGAAAACGTGGTCCTGACCGCACCGTTGACGGTGACCGGGGCACCTCCCGAGCCTCGCGCGGTCGTCGGCCGCCGCACCCTGGCCGTCGCCTTCGACGACCACACGGCCGCCACCCTGGTCGACGCCGACCGCGCCGCCGGCGACGCCGTCGCCCCGGCCGACTCCGCACGCACCGCCACCCTGCTGTTCCGCCGCGCCGATCTGGCCGGCGCGACCCGCGTCGAGGCGCGGGTCGCGCGCGTGGACGCCGGCGGGGGAGAGGCACGGCTGGAGGTCCGCGCCGGGGACCGGCCGTTGGCCCAGCTCGCCGTACCGGTCACCGGGGGTCCTTACATCTGGACCACGGTGACGGCCGACGTCACGGCACCCGTCGACGGTGCCCACGACCTGCGACTGATCCTGCACGGCGACTTCCGCCTCTCCTCCTTCTCCTTTTCCGCGTCCGAGGCCGGACCCGCTTGAACGGTGCGGGGTATCACCGGCCGCCGACGGTGACCCCCGGCCGGCTCCCGACCCGTGAGCCGGCCACGCACCCTGCCACCGCGGGAGCCCCGACGAGCGCCCTTCGCCACGAGAACCGAGGCCGACACCATGTGCCAGCAAGCCGAACGCGCCCTCGAGCGACGGGCCCAGGGCGAGATCCTGCGCGTCGAACCCTGGGGTCCGCACGCGGTCCGGGTACGCGCCGCGGCCGACACCGTAGACGACGAGGCGAACTGGGCCCTCGATCTTCCCCCTGTGGAGGGGGCGGTGACGGTCCTCGTCCGCGACGACGGCACGGCCCGCCTGGTCAACGGACGCATCACCGTCGAGGCCGACCCCGACGGACGACTGCGCTTCCTGCGCAGCGGAGAGACGGACGGCCTTCGCGAACTGCTCGCCGAGAAGCGCCCGCACCACGGCTGCCCGGGCCCACGCGCCCACACCTCGCGCGGTGACGGCACTGAGGTCTGGTCCTACGGCGAGCAGGCGTACCCGATCCTGCGCGACCACCTCCTTCTGCGTGAGCGCCTGCGCCCCTACCTGAACGAACTCGCCGAGACCGCACACCGCACCGGCGCCCCGCCGATGCGTCCGCTGTTCTTCGACTTCCCCGGCGACGAGACCGCCTGGGACGTCGACGACCAGTACATGCTCGGCCCCGACGTGCTCGTGGCCCCGATCACCGAGGCAGGCGTCCGGGAGCGGACCGTGTACCTGCCGTCCGGCAGCCGCTGGTGCGACGCCGCGACCGGGACCGAGCACGAAGGGGGCGCGAGCGTGTCCGCGGCGGCACCGCTGGAACGCGTTCCGGTCCTCGTCCGGGCCGGTGCGCGCGTGCGTGGCGAATTCGACGGCCTCGGTCCGGGCACGCGGGCGCGATGACCGTGCCGCGCGGTCAGTCCCGGCCGGCCCCTCTCTCCATGACCTCCACGAGCCGCCACAACGTCCGGATGACCTGCTGACGATCCTCGCCCAGGTCCCTCAGCAGCTCGACCTCCGCGGCCAGCTGGCGGGGGAAGAAGGTGTCGATCGCCTGCGCGCCCGCTTCGGTGACGACGACCAGGGCGGCACGCCGGTCGGCGGGGTTGGGGGTGCGGGCGATGAAGCCGCGGCGCTCCAGTTTCGCGAGGGTCTTGCTCATTCCGGCGCGTGACATCCCCATGCGCTGGGCGAGACCGCTGGCGATGACCGGGTCGGTGGCGTGCCGCAGGGGGACCAGGACATCGACCTCGGGAGCGGTGAGGGGGGCACCCGCGTAGAGCGGCTCGACGGCATGGTCGAGGAGCCCTGTGACCCGTTTGAGCAGGCCGACCAGCTCCATGGGGGAGGTGTCCAGGTCGGGGTTGTGCTCCGCCCACTGCGCGCGGATCCCGTCGGGGGAGGGAAGGGAGGAGGGCATGCGGCTCGTCTCCAGCTGTACGGCGAAATTTGTTAACTAGTGAATCATTAGCTAACGTTGTTGCCATGATATCCCCGTCCCCCGCCCCCTCCACCGCTGAACGAGTCACCGATCCGGACACCGCCCCCCACGCTGCCAAACGCTCGGCCCTCGCCCTGGTCGCCGTCCTCGGCGCCCTCACCGCCATGACGCCGCTGGCCATCGACATGTACGTGCCCGGCTTCCCCTCCATGGGCGACACGCTCGGCGCGAGCAGCTCCGCGGTTCAGCTCACGATGACCGCCTTCCTGGCCGGGCTCGTCATCGGTCAGTTGGTGCTCGGCCCCCTCAGCGACCGGCTCGGGCGACGAGGGCTGCTCATCTCCGGGGTCGCCGGTTTCGCCTTCTTCTCCCTCGCGTGCGCGGTGGCCCCGAACATCGGTGTGCTGACCACCGCCCGCTTCCTGCAGGGTGTGACCGGTGCGGCGGGTGCCGTGCTGGCCCGGGCCGTCCTGACGGACCGCTTCCGGGGCACCGAACTGCCCCGCTACTTCGCCGTGCTGTCCCAGATCATGGGCGTGGCACCCATCGCCGCGCCGGTGCTCGGCGGGGCCGTCCTGGCCGTCTCCACCTGGCGCGCGGTGTTCGTCGTGCTGACAGTGCTCGGGGCCCTGCTCCTCCTGGCCGTCGTGCGGTCCGTACCGGAGTCCCTGCCGCCGGAGCGCCGACAGCACGGCGGGATCGCGAGCACCTTCCGCGCCATGGGCGCACTGCTCGGCAACCGGGCCTTCATGGGATACGTCCTCGTCCTCGCCTTCGTCTCAGCGGCGCTGTTCACCTACATCAGCGGTTCCAGCTTCGTCTTCGAGAACCTGCACGGAGTCTCCTCGACGACGTACTCGCTCATCTTCGCCACCAACGCGATCGGCATGCTCGTCAGCGGGGCGGTGTTCTCCCGCCTGGTGCAGCGGGGCGTGCGGCTGAACACCCTGCTCGCGGCCGGCGTCGGCATCGCCGCGCTCGGCGCAGTGGCACAGGCCCTCCTCGTCGTCACCGTCGGCGAAACTCTCGCGGGCACCTGGATCACCCTGTTCGTCACCGTCGCCGGGATCGGCCTCGTCTTCCCGGCGGTCATGAGCATCGGCCAGACCCTCGGCCGCGAAGCCCCCGGCGCCGCTTCGGCGGTCCTCGGGGGCCTGCAGTTCCTGTGCGGCGCCCTCGTCTCGCCCCTGGTCGGCCTCTTCGGGGAGGACAGCTCCCTGCCGATGGCCCTCATCATGCTGCTCGCCGTGGCGGCGGCCGGAGTCTCCCTGTGCGCGCTGGCACGGCCCTGGCGCGGTGAGGGCGAACCCTCGGACGGCTGACCGGCTTGCGTTCAGCAGCGGCCGAGGTGTGCCGCCGCCCACCGCGGATGTCCACGGGGCATGCCTGCGGGGCGGTGCCGGCTTCTCCGCCGGCACCGCCCCGCAGGGTTGTTCGCCTCCTTCAGTCTTCCGACTCACCTGCGTCGGTGAGCGGTCAGTCCACGTTCACGACCTTCCACAGCTGGCTGTCGGCGTTCGTGTCCGTCGACTGGACGAGCTGAGTGCCTCCCGAGGACACGGTGAGCAGCTTGTTGCTGTTCACGTTCTTGATCTCGTAGTAGCCGTTTCCGTTGGCGACCAGTGTCCAGCGCTGGCTCGCGGCGTTGGTGTCGGCCGACTGGACGACGGACGCGCCCTCGGTGGTGACGCCACCGCTGACGCTCATGAGCAGGGCACTGTTCCGGCTGACGATCTCGTAGCTGCCGTCACCGACCGGGACGAAGCGCCAGTTCTGGTTCGCGCCTCCGAGGTCGGTCCACTGGATGACGTTGGCTCCGTCGGTCTGGGAAGCACCCGAGACATCGACCGCCTTACCGCTGCCCTTGTTGAGCACCTTGTAGTTGGCGTTCGTGGTGGGGAACGCGATGGAGGCGAACGCGTCCACTGCGCAGACGGTGCCGGACGACGCGGCATTCTTTGTACCCGTACATACCACCTTGATCGTGTGGGGGCCCGCCGCGAGGTCCGTCTTCTCGAACAGCGGCACCTGCTTCGTCACCGTCGAGGCATACGCGTCGATGCCCGACTGGGCGAGGGCGCCGTCGATGTAGACGTCCACCTTGCCCATGTTCGGCTGCGTCATGCTGAGGTACCGGACGCCCGAACCGGTGAACGAGTACTCGGCGTAGTTGCCCGCGGTGCTGGTGAACTTCTCGGACCCGTTCATGTCCTGGGTGTCGTTCCAGTTCGACCAGGTGCCGGAGTAGGTCACGCCGGCCGCCTTGTCGTCGATGTGATTCCAGCGCTGCCGCACGAGCGCCTTCGACGCGGCGGACGCGTTCCCCTGGGCGTCCACGACGTAGAGGCGGTAGTCACCTGCCGTCTGCGGGACCCTGATGGACGTCGCGGTACCGCTCGCGCTGGTCTTGGTGGGACCGGCGGTGAACGTCGTCGTGCCCGCGGGAGCCAGCCAGAGGGTCTTGGTCCCGTCTCCGGGACTCCGTACCGGAATGGTCGTCACACCCTTGCCGGTGAACGTGCTGGCGGGCAGCGCGTAGTCCTGAAGCGTCACATTGGCGGACGGGATGATGTCCTTGTAGAGGTCGTCCAGACCCGCGTTCACCGCGATGCTGTACGCCTGCGACGGCCACACGCGGTCCGCGTGGACGCGCACGTTCTCGATGGTGCTGCCCGGGACGTTCTTGCTGAAGATCGTGTTGACGGGGCCGTAGGTGTTGGTGATCGTCAGGTCGTGCTGCTTGCCCCAGGTGCCCGAGTTGATGGCGTACTTGACGTCCGGGTCGATGTCCAGGACGTTGTCGTGCTCGTTGATGTTGGCCGAGCCTTCATCAGGGTGGATTCCGTACTTGTGCCCGGCCGGCACGCCCTGGATGTAGTTGTTGCTGATCTCGGTGCCCGGCTGGTTGCCCAGCGTGTAGATGGGAGCCGAGTCGCTGAGCGTCTGCATGGTGTCGATGAGCTCGTTGTACTTGACGCTGTTGTTCTTCGCCGTGGTGGTCGGGTTCCCCTCATTGATGGAGCCCTGCGAACCATCGAAGTTCCACCATCCCCAGCCGAGCGTGATGCCCGCCCACGGCGCCTTCTCGATGCGGTTGTGCTGCAAGGACAGGGTGTCGGCGAAGTAGGCCGACACGGGGCTGGAGCCCTCGAACAGGACCGCGCTGTCGTAGAGGTAGTTGTTGGTCACGGTGATGTTCTTGCAGACGCCCTCGACGGCCACCGGGTACTTCTCGTGGTTGGTCGAGGTGTAGTCCCCGATGTACACGTGCTGGGGGTGTCCCACGGTGATGGCGGATCCGGCGATGTCATTGGTGAAGTTGCCGGTCACCTGCGAGTCCGTCACGTCGTTGGCCATCGTGATGCCGTCCGCACCGGTGTGCTGCACCGTGTTCCGCTGCAGGACGATCCCGTCGGCGTTCTCGATCTGGATCATCGCCGGCGGCAGGTCGACGTTGCGGTAGGTGTAGACGTGGAAGTTGCCCGTCGTGAACACGTTCGCGCTGGCGTTGCCCTGCTGGCCCTGCCGGAAGACGGAGTCCCCCACCTTGGTCAGGTTCCAGTCGGAGTGCTCGACCGTGAGACCGGAGAACGTGATGTTCTTCGCGTGATCGGTCCTGGACGTGCCGGCGATCTTGAGGATGGTGGACACGTTGTTCGGAGCGAAGACCTTCGCCGTGGTCATGTCCTCGGAGCTGGACTTGTAGTAGTACAGCTCGTGGGCGGTCTTGTCGAAGTAGAACTCACCCGGCTGGTTCAGGAACTCGTACGCGTTCATGAACGTGTGGCTGCCGCTGGGGTTGAAGTTGCCGTTCGGCGGCCCCTGGGCGATGGCCGCGCCCGGCTGCTGGTACATGGCCACGCGGTTGGCGCCGTCCGAGCTCGTGGTGATCTGCCTGACGCCGATGATCGCCGTGGTCCAGGTCCACGTCGTCTTGATCTCCACGTCGTCCTGGTTGGACGCGATGGCGGGCAGGTCGGAGAGGCTGTACTTGGATCCGTCGCACTCGTCGACCGACTCCCAGGCCCAGGAAGGCAGGGGGGAATCGACCTTGTAGCGCGAGTAGCACCCGGCCGAGTTGATCGTCTTCGAGGCCATCTCGGCGCGCTTGCCGTTGACGTAGAGAGCGCGGAGCTTGTTGTCCCGGTTGAGGGTGGCCTTCCAGATGTTCCCGCTGTGCTGGGTCCAGCCGGACACCTGAACGCCTCCCTCCAGGACCGGCTTCTCGCCCGGGTAGGCGGTGTACGCGATACGGTGCCCGTTCGTTCCGGAGTCGGCCGAGGTGAAGTCGATGGTGCTGCTCACCGGGTAGGTGCCGCCGCGGAGATAGACGTTGATGTCTCCGGTCATGTTGTCGTTGACCGTGCGCACGACGTCCCGTGCGTGCTGCAGGGTCTTGAACGGCGCCGAGACCGTCCCGGCGTTGGAGTCGCTGCCGTCAGGAGCGACGTAGTACGTCGCCTGGGTGGCGGCCGAGGCCGGGGTCGGCATGGTGAGGGACGTCAGCAGTGTGGCGGAGACCGCCACCGCGGCGCCTGCTGACAACATGCGGACGGAGGGGATGACGTGCTTCATCGTCTGTCACTCCCTCTGGTGCGAACGAGCGGGTGGGCGTACATACGGCGGCTCCCTGTATGTCCTCGGTGGGTCCTCGGTGCGGTTGACTCGGGTCTTCAGCGGGTTCGGCTCTGAGTGCCTCGGAGGCCGGGGCACGACTGTGGGCTCACCTCACGACGGAGGCGGAGCGACGGGGTCAGGGCCGGAGTAACGGCTCGTCCGCTGCGAGGGGGACGTCGGGCCTGATGAGACCCTGGCACCGGAGGTCGTCCCAGAGTGCCGCGGGAACCGCACCGCGGTGGAGTGCGGCGTTCCGGCGGACCTGCTCCGGAGTCCGCATGCCCAGCGTGACGTTGACGACGTCGGGGTGCGTGTACGGGAAGGCGATGGCGGCGGCGGGCAGGGTGGTGCCGTGCCGCTCACACACCTCGGCGATGGCCAGCGCCCGGCGGACCAGGTCCGGCGGCGCGTCCTGGTAGTCGTACTTCATGCCTTCGGCGGGCCGTTCGAGGGAGAGCAGCCCTGAGTTGAACACGCCGACCGCGACGACACTCTTGCCGTGCTCCCGCGCGGCCGGCAGCACGTCGTCCAGCGCGGACTGGTCGAGCAGGGTGTAGCGCCCGGCGAGCATGACGACGTCGGCGGCGGTCTCCCGCAGGAACCGGGCGAGCATGGCGGTCTGGTTCATGCCGGCCCCGATGGCCCCGATCACGCCCTGGTCGCGCAGGTCGGCGAGGGCGGGCATGGCCTCGTCGGCGGCCTGCCGCCAGTGGTCGTCGGGGTCGTGGAGGTAGACGACGTCGAGCCGGTCCAGGCCGGTGCGCTCCAGGGTGTCGTCGATGGATCGCAGGACGCCGTCGCGGCTGAAGTCCCACTGCCGGCGCAGGTCGTCGCGGACGACGAAGCCCTCGCCATCGACGCCTCGGGGCCGGTGGTTGGGGACGAGGAGTCGGCCCACCTTGGAGGAGACGACGTAGGCCCCGCGCGGCCGGGCACGCAGGGCGGCGCCCAGACGGCGCTCGGAGAGGCCGAGGCCGTAGTGCGGCGCGGTGTCGAAGTACCGGATGCCCGCGTCCCAGGCCGTGTCGACGGCGGCCGACGCGTCCTGGGCGGGAGTCACCCGGTAGAGGTTGCCGATCACCGAGGCCCCGAAGCCCAGTGCGGTCACGACGACCGAGGTGTTTCCTATGGTCCGCCGGCGTACCAGGTGCTCCTCGGGGGAGGAAGGCGGACGGTGGGAAGGGGTCAACCGTCCTCCCTCGTGGTGCGGGCCGTGGCGTCGCCCCCTTCAGGGGCGGGCACAAGGCGGTAGAAGGCGGTCGCGGTGCCGGACAGGACGGACTGGATCTCGTTCTCGGTACAGCCGTCGAGCAGTTTGTCGACGGTGGCGGCCCAGCGGTTCCAGCCGCCTGCGAGGTTCGCGACCGGCCAGTCCGAGCCGAACATCAGCCGGTCGGGGCCGAAGGAGTCGAGCAGGACGTCCCAGACGGGCCGGATGTCGGCGGTCGTCCAGCTGTCGTGGTCGGCTTCGGTGATCAGCCCCGACACCTTGCACACCACGTGGGGATGACCGGCCAGCCGGCGCACCCCGCGTTCCCAGTCGGCGAGGTCGCGCGCGGCGATGGGCGGCTTTCCCGCGTGATCGAGCACCTGGGGCAGGTCCGGGAATCGTTCGGCCAGCCGGATCGCCTGGTCGAGCTGGTGGCTGCGGACGAGCACGTCGTAGCAGAGCCCGCGGTCCCGCAGAGCCGCAAGGCCCCGCTCCACATCGGGCCGTTGCAGCCATCCGGGGTCCGTCTCGCCCTGGACGAGGTGGCGCAGCGAGCGCAGATACGTGCCGCCGGGTCCGGCGCTCAGGCGGTCGAGCACGTCACCGATCGCCGGCGACGTCAGATCCGCCCAGCCGACCACGGCCCCGATCAGCGGCTCCTGTGCGGCCAGCGCGAGCAGGTCCTCGGTCTCGGGCACGTCCGCGATGCACTGCACCACGACCGTGCTGTGCAGCCGCCGGCCCGCGATCGGGTGAGTGGCGGTGGCGCGCAGATCGCCGGGGGTGAAGGTACGGCGGATCGACGTCACGGCGGGGTCGTCGAGCCAGGGCTGCGGGCGCCGGTCGAGGTCCCACAGGTGGTGGTGGGCATCGACGAGTGCGGGGGCTGCGGTCACTGCGGCTCCCCCTCCGGGCTCAGATGCCAGATTTCCGGCAACACCGTCCACTGGCGTGAGTCGCCCCGGTCCGGCCAGGGCTCCTGGCAGGGGTCGGTGAGCTTCCACCACTTCTGGGTCTCGGGGTCGGCCTCGAGTTCCGCCATGTCGGCCTCGAAGTCCTCGCCGTGGTACTCGAAGTAGGCGAACAGCGCGTCACCGTGGAGGAAGATGCTGTAGTTGCGGATCTGCGCCCGGCGCAGGGCGGCCTCGACTCCGGGCCAGACGGCGGAGTGCAGCTCGAGGTACTCCTGCCGGTGTTCGGGCCGGAGCCTGATGGTCTGGGCGATGCGTTTCATCACGCACCCTCCTGGGGGGTGAAGGGCGTCCGGTAGCTGGGGGTGTTGGTGCGCAGCCGGAGCCGGAGAGTGAGCCGGATGCGGGTGGAGGCGGGCAGGCGCACCGTCAGGAAGGCACTGTCGCAGGGCTGCTCCGCCTCGGTGACCACCGGCTCCGAGTGCCCGTAGTCGTACATGTCGCCGATCCAGCCGTCGTCCGTGCAGGTCGTGTACCGCACGGCGGTGATGGTGTGCTCGGCGAAGGCGCCGGCCTGGACGATGACCGTGCGGTCCGCTTCGGGGGCGAGGTTGACCAGTTCGACGGTCGTCGCCTCGGGCTCGATGGAGGTGACCAGCGCGGCCACGTCCGGCGGCAGGCCGGCGCGGCGGGCGTCGGCGTCGTGGTAGCGCAGCCGGGCCTGCTGGAGGCCGCCTTGGTACAGCACCTGGGGGCCGCCCCAGGTCAGCTGGACGAGGGCCTCGGTGGCGACGGGGTTGCACAGCTGCCACACGTGGATGTCGGCCTCGGGCACGTCCAGGTCGCGGTAGCGGTCGATGCGCCGCAGGCGGTGTCGGATCTGGGCCTGGGCGGTGGCGAGGATGCGCTCCGGGTAGTCGGGGTCGTCGCCGGCGAGGAACGCGAACCACGCCTTCTCGTGCCCGGACTCCTCCTTGGCACGGAACGGCCGGACCGTACGCCAGTCGATGCCGTCGGCCTCACGCAGCCCCTCCAGCCGGGCGCGGTCGGTGTCGGAGGCCGTGTGGTGCCACAGGGCGACCGGCACGGGCGGGGTGACCGGGTTGTAGTCGAACCAGCCCGAGTCGTTGTGACGGAAGGGGAGGTGGATCGTGGGCGTATTGATGTCCGGACCGAGCTCGACCGCCCACTTGGAGGGCAGACTCGAGTCCGCCTCGGTGTGGGGCATCACCTTGCCGTGGCCGATGAGGGTGTCGAGCGAGGTCGCGACCATGGAGAGGTAGTCGTCGTCCCCGGTGACCGTCGCCGCCGCCAGCGCCGCCACACAGGCCGCGTGACCCACGCTGTGCCAGCCGTGCGGCCAGGACCAGCCGTAGTGGCCGCCGTACCAGCGCCCCTCCAGCAGACCGCCGACCTCGCCGTCCGGGCCGGCGTTGTCCGGGATGAGTCCCTCGTTCGCCCGCGTCCGCTCCCGCCACGCGCCCACGTACTCGACGATCCAGTCGCGGTAGCGCTCCTCACCCGACAGGATCCAGGCGTTGAGGACCAGTCCGGCCGCGGCGAGGTTGACCGCCGTGTCGCCGACGCCCATCCGCTCGCGCATCTGCGCGCCCAGACGCGGATCCTCCGAGAGGTGGAACGGGCCGTCCTTCGCCTCGGGGAGCCACTCCAGGGGGTAGCCGTAGGTCTCGGCCTCCTTCAGCAGCCAGGGGTAGACGTCACCGTCGAACAGGCCCGACCGGTCCGGGTCGCTGCCGTTGTGGGGACGGGTGATGACGCGGTGCTCGGGGTCGTAGTTGCCCTTGGACGCGTCGACGTACAGCTCGGCGAAGCGCAGGGCGCGCTCGGACCAGCGGTCGGGCGCGGCCATGCACAGGAAGTAGAGCAGCAGCAGGCTCTCGCCCTGGTGGAACCAGTCGTAGCCGCGCTCGTACTCGTCGCGCAGCATGTCCAGTTCGGTGAGCTGCCGGGTCACGCCCTCCCAGTGCTTCTCACTCGCGGGCAGCAGATCGTCCGCGCCGCCGAGGAGGTAGAGCTGGGGCCAGTTGAAGAACACCTCGTAGAAGTCGTCCACACCGTCACGGGTGGTCAGCCGGTCGTTGTAGTTCAGCCGTCCGTCCGGACCGGTGAAGTCACGGGCGAAACGGCGCCAGGCGTGGTCGAGCAGGTCGAACAGGGCACGCTGTGCCGTGGCCCAGCCGGGTGGTTCGAGCAGCGGCACCCCGGCCTGGACTTCGGGCGGGGGAGCCGGGTGGCCGGAGGCCTGGGCGTCCTCCCCCGAATCGTGGTCGGCAGAGCTGAGTGGCATGCGGGGGTTCTCCGTTCGGGGTGGCGGCGCGGACGTCATTCCTTGGTGGCTCCGGCGAGCATGCCGCTCACCAGGAAGCGCTGGGCGAAGAGGAAGACGACGAGCACCGGTGTGATGGCCACCAAGGTCGCCAGAGCCAGCTGCGGGCGTTCGATGGCGAGCGAGCCGACCGTCGGGTTGAACGACGGCACACTGCTGAGCAGGTTGCCGACGCCCACCTGGACGGGCATCTGATCGCTCTCGGGGAGCATCACGTACGGCAGGAAGTAGTTGGTCCAGTTGGCGACGAAGCTGAAGAAGCCCACGAGCGCGATGACCGGTGTCGCCAGCGGCAGTGCCACGAGGCGGAAGACACCGAACTCGGAGCAGCCGTCCATCCGCGCCGCCGCCAGAAGGTCCTTCGGCACGGCGGTGGTGAAGTAGATGTAGGTCAGATAGACGCCGAACGGATAGAAGGAGTACGGCAGGATGATCGACCACATCGTGCCGATGAGGCCCACCGCGTTGATCTCCAGGAACAGCGGCACCACCAGCGTGGCGTTCGGCATGAGCATCACGACCAGCGTCGAGATCAGCAGCGCGCGCCGGCCCCGGAACTCGGTCATCGCCAGGGCGTAACCCGCGGGCACGGCCACGCACAGCGTGATGGCCAGCGAGATCACCGCATAAACCGCCGAGTTGCGCAGCCACAGCAGGATGGCGTTGTCCTGGTAGGCGGTGAGCGCGTCCCAGTTGGTCTTGAGGGTGTGCCAGGAGCCGATGGAGAGCGGGCTGTCGTGTACCAGCTGCTGGTCGGTCTTGGTCGACGCGAGGACGAGCCACAGCACCGGCAGCACGAAGAACACGACGAACACGGCGAGTACGGAGGCGGCCAGCAGCCGGGACGGCAGGTGCCGTGCGGACCGTCGGCACGGCAGGTGCCGTGCGGACCGTCGGCGCTGCCGCGAGGTCCGGTGCCGGGACCGGCTCACGGCCTCGGGTCCCCGCTCCGTGCGGGGTGCGGCGACCGGACTGGGGGAGGTCTTAATCGGCATCGAAGAATCCCGACCGTGCGACGAAGAGGGCGGCGGCCGACACACTGACGACCAGGAGCTCCACCGACACGGCGGCGGCGCCGTTGATGTTGTTCATCTGGAAGGCGAAGTCGTACGTGAGCTGGTTGAGCGAGTAGTCACGTCCGGCCACGCCCACGCTGGCGAGGGAGAGCAACTGCGGCTCGACGAACAGCTGAGCGCCGCCCGCGAACGCCAGGATCACCATGTAGACGATCCACTTGCGAAGCATCGGGATCTGCACCCGCCAGGCGATCTGCCAGCCGTTCGCGCCGTCGATGCGCGCGGCTTCCATGACGTCCTTGGGAATGTTGTTGAGCGCCCCGTACATGACGACGATCCAGCCGCCGGCACCGGTCCAGAACGCGATGATCGTGAACAGCAACGCCAGGTTGCCGGGTGCGATCACCTCGCCGAAGGTGTGGAACCCCAGCGTCCCCAGCAGGGAACTGACCGGGCTCACCGTCGGATCGAGCATGAACAGCCAGACCAGCACGCTGGCGGCGCCGGCGAGCGCCCCGGGGATGTAGTAGAGGAACCGGAGCGCCTGTCCGGCCTTGCCGGAGGCCAGGCGGTGCAGCAGCAGCGCCAGGCCGACGACGAACACCACCAGCGAGAAGAGCCAGAGGACGAGGTAGACCGCCACATGGCTCACGGCGTCCAGGAAGCGGAAGTCCTGGGCCGTGGTGACGAAGTTGGCGAAGCCGGTGAAGGTGCCCCCGGCGTCGGTGAAGGCGAAGTAGATGGCGTAGCCGGTCGGAAGGATGCCGAAGGCGATCAGCAGGATCACGTAGGCGGCGACGAACGCCGCGCCCGCCCGGCTCTGCCGTACGGGGCCGCGACGGCGCCGACGGGCAGAGCCGGTCGAAGAGAGGGTCAGGGTCACTGGGAGACCTTGTATCCGTCGGACTTGGCGTACTTGACGATGGAGTCCTGCCAGGCCGGCAGCATCGAGACGATGCTCTTGCCCTGGGTCAGGCCGGGCTTCACGGTCGCGGCCCAGATCGCCTCCTGGCTGAACTGTCCCGAGCCCCAGCCCGGCCAGACCTGTCCGGAGGCGTCCTTGAGCGCGCCGAGGTCACCGCGGAAGTAGCCGGAGGCGTCCTGGGCCTTCAGCCAGTTCTCGGCCGCGGGCGCGTAGGCCGGGAAGCCGGGCGCCTTCTCGCCCTGGTAGGCGTTGTCGGTGGTGACCCACTTCAGGAAGTCGGTGGCCGCCTTGAGGTGAGCGGAGTGCTGGGAGAGCAGCCAGGTGCCGCCGCCGACATTGCCGGTGGACGTCTCGGTGTCCCCCTTCCACTGCGGTATGGGGGCCACCCCGATCTGCTTCGCCGGGGTCTTGAGGCCGTCCTTGAACACCGCGCCGCCGAACCAGGCCGGACCGGGCATGAGCAGGACCTTGTCGGCCTTGTTCTTGGTGAAGTCGGTGCTGAACACGCCGCTGATGGACATGGACTTGTTCTTGATGAGTACGTCCATGAGCTTGGCCATCTTGGTACAGGCCTCGCTGGTGGTGTTCACCGACACGGCCTTGGGGCCGGTGATGTGGTTGGCGCCGCACTTGCTCGCCCACAGGTAGATCTCGGGGGTGAAGGAGTCGCCCGCGTCACCCACCAGGTAGCCGGGGTGGTCCTTGGCGACCTTCTCGCCGAGCTTCTGGTACTCCTCCCAGGTCGTCGGCAGCGTGTAGCCGAACTTCTTCATGAGCGGCGCGTTGTACCAGAGCACCGCCTGGGAGAGGTCGTTGCGCAGGCAGTAGAGCGTGCCGTTGACCGTGCAGACGTCGTTCGCGCCCTTGGCGAAGTTCCCCAGGGTCGCCTCCGGGATCAGTCCTTTGTTGAGCGGCGCGGCGAAGCCCGCGTCGACCGCCCAGGTGACCTCGTTGTTCTGGGAGCTGAAGACGACGTCCGGCCAGCCCTTCTTCGTGCGGTTGAAGAGCTGGACCTTCGTCTGGAGGTAGTTGGAGCCGTTGGCGTTGCCGTCGTAGCTGACGATGCTCAGCTTCACGTCCGGGTGCAGCTGCTGGTACTGCTTCGCGGCGGCCAGGCGGGTCGCGTCCACCCAGACGGTCAACGCGCCGTCCTTCTGGGGCGCCTGGGCGAAGCCGTCCTTCTCGGTCGTGCTCGCAGTGCCGCCGCCACCGCAGGCGGCCACGGTCAGGAGCACGGTGGCCGCGCAGCCGGCCAGCAACGCAGAACGTCTCTTGCTGGACACTCTTGCCTGGCCGGCCGAAGACTCGTTGAGGGTCATGAACGACTCCACTTGGTGTGCGGGCGCCCCGAAGCAGATCGGGAAGGTGGCGCGGGGATGGGGCGACGACTGCTCTGTCACTGCCGTCGCGGAAGAAATTAGGCGCCCTATCGAGCAGGCAGTCAAGAGTGTGTGCAGCTCCATTTGCCCAATCTCAAAGCGTTACCTTGAAGATCTGAGGGCGATTAACGCCAGTTACGACCTCTATGCCCCATTTATGCATCACCCTTTACCGGCTAGGTTCTTGCAAAATGAGTACGACTCATTGTTGGCTGAGGGTACGATGAGCGCGGCTCAACAGCGATCAGTCGCTGTCGTCGCAGTCACCCGGAGGCATCACAGATGAACGACACGCCCGCGACCGAACTGGCTCTGCCCGCGCAGGCCTCCGCCACCACTGCTGCCGCGGCGGTGAACGGCTCGGACGAGGAGCGGCGTGACTACCGGCCCGGTTACGAGGTGGTCGCCGAGCGAATCCTCGAGTACATCGCCGAGGCGCGCCTGACGCCGGGCGACCGGCTGCCGACGGAGAACGACCTCGCCCAGACGCTGAACACCAGCAGGGCGGTCGTGCGGGAGGCCGTGAAGATCCTTTCGGCCCTCGGCCGGGTCCGGGCCCACAAGGGGCGCGGACTGTTCGTCGCGGACGACGAGGGCATGCTCATCACCAGCCGCTGGGGCGGTTTCTTCCGACCCGTCGACATCGATCACGTCCTGATGCTGTTCGAGTTCCGCAGGGTGCAGGAGATGGCCGCCAGCAGTCTTGCGGCCACCCGGGCCACGCCCGCCGAGCTACGGACCATCGAAGTCGCGATGCAGCAGTGCCGGCACGGGTTCGTGCACGGCCAGGTCGATGTCTTCAACCAGGCGGACGACGACTTTCACACCGGTGTGGCAGCGGCCTCGCACAACACCTTCCTGGTCAGCGCGGTGCGCGACGCGCGACGTCTGCAGCGGCAGTCCAGTGCCATCGGAATCCACGACACGTTCGGTGACGGCACCGCGGCCGCGGTGGAAGAGCACGAGGCGATCTACCGGGCCATCCGCGACGGCCGGCCGGACGAGGCGGCCGAGGCCACGGCGGTGCACCTCGACAGGACGCTGGAGGACTACCGGCGGGAGATCCAGCGGCGCCTGTTCGGGTAGCGACGGGCGAAGGCGGGGCCGTAGCGACGGGCAGAGGCGGGGCCAGCCAAGGGGTTGTGCGGTGCCGGCGCGTCACGTCGCCGGTGAACCGGAGTAAGCGGAACAAGGTATTCACGTCCCTGTGCGATCATTCGCCCGTGAAAGCACCCTCCACCCCGCCTTCGGGCGAATCGCCGACCGAGCGCGACGCCAAGTCGCCTGTTTTCGCATCCGAGTTCAAAGACGCCGTCACGCTCCGGGCCTTCGGGCTCGTGCTCGGGGGTCTGCTCGTCCAGCTCGCCTTCATCGTCTCCTACGTCGGGGCCTTCCACTCGCCCACACCCCACCGGATAGCCGTGGCGGTCGCCGCTCCACAACAGGCTTCCGCCAAGATCGTCGCCCAGCTCAACGCCCTGTCCGGCAATCCGGTCAAGGCGATCGCGGCGCCGAGCACCGAGACGGCCCGGCAATGGGTGCTCACGAGGAAGACGGACGCCGCCTTCCTCTTCGACGCCTCCGGCACCGAGGACACCCTCCTGGTCGCTTCGGCGGGTGGCCCGTCCGTGTCGCAGACCGCCACGCAGATCGCCCAGAAGATCGAGACGGCGCAGAAACGGCAGATCACCGTCTCCGACATCAGGCCCCCGAACGCCGGGGACGGACGAGGGATGACGTCCTTCTACCTCGTGGTGGGCTGGGTGATCGGCGGATATCTGACGGCCACGATCATGGGGATGGCGGCGGGTTCCCGCCCCGCCAACCGGCAGCGCACCCTGATCCGCCTCGCCGTTCTCGCGTTGTACGCGGTCGTGTCCGGAATCGCCGGAGCGGCCGTAGTGGGGCCGGTGTTCGGCGCGCTCGACGGTCATTTCTGGGCCCTGAGCGGCATCGGTGCCCTGGTCGTCCTCGCCTCGGCGGCGACCGCGCTCGCCCTGCAGACCCTGCTGGGCCTGCTGGGCACCGGCGTGGTCATCCTGCTTTTCGTGGTGCTGGGCAATCCGAGCTCCGGCGGCGTCTACCCGGCGCCGCTGCTCCCCGCGTTCTGGAGCGCGATCGGACAGGCCCTGCCACCGGGGGCCGGTACCACGCTGGTCCGCAACACCGTCTACTTCTCGGGCCATGCCGTCACCTCGGCACTCTGGGTGCTCGGTGCCTACGCCGTGGGCGGCGCGCTGCTCGCCTGGGTGGCGTCGTGGCGAAACGAACGCCGGCACCCGGACGCCGGCGCCACAGAACCCGAGACGCTGCCGGAGCCGTCCCCCGCCGGCTGACGCGCCGTCCGCCGATACCCTCCCGTCTGCGACGAACGGCGCGTACGGGAGGGTGCGTACGGCCTCGACGAGCCGCCACGCCAAGCCGTCACGCGCTGATGGACAGCTTCGCCTCGCGCCCTGGCAGGCCGGCTGGCACAGGCTGCGGCCAACTACCACACCACTGGCGAGGGCTCCGGGGGGGGCGACTGCGGCCAGGCCGCCGCTTGTCGCGATCGCCGGAGTCCGTACACCCGCCCGATGTTCACCGCGCCCCGTACACCGGTTCCGGATTCGCAGCCTCCGCAAGGAGTTTCCGTGTGGCCTCCCCGGCCTCGGACGGGGACCAACGGGCGCCCTTGTCCGCCGTGGGGCCGGGGCGCCACCCCTCCATGACCGTGATGCGACCGCCCGCCGCCTCGAAGACCCGCCCCGTCACACCGGCCGAGGCCGCGGAGCCGAGCCACACGACCAGCGGGGACACGTTCTCCGGGGCCATGACGTCGAAACCGGTTTGGGGGGCCGCCATGGTCTCGGCGAACGTCGCCTCGGTCATCCGGGTGCGGGCCGCCGGCGCGATGGCGTTGACCAGGACGCCGTAGCGGCCCATCTCGGCGGCGGCGACCAGGGTCAGTCCGATGATCCCGGCCTTGGCCGCGGAGTAGTTGCCTTGGCCGACGCTGCCCGACAGCCCTGCCCCGCTGCTGGTGTTCACGACCCGGGCCGTGGGAACACGACCCGCCTTGGCCTCCGCGCGCCAGTGCGCCGCCGCGTGCTTCAGCGGCAGGAAGTGCCCCTTGAGGTGGACGCGCGTGACGGCGTCCCAGTCGTCCTCGTCGAGGTTCACCAGCATGCGGTCACGCAGGAATCCGGCGTTGTTGACCAGGGTGTCGAGGCGGCCGTAGGTCTCGACAGCGGTGCGGATCAACGAGGCCGCGCCCTCCGTCGTGGCGATGTCCCCGCCGTGGGCGACCGCCTGCCCGCCGCGGGCGACGATCTCGTCGACGACGAGCCGGGCGGGCCCCGCCTCGGTACCGGTTCCGTCGAGACCCGCACCGAGGTCGTTCACGACGACCTTCGCGCCCTCGGCGGCGAGAGCGAGGGCATGCGCCCGGCCGAGTCCGCGCCCCGCCCCGGTGACGATCGCGACACGTTCGCTGCACAGTCCGGACATGCTCTGGGTCCCTTCGCCGGGAGGTCTGAAAGATCGGGGAACGGTTGAGCTCAGTGGGTCAGGTGCCGGCGGTGGCGGCGTCGAGGAAGGCCGGGCGTTCGCCGCCGCCGTGGACGAGCAGACTCGCGCCGCTGATGTAGGCCGCGCGTTCGGAGGCGAGGAAGACACAGGCGTCGCCCACCTCCACCGGGTCGGCGAGCCGGCCGAGCGGAACGGTGCGGCCGACGGCCGCGACGCCGTCCTCGTCGCCGTAGTGCAGATGCGACAGCTCGGTGCGCACCATGCCGAGGACCACGGTGTTGACCCTGACCCGCGGGGCCCACTCCACGGCCATGCTGCGGGCCAGCTGCTCCAGCCCCGCCTTGGCCGCGCCGTAGGCCGCCGAGCCCGGTGAGGGACGACTGCCGCTGACACTGCCGATCATGACGATCGACCCGCCGCCGGGCCGGGCGCGCATCTGCTCGTAGGCGGCGAGGGAGGCGGTCAGGGGAGCGAGCAGGTTCAACTCGACGACCCGGGAGTGCCGTTCGGCGCCGCCCTCCTTCAGCATCCGGTACGGCGTGCCCCCGGCGTTGTTGACGAGGACGTCCAGCCCGCCGTACTCGCCCCTCAGGCGAGTGAAGAAGGCACCGACGGCGTCCGCGTCACGCAGGTCTACCGGGAGGAACCGGGCGGTGCGCCCGGCCGCTTCGACAGGCCGGTCGGCGGGGCGCCGCGCGCAGGTCACCACCTCGGCCCCCGCCTCCAGCAGGGACCGGGCGATACCCGCGCCCACGCCCCTCGTTCCGCCGGTGACCACAGCCACCCGCCCGCTCAGATCGGTGATCGTTGCCATGGGGGGCCTCCCGCGACGTGTACCGCGCTGCTACCTTCGCACCTAACAAACGTTTGGTGGAAAGGTAGCTGATCCGCCCATGGGTGTCTCCACCGCAAGCCCCGAAGAGGGCATCACCGTCATCACCGTGGACTTCCCACCGGTCAACGCCGTCCCCGTCCAGGGCTGGTACGACCTGGCCGCCGCGGTGCGCGCGGCCGGTTCAGATCCCGCCGTGCGCTGCGTCGTCCTCACCGCCACGGGGCGCGGGTTCAACGCCGGCGCCGACATCAAGGAGATGCAGCGCACCGAGGGGTACACGGCACTCGTCGGCACCAACCGCGGCTGCTACGAGGCGTTCGCTGCGGTCTACGACTGCGAAGTCCCCGTGGTCGCCGCTGTGCGGGGCTTCTGCGTGGGTGGCGGAATCGGCCTGGTCGGCAACGCCGACTCGATCGTGGCGAGCGACGATGCCACCTTCGGGCTGCCCGAGCTGGACCGGGGCGCGCTCGGCGCGGCCACCCACCTGGCCCGGCTGGTCCCCCAGCACCTGATGCGGACGCTCTACTACACCTCGCGCACCGTGACGGCCGAGGAGCTCCACCGCCACGGCTCGGTGTGGCGGGTCGTCCCGCGCGAGGAGCTGCACACCGCGGCCATGGAGCTGGCCAGGGAGATCGCGGCCAAGGACGGGCTCCTCATCCGTCTCGCCAAGGCGTCGATCAACGGCATCGATCCGGTGGACGTCCGCCGCAGCTACCGCTTCGAGCAGGGCTTCACCTTCGAGGCCAACCTCAGGGGCGTGTCGGACAGGTACCGCGAGGCCTTCGTGTCGAAGGCGTCCACGTCGTCCGAGGGGGAAGCACGGTGAGCGACAAGACGATGACCGCCGAGCAGGTGGTCGGCCGGCTCCGAACCGGCATGACTGTGGGCATCGGCGGCTGGGGCTCGCGCCGCAAGCCGATGGCCCTGGTCCGCGCGCTGCTGCGCACCGACATCACCGACCTGACAGTGGTGTCCTACGGCGGCCCCGACGTCGGCCTGCTCGCCGCGGCGGGCCGGATCCGCACCCTGGTGACCCCGTTCGCCACCCTGGACTCCATCCCGCTGGAACCGCACTTCACCGCGGCCCGGCAGCGCGGAGCCTTCGACCTGGTGGAGCTGGACGAGGGGATGTTCATGTGGGGCCTGACCGCCGCCGCGCAGCGACTGCCCTTCCTGCCGGTCCGTGCCGGTCTGGGCTCCGACGTGATGAAGGTCAACCCGCACCTGCGCACGGTGGTCTCGCCGTATGCGGACGGCGAGGAATTCGTCGCGGTCCCGGCGTTGCGCCTGGACGCGGCGCTGGTACACCTCAACCGGGCGGACGCACAGGGCAACGCCCAGTACCTGGGGCCCGACCCGTACTTCGACGACCTGTTCTGCCAGGCAGCCGACGCCGCGTACATCTCCTGCGAGCAGCTCGTCGACACAGCGGACCTGCTCAAGGAAGCGGCCCCGCAGACCCTGCTCGTCAAGCGCGCATTCGTGACAGGTGTCGTCCGGGCACCCAACGGCGCGCACTTCACCTCCTGCGCCCCGGACTACGAACGCGACGAGTCCTTCCAGCGTGCCTACGCCGTTGCGGCCCGCGACCCGCAGGCCTGGCAGGCGTTCACGGATCGCTGTCTGTCCGCAGACGAAGAGACGTACCAGGCCGCGGTCGCGGCATTCCACGAGGAGCGGGCGTGAGCAGACCTGCGACGAACAGGGCGACGCGCGCCGAGTACTGCGTGGTGGCCTGCGCGGAAGCCTGGCGCCACGCCGGGGAGGTCCTGGCCGCCCCGATGGGCACCATCCCCATCATCGGCGCCCGCCTGGCGAGGTTGACGTTCGCGCCCGACCTGCTGCTCACCGACGGCGAGGCACTGCTGATCGGCGACGTCCCGGCGCTCGGTGCCCGGGCCCGGGTGGTGGAGGGCTGGCTGCCCTACCGCCAGCACCTGGCCCTCGTGGCCACGGGACGGCGGCACGTGATGATGGGAGCCAGTCAGATCGACCGCCACGGCAATCAGAACATCTCCTGCATCGGCGACTGGGCCCGTCCCGCCCGGCAACTCCTGGGTGTCCGGGGCGCCCCCGTCAACACCCTGAACAACCCGACCAGTTACTGGGTACCCAAGCACTCCCCGCGGGTCTTCGTCGAGCAGGTCGACATGGTGTGCGGAGTCGGCTACGACCGCGCGGCCGAGGCCGGCCCGTCGGCAACCCGCTTCCACCACGTCCCGGAGGTGATCAGCAACCTCGGCGTCTTCGACTTCGCCACCCCGGACCACTCGATGCGGCTGCGCTCGCTGCACCCGGGTGGCACGGTCGAGCAGGTCCTGGAGGCCACCGGCTTCCCCCTCGCCGTCCCCGACATTGTTCCGTACACCCGCGAGCCCACCACCGAGGAGCTGCGCCTCATCCGGGAGGTCATCGACCCGGAGGGCGCCCGCGACCGTGAGGTGCCCGCATGAGCGACACCGCGATCGCCACGGCCCTCACCGAACTCGTCGGAGTGCGCACCCCCGTCGTGCAGACCGGCATGGGGTGGGTGGCGGGCCCCCGCCTGGTCTCCGCCGCCGCCGGCGCAGGAGCCCTGGGGATCCTCGCCTCCGCCACCATGAGCCCGGAACAGCTCCGTTCAGCTGTGCGCGAGGTCAAGTCCCGCACCGAGGCGCCCTTCGGAGTCAACCTGCGGGCCGATGCCTCGGACGCGGGGGAGAGGGTACGGATCATCGTCGACGAGGGCGTGAAGGTCGCCTCGTTCGCGCTCGCGCCCCGGCCGGAACTGATCGCTCGTCTGAAGGATGCCGGGGTGGTCGTCATCCCCTCCGTGGGCGCCCGGCGGCATGCCGAGAAGGTCGCGGCCTGGGGTGCCGACGCCGTGCTCGTGCAGGGCGGCGAGGGCGGCGGCCACACCGGCGGCGTCGCCACCACCGTGCTGCTGCCGCAGGTCGTGGACGCCGTGGACATCCCCGTGATCGCCGCCGGCGGCTTCCGGGACGGACGCGGACTCGTCGCGGCCCTGGCCTACGGCGCCGCCGGCGTGGCCATGGGCACCCGCTTCCTGCTCACCTCCGACAGCACCGTCCCCGACGCGGTCAAGGCGCGCTACCTCGCCGCGGGCGTCCAGGACATCACCGTCACCGCCAAGGTCGACGGCCTGCCCCACCGGATGCTGCGCACCGACCTGGTGGACGCGCTGGAACGCTCCGGCCGTGCGGCCTCCCTGCTGCGCGCCCTGCGGCACGCCTCCGCCTTCAAACGGGACTCCGGCACGACCTGGGCCGGCCTGGTGCGCGACGGCCTGGCCATGAAGCAGGGCAGGGAACTGACCTGGAGTCAGGTCCTTCTGGCCGCCAGCACCCCGATGCTCCTCAAGGCCGCCATGGTCGACGGCCGCACCGACCTCGGCGTGATGGCCTGCGGCCAGGTCGGAGGACTGATCGAGGACCTGCCGTCCTGCGCCGAACTCGTCGACAGGATCATGGCGGAGGCGCACGCCATTCTGGGTCGGCTGTCGACGGTCGCGTGAGGGTGGTACACATGCCGCTCATCGCCGACCGTGTGCCGCCAGGACGCGTGCGCGGCAGGCGGCCGGCGTACCCCAAGCGCTGCGCAACGGGCGGGCCTTGCGGACCCACAGGGACAGGTCGAGTTCCTCGGTGTAGCCGACGGCGCCGTGGAGTTGCAGTGCCGTTCGCGCCGCCCCGTACGCCGCTTCGCACGCCGACACCTTCGCCGCGGCGACCTCCCGGCCCGCCGCATGATCGTCCGCGGCCAGGGCCAAGGCGGCGCTGTGCACGAGTGGTTGAGCGAACTCCAGGGCGATCAGGGTGTCCGCCAGACGGTGCTTCACCGCCTGGAAGGAACCGACGGCCACCCCGAACTGGGTACGCTGCCGCACATACTCCACCGTGCGTTCCAGCAGCGCCCGCCCCAGTCCGAGGGCCTGCGCGGCCGTGGCCAACGCCGCGACGTCGACGGCGTACGCGACGGCCGCTGTCACCGCGGGCCCCTGCGCGAGCACGGCTCCACCCAGCGGCCGGGCCAGCCGCCGCGCCGGGTCGGCCGACGGCTGCACCGGGCCGTGCGAGGCCGCGAGCCGTACGGTGTCACCGTCCACGACGAACACCGCGTCCGCGGCGTCGGCGTCCAGGGCATACGGGCTGCCCCCGGGCGACAGGACGCACAGCGACGCCACCGCTTTGCCGGACGCGAGCCGCGGCAGCCGGGCATGCGCCGCGTCGCCCCCGAGCCGGCCCAGCAGGGCACCCGCGGCGACCGTCTCGGCCAGCGGTCCGGGCACGGCATGACGCCCCAGTTCGCCGAACGCGACGGCCAGTTCGACGGGGAGCAGGCCCAGACCCTCGTGCTCCTCCGGAACAGCGAGGGCGAAGACGCCGGCCTCCGCGAGCCTGGCCCACACGGCACGTCCGGGGCCATGGTCGCCGGAGGCCCAGGACCGTACGACGGCGGGCGTGCCGGCGGATCTCAGCATGAGGTCCAGCGTGCGGGCGAACTCCCGCTGCTCGTCGTCGAGGACGAACCGCATCACCGGCGCCCTTTCGGCAGGCCGAGCAGCCGTTCGGCGATGATGTCGCGCTGGATCTCGTTGGTGCCGGCGTAGATCGGCCCGGCCAGGGAGAACGTGTAACCCTCAGCCCAACTGCCGTGCGCCGGCGCCTCGGTGGCCCCGTCGGACAGCTCGCCGCGGGGGCCGAGCAGGTCGAGGGCGGTCTCGTGCAGGGCGATGTCCAGCTCGGACCAGAAGACCTTGTTGAGGCTGGACTCGGCGCCGATCGACCCACCGGCGGCGATGCGTGAGGCGTGCGCGTAGGTGAACAACTGGTAGGCACGCGCGCCGATGACCGCGTCGGCGACCCGGTCGCGCAACGCGGGGTCGTGGGAGCCGGGGCCGGAACGGGGGCCGTGTGGGGGCTCGGCGGTGGACCGCCACAGGTCGGTCAGCCGGTCGGCCGCGGCGGTGAAGCGGCCGGGGCTGCGCAGGGTCAGCCCGCGCTCGTTGCCGCTGGTGCTCATCGCGACCCGCCAGCCCTGCCCCGGCTCCCCGACGACGTCCTCGTCGGGCACGAAGACGTCGTCGAGGAACAGCTCCGCGAAGGCGGGCTTGCCGTCCAGCCGCCCGATGGGCCGCACGGTCACCCCGTCCGCGTCCAGCGGGAACATCAGATACGTCAGACCCCGGTGCGGTCGGTCCGCGTCCGGATCGCTGCGGAACAGGCCGAACGCGCGGTCGGCGAAGGCCGCCCGGGAGGACCACGTCTTCTGGCCGCCGATGCGCCAGCCGCCCTCGGTTCGCACGGCGGTGGACCGCAGCGCGACCAGATCGGACCCCGCCTCCGGCTCGGACCAGGCCTGTGCCCAGATCACCTCACCGCTCGCCATGGACGGCAGGACCCGCGCACGCTGCTCTTCGCTGCCGTGCTCGAAGAGGGTGGGGGCCAGGAGGCTGATGCCGTTCTGGGAGACGCGGCCGGGCGCGCCGGCCCGGTAGTACTCCTCCTCGAAGATCAGCCACTCCAGCAGGGAGGAGCCCCGGCCGCCGAACTGCTCGGGCCAGGAGACCACCGACCAGCGGTCGGCGAAGAGCGTGCCCTCCCACTCCCGGTGGGCGGCGAACCCCTCCGAGGTCTCCAGCGACGGAAGAGGGACGGACGGCACACGGGCGGAGAGCCAGGCCCGCGCCTCGGCCCGGAACGCGTCCTCGGCGGCGGTGAAGTCGAGATCCATCAGCGGCGCCCCTCCTTCATCGCGCGCACGTCCATCCCGCCGAGCGGGTCGTCGCGTGTCTCGGCGTTGTGGGCGTGGGCGAGATGGTGCAGCCCGAAGACCGAGTCCAGCCCCGCATGCAGGCCCTGGAGGTCCTCGGCCTGGTTGACGGCACGCTTCGTCAGCGCCAGCCCCATCCGGGGCATCGCCGCGATCCGCTCCGCCAACTCCAGGGTGTGCCCGGCCAGTTCCTCACGGGGCACGACCCGGTTGACCATGCCGACCTCGTAGGCGCGCCGTGCGCCCATCCGGTCGCCGGTGTAGAGGAACTCCTTGGCGATCCGCGGCGGCATCACCCACGGATGGGCGAAGTACTCGACCCCCGGGATCCCCATGAGCACCACCGGGTCGGCGAAGAAGGCGTCCTCGGAGGCGACGATCAGATCGCACACCCAGGCCAGCATCAGCCCCCCGGCCACGCAGGCGCCCTGCACCGAGGCGATGACCGGCTTGGGCAGCTCACGCCAGCGCCGGCACATGCCCAGGTACACCTCGGACTCGCGGGCGAAGCGGTTCTCGGCCCCCGCCTTCCGCGAGTGGTCCCACCAGAGTCCCGCCGTGCGGTCGAACGGCAGGTGCGCGTCCCGCTCGGGGGTGCCGATGTCGTGGCCGGCGGAGAAGTGCTTCCCCGCTCCGGCGAGGATCACGACCTTCACCTCGTCGTCGTCCGCCGCGCGGTAGAAGGCCCGGTCCAGTGCGTAGGTCATCGCGGAGTTCTGGGCGTTGCGGTACTCGGGCCGGTCCATCGTCACCAGGGCGACGGCTCCCCGGCGCTCGTAACGGACGGGCTCCGTGGGGCCGGGACGGGCAGCGGACATCGCCTCCTCCTTCCCTAACAAGTGTTTGGTAGGTTAACCTACGGTGCGTCGGCCGTCGAGAGTCGCCCCAGCGCCACCGCCGAGGGAACGGCCGTCGGTGGCGTCGGCGGCACGCTGCCCAAGGAGGTAGGACATGACCGCGGCCCCACCGCCGTACGTGCCCGGCCACCACCTGCTCACCGGCCGCACGGCCGTCGTCACCGCCGCAGCGGGCGCCGGGATCGGCGGCGCGACCGCCCGCCGGCTGCTGGAGGAGGGCGCCCGGATCGTGATCTCCGACGCGCACGCCCGCCGCCTGAAGGAGTCCGAAGCGGAACTGGCCGCCGAGTTCGGCGCCGACCGCGTCGCCGCACTGCGCTGCGACGTCACGGACGAGGACCAGGTCACCGCGCTGTTCGAGCACGCGGAGGAGCGCCACGGACGTCTGGACATCGTCGTGAACAATGCGGGCCTCGGCGGCACCGCCGATGTCGTCGACATGACCGACGAGCAGTGGGACAAGGTCCTCGACGTCACCCTCGACGGCACCTTCCGCTGCACCCGCGCCGCACTGCGCCGCATGAAAGCCGCGGGCGCCGGGGGCGTCGTCGTCAACAACGCCTCGGTGATCGGCTGGCGCGCACAGCAGGGTCAGGCCCACTACGCCGCCGCGAAGGCGGGTGTCATGGCCCTCACCCGCTGTGCCGCGATGGAGGCCGCCGCCTACGGAGTGCGGGTGAACGCCGTCTCCCCGAGCCTGGCCATGCACCCGCACCTCGCCAAGGTCACCACCCCCGAACTGCTGGAGGAACTGACCGGCCGGGAGGCCTTCGGACGCTGTGCCGAACCGTGGGAGGTGGCCAACGTGATCGTGTTCCTGGCCAGCGGCTACTCGTCGTACCTGACCGGCGAGGTCCTGTCGGTCAGCAGCCAGCACCCGTGAGGCGAGAATGGTCCCGTGCCGAAAAGCAGCAACAGCGACCACAAGAAGTCCACGGTGAGCCCGCCCGAGCGGCGCGAGGAACTCCTGGCCATCGCGGCTCGGGTGTTCGCCGCGCAGGGCTACAACGCCACGACCGTCCGCAAGATCGCGGACGCGGCGGGGATACTGGCGGGCAGCCTCTACTACCACTTCGACTCCAAGGAGTCGATGCTGGACGAGATCCTCTCCGGCTTCCTGGACGAGCTCTGGGCCCGGTACGACGCCGTGCTCGGCGCCGGGCTCGGCCCCAGGGAAACCCTGGAGGCCCTGGTGACCGAGTCCTTCCGGGAGATCGACCGGCACCTCGACGCGGTCGCCATCTACCAGAAGGAGTCCAAGCACCTCGGGACCCGGCCGCACTTCGCGTATCTCGTCGAGTCGCAGCAGAAGTTCGAGAAGGCGTGGCTGGGCACGCTGGAGCGCGGAGTGGCCGCCAAGGTCTTCCGGCCCGACCTGGACGTACGGCTCACCTACCGCTTCGTCCGCGACACGGTCTGGGTCGCCGCGTCCTGGTACCGGCCGGGCGGTCGGCACAGTCCCGAGGAGATCGCCCGCCAGTACCTCTCGATGGTGCTGGAGGGCATCGCTCTGCACGACTCCTAGGCAGTCCTGCCCATCGCAGACACAGACAAGGAGACGTCATGGCCGAGGCCTACATCGTCGAAGCGGTGCGCACCCCGGTCGGCCGACGCGGCGGCGGACTGTCCGCCGTCCACCCCGCCGACCTCGGCGCCCACGTGCTGACCGCGCTGATGGAACGCTCGGGCGCCGACCCGGCCGCCGTTGAGGACGTGGTGTTCGGCTGCCTCGACACCGTCGGCCCGCAGGCCGGCGACATAGCGCGCACCTGCTGGCTGGCCGCCGGACTGCCCGAAGAGGTGCCCGGTGTGACCGTCGACCGCCAGTGCGGCTCCTCGCAGCAGGCCCTGCACTTCGCCGCGCAGGGCGTCCTCTCCGGCACCCAGGACCTGGTCGTCGCCGGCGGTGTGCAGAACATGTCGCAGATCCCCATCGCCTTCGCCACCCGGCAGGCCGCCGCACCGCTGGGCCTGACCGAGGGCCCGTTCGCCGGCTCCGCGGGCTGGCGGGCCCGTTACGGTGACCGGCCGGTCAACCAGTTCCTCGGCGCCGAGGAGATCGCCCGCAAGTGGGACATCTCCCGCGAAGCGATGGAGGAGTTCGCGTTCCGCTCTCACCGGCGGGCGATCCGGGCCATCGACGAGGGCCGCTTCGAGCGGGAGACCGTCACGTACGGCGACGTCGTCCACGACGAGGGACCGCGCCGCGACACCAGTCAGGAGAAGATGGCGGGTCTGCAGCCGCTGGTGGAGGGCGGCCGGCTGACGGCCGCCCTCTCCTCACAGATCTCCGACGGCGCCTCGGCCGTGCTCATCGCGTCGGAGCGGGCCGTCCGGGAGCACGGTCTGACCCCCAGGGCCCGCGTCCACCACCTCTCGGTACGCGGCGAGGACCCGATCCGCATGCTGACCGCCCCGATCCCGGCCACCGCGTACGCCCTGAAGAAGTCGGGGATGACGCTGGACGAGATCGACCTGGTCGAGATCAACGAGGCCTTCGCCTCCGTGGTG
The DNA here is from genome assembly GCF_040302345.1 of Streptomyces sp. NPDC126510. Taxonomy (NCBI): domain Bacteria; kingdom Bacillati; phylum Actinomycetota; class Actinomycetes; order Kitasatosporales; family Streptomycetaceae; genus Streptomyces; species Streptomyces sp. NPDC126510. The sequence continues at coordinate 30,917 of NZ_JBEORR010000031.1, read as the reverse complement.
CTGGCGTGGATGAAGGAGACCGGCGCCGACCCCGAGAAGGTGAACGCCAACGGCGGCGCCATCGCCCTCGGCCACCCGCTCGGAGCCACCGGAACCCGGCTCATGACCACGCTCCTGCACGAGCTGGAACGCACGGGCGGCCGCTACGGGCTGCAGACGATGTGCGAGGGCGGCGGCCAGGCCAACGTGACCATCATCGAACGCCTTTGACCGAACCGCAGGCCTGGAGGGCGCCGGGCGGTCCGAGCGGGCTCCGGTGGCCGTTCCGTACCGGGGCCCGCTCGGCGTGCCGGCGACGGTCAGGCCGTGTGCAGCGTCAGCCCGTACCGGTTGAGGATCTCGTTGACCGGCTGATGCCATGTCTCGCCGCCACCGGCGCAGTTGCCCCAGCCGCCCGAGGTGACGCCCTGGGCCTGGTCGCCGCTGATGAAGGAGCCACCGGAGTCACCCGGTTCGGCGCAGACACTCGTCTTCGTCATCTGGTGGACGGCGCCCTCGCGGTAGTTCACCGTCTCGTTCTTCGCCAGCACGGTGCCGCAGTGCCAGTGCGTGGTGGAACCGGAACGGCAGACGGAGGCACCCACCGGCGCCTCGGCGGAGCCGCGGACGAGCCGGTCGGGGATGGTGCCCCAGCCCAGCACCACCGGCACGGTCCACCAGCCGCTGCCCACGTTCACCCACGCGTAGTCGTTGCCCGGGAAGGACGACCCCTGGAAGTTGCCGATGTACGACCGGTCCCAGCCGTACACCCCCGCGCCCGGCGAGCCGCAGTGCCCGGCTGTGACGAAGCCGCCGTGCACCGAAAAGCCTATGGAACAGCGGACGTTGCCGGTGTAATAGGGGTCGCCGCCCACGGTCCCGGCGGCGAAGGTACGCGGTACGGCGGGAGTCTGACGCACCGCCACGGGGCCGGCCTGGCGGGCTCGGGAGAGGAACGCCCGGACATCGTTGTCGTCCCGGTGTGCCTCGACGATGCTGACGACGACCTTGTTGGCCTTCGGATCGACGTGCCAACCCGCGACCCCGGCGGGCGCGGACAGCGCGTCGATGCGCACCTTCGCCGCGTCGAGTCGCCGTGCGTCGTACCGCACGAGACGTACGGTCGCCCCGGTCGCGCGTACCGCGTCGGTCTTCGCGGCGCGGGTGACGGCGACGGTGAGCTCGCCGCTGCGGGCGTCGAACCAGGAGCCGCCGTAGGCCGAACCCGCGGCCTTCCGCGCCTCGCGTTCGACCTCCGTCGCGTTCTTCTCGGCGGCCAGGCGCGCTTCGGCCTCGTCCCGGGTCAGCCCCAAGTCGCGCTGCATGGCGGAGAGGAGCCCGGGGGAGGCCGTTGCCCGGGCGGATCGCACGGGGGTGTCCGCGGCCGAGGCCGGCAGGGTGCTCGCGGTCGCCCAGGTGCCGAGCAGGAGGAGTGCGGACAGACCGGTGCGCAGGATGGTGGTGCGTCTCAAGGGATGCCCCTTCGTTGTTCCAGCGGGTGGGGGTGGAACAGCCGAGCTTGAGAGCGCTCTCGGGTACGCCCGGCAGAGCCTAGCCCCGGACCAGGAAAGGGTCTAGGCCTATCCTCGGCCACCGCACGGTGAGGTGGCGCCGTGCCCTGCCGCGGCGCGTGACACCCCGGCTCGGCCGACCACGTCGGGGGCGCCGACCACCGCCGCCGGGCCGCACCCGATACTGAACGGAGGCTCGGAAAGGGCGGGAAACGGTTGGACTGGTCGGCATCGCTCCTCGCCTTCACCGCAGGCGTCCTGATCGCGCTGGTGACCGCACCGGTCGGAGTGTCCGGCGCCGTGTTCCTGCTGCCGGTCCAGCTCAGCGTCCTCGGCGTCCCCAGCCCCGCCGTCACCCCCACGAACCTGCTCTACAACGTCGTCGCCGGTCCGGGCGCCCTGCTGCGCTACCGGCGCGACGGCAACCTCTACGGCCCGCTGACCCGCCGCCTGATCGCAGGTACGCTGCCCGGCGTCGTCCTCGGCGCCGTCATCCGCGTCTTCGCCATTCCCGGCCCGGGGGTCTTCCGCCTGCTGGTCGCGGTCCTGCTGCTCCCCCTGGGACTCTGGCTGATCAGCCGCACGCTCCGCACACCGGCCCCTTTCACCACGATCGCGCCCTCGCCGCGCACGACCACCACGTTGGCGCTGGCCGTCGGCACGATCGGCGGCATCTACGGCATCGGCGGCGGGTCGATTCTCGGGCCCGTTCTGGTCGGCCGGGGCATGCCCGTCGCCCATGTCGCACCGGCCGCACTCGCCTCGACCTTCCTGACCTCGCTGGTCGGCGCCGGCACCTACGGACTGCTCGCCCTCACCGGCGGCGACATCGCCCCGGACTGGCTTCTCGGACTGGCCTGCGGACTGGGCGGGCTGACCGGCGGCTACCTGGGCGCCCGCCTGCAACCTCGCCTGCCGGAGAGGTTCCTGCGCCTCCTGCTGGGCACCCTCGCCGCCACGATCGGCGCCCTCTACGCAGCGCAGGCGCTCACCTGAACCGCGGCGCAGGCGACGGGGCACGGTCGCCCAGCGGCCTGCGCCCCGCTGTCTGCCCGGCGGCCCGTCCGCGGACGGCGGTCAGGCGGTCAGGGCCTGCTCGGTCGTGGCGTGGCAGGGGATGAGCGTGTCGACGCCGACCAGTTGCAGGACGCGCAAGACCGAGTCCTGGGCCCCGGCGATGCGCACCCAACCGTCCGCGTCGCTCAGCTGCTGGTAGGCCGCGACGAACACGTTGATGCCGCTGGAGTCCATGAACGTCACCGCGTTGAGATCGGCGACTATCCGCGGCGGCACCGCCCCGCCCTCGGCCTGCAGGGCCTGCCGCAGCACATCCTGGACGTCATGGTCGATTTCACCCCGCAGTGTCACGACACGGATGCCCTCGACCATGCGGTGTTCGACGGAGAGCCGTTCTGGCCGGTCCGCTGGTTCGATGTGGGCCACGGTCTCCTCGACTGCGATTTAGGCTTGTCACCGGTTCAGGACGTGCGCGGATGATTCTGCCCCACCGACCGCCCGGATGCACCCACGGAATTGTTTCCAACATCACCCGTGCGGCATGCATGCCGGCAAGGGGGGTAGTCGCGCGCGAAACGGGGGAGTGAGGGCGAGGCCAGTGGCAGATGATACCGACGGTGACGGCTGTACAGCACGCGACGAGCACTTGGTGCGCGTCGGCTTCGCCCTGGGCGGCGACGACGGCTGCATCTCAGACGCACGCCAGCACGCGGCCGCCTTCCTCGACCAGGCGGGCGAAGAGTACGGCCTGCTGGTGACCGCGCGGGCGAGGGACCTCACCCAGCTCGTGGTCAGCGAGCTGGTCACCAACGCGTGCAAGTACGCTCCGGGACCCATCCTGGTGGAGCTGGGTCTGACCGCGGGTGCCGTGGAAGTGGTCGTTTGGGACAGTGATCCCGAGGTCCCGGCGCCCCGGGCCGCGGATCCCGGCAGGATCGGCGGGCACGGCCTGGAGATCGTCAAGGCCGTATCGGAGGGCTTGTCCGTCGACCGGGAGGCGGTCGGCAAGCGCATCACGGCCCGCATCGCCCTGACCGAACCAGCCGGTGCGTCCGGCTCGGAGCCTGTCGTGACGACGACCGCCACAGGACGAGTCGATCCGCCTTCGCGCAGGGGGCACGACGGAGCGGCGTCTCCGCGGCTGGCCACGATGCCTCTGGACAGCTCGCCCCAGCGGGGCCTTCCGGGCGCTGCACCGGCCGGAGAAGCCTGACGAGCCGGACTGGGCGGGGCCAGGGGTCCTCGAACTGCCGCGGCACTACGATTGCGGTCGTCAGCCACCACTACCACCACGCAAGGGGCGGACATGACGGAGGCGTTGGTGCTGGGCGGTGGCGGGGTCGGGGGCATCGCCTGGATCACGGGGCTGCTGGCGGGCCTGGCGGATGCCGGGCAGGACGTGACCGGGACCGACGTGATCGTGGGCACCTCCGCCGGGTCGGTCGTCGCTGCCCAGCTGAGTAGCGGACTGCCCTTGGAGGAGCTGTACGCCCGGCAGGTCGATCCCGCCCTGCAGGCTGCCGAGATCATGGCCGAGATGGATGTCGAGGCGTTCGCCGCGCAGATGGGCGCCGTGCTGAGCGGCGCGGCCGACGCGCTCGAGATGCGGCGCGCGGTCGGGCGGTTGGCCCTCCGTGCCCGGACCGTGCCGGAGTCTCGGCGCCGCGCGGTCATCGCGTCGCGGCTGCCGTCACACGGATGGCCCGAGCGCACCGTGCGGATCGTGGCGGTGGATGCCGAGAGCGGGCGGCCGCGGGTGTTCGACAACGACTCCGGCGTGAGTCTGGTGGACGCGGTGGCGGCGAGTTGCGCCGTTCCGGGGGTCTGGCCGCCCGTGACGATCGACGGGCGCCGGTACGTCGACGGCGGCGTGCGTTCCAGCGCCAACGCCGACCATGCCGCCGGCGCCTCGCGCGTCCTCGTGATCGTGCCGATGGGGGCCGCCGAGCCGTTCCCCAGCGATGTGCCGGTGGAGCGCACCATCGAGGAGCTGCGGGCGCGAGGGGCCCAGGTCGCGGTCATCGAACCGGACGAGGCGTCGCGGGCCGCGGTCGGCCCCAACGCGCTGGACCCATCCACACGCGGCCCGGCCGCCGAAGCCGGACGCGCACAGGGCCGTGGGCTGACCGTCGAGTGGAGCGGGACCGCGGCTTGACCGTCCAACGCCGGTTCCACCGGGCATCCGCTCCTGCCCTGAGATGATGCCCTGGTGGTGAGCGTGCGGAAGTGGGGGAGGCGACCGCAGTCGGCTGTACTTCGGCCGGCGCCCGGCCGGAAGGGCGGTCCAGGTGCCGGGGCCTGGCACGATCCGCGCCCTGACTCCGCCGACGGATGACCGGGCTCCGCGTCACCGAGAGCGGGAAAGCCGGCTGCGGACCCATGCTGGATCCGGGTTGGTGTGTGAGCGGCCGTCCACGACGACAGTCGGCACGGTCTCGTTGCCGTCGTTGACCTCCCTGACCGCCGCCGCTCCGGCCGGGTCACGCCAGATGTCGACCCAGTGCAGCCGACTGGCGTTCCGCCCCAACCGGATACGCAGGCGCAGACAATACGTGCAGCCCGGCCGCCAGAACACGACCGGTCGGCCGTCGACCGTGCTGCGCTGCTGTGCCTCCCGCGCACCGATCGATCTCGGAAAAACCAGGGGCGAGTTCACGCCGGCGAGCAGCAGGAACACCAGCAGGAGCGCGGCTGCTGCGCCCTGGCTCCCTGCGAAGACCAGTCCGGTCGCGGCGATCGAGCCGCAGAGCACGAGCACCATCGGCAGGATCCAAGCGCGCATCATGCTGACGCAGGCTACCGGTGAGCAGCGCTGACCGGTCAGGGGCGTTGCGCCCCGACGGCCTCTGCGATGTGCAGAGCGGCCTGGGCGGGCGTGAGGTGTGTCGTGTCGACGACCTCGCCCGCGCTGTGCAGCCACGTACGGGCCGCCTCGGCATAGGGCTCAAGGTATCGGAGACGGAACGGGGAAGGGACGACGTGTTCCCCCTCGATGCGCCCGCGGAGGGTTTCCTGGTCGGCATGGAGGACGAAGTGCCGTACCTCGATATCGTGTTGGGCGAGTCCCGTGCTGATCTCCCGCCAGTACTCCTCGACCAGGACGGTCATGGGAATCACCAGAGTGCCTCCGGCGTAGTCGAGTACGCGCCGCGCCGTATCGACCACCAGTGGCCGCCACGGCGGCCAGTGCTGGAAGTTCTCCGTGCCGGGCCCGGGCAGCGCCGGCGTGATGTCCATGAGTGTCTCGCCGACCTTCTCGGCGTCGAACACCCGTGAATCAGGAAGCAGCTTCTGCACGAGTGCGCTGGTCGTCGTCTTGCCCGCGCCATGAGTGCCGTTGAGCCATACGATCATGGGCTTTGACACTAGCGCTCCGCCGGCGCCTGTGTGGGCCCGTCGAGGATGTCCCGCGCCCCGTCGTGGTCGTATCGCGCGCGTATCGAAAAGCGGGCACGGCTGCTTGGACACGTTCAACGGCGTCGTGCTCGTCACGCCGGGCGGCTGCCGTCGGCCGAGGTGGGCATGGTCCACGACGCGGTAAACATCCCGAGCGGTACCGGGCAACGACACGTAACGGACCGATAAACCGCATTCAAGTGATTGTCACTGCTTCGAGGTAAGCATCTCGACTCGCCGGTGGATGCGGGCCCCTCAGCGGCTAGCTTTCTGCAGGTGGACGGATTCCCGTGATCCGTCCCGCTCGTTGCCCACCCCTCCCTGTCTCCCGGTCGGCGCACCCGTGTGCACCGGACGCCCGTCGTGCAAGGAGCACCTGCCCTCGATGACCGTCGACAGCATCCCGGAATCCCGGACCACGTCCGACCCGCCGCAGCAGTCCCTGAGTACCGCCGCCGCCCGCAACCTCGCCACCACCACCAAGTCCGCCCCGCAGATGCAGGAGATCACCTCCCGCTGGCTGCTGCGGATGCTGCCCTGGGTCGAGGCCGACGGCGGCGCCTACCGGGTCAACCGGCGGCTGCGCCACACCCTCGGCGACGGGCACATCGAGTTCGTCCAGGAAGGCGCCACGGTCCGGGTGATCCCCCGGGAGCTCGGGGAACTGGCCCTGCTGCGCGGCTTCGAGGACACGGACGTCCTCACCGCCCTCGCGGACCGCTGCACGCAGCGTGACTTCGCGGCGGGGGAGGTCCTCGCAGAGCGCGGCGGCCCCGCAGACCGACTCCACCTGATCGCCCACGGCCGGGTCCGTCAGACCTCCGAGGGCAAGTACGGCGCGGAGATCGCCGTCGGGGTGCTCGCGGACGGCGACCACTTCGGTGAGATGGCCCTGCTGGACTCCGACGCCCGCCACGACTGCACGACCACCGCCGAGACGTCCGGCACCCTCCTCACGCTTTCCCGCGCCGACTTCAGCGCAGTCCTGGCCTCCGCGTCTCACCTCCGGGCCCACGTCGACCGGTTCGCCTCCCGCACGCGGCTGCGGCAGAACAAGCACGGCGAGGCCGAGATCGCCGTGTCGGCCGGGCACGTCGGCGAAGCCGAACTGCCCGGCACGTTCGTCGACTACGACCTGCAGCCGCGCGAGTACGAGCTCTCCGTCGCACAGACCGTCCTGAGGATCCACACCCGGGTCGCCGACCTCTACAACGGTCCGATGAACCAGAGCGAGGAGCAACTCAGACTCACCGTAGAGGCCTTGCGCGAGCGCCAGGAACACGAGCTGATCAACAACCGCGACTTCGGGCTCCTGCACAACGCCGACTTCAAGCAGCGCATCCAGCCCCGCTCCGGCCCGCCGACCCCGGACGACATGGACGACCTGCTCTGCCGCCGGCGCGGCACCAAGATGTTCCTCGCCCACCCCAGGACGATCGCCGCCATCGGACGCGGCTTCAACACCTGCGGCCTCTATCCCGACCATGTCGACGTCGGTGGGCAATCCGTCCCCGCCTGGCGCGGTGTCCCCATCCTGCCCTGCAACAAGATCCCGATCAGCAAGGAACAGACCAGCTCCATCATCGCCATGCGCACCGGCGAGAAGAACCAGGGCGTCATCGGCCTGTGGCAGACCGGACTGCCGGACGAGTACGAACCGGGGCTCTCCGTGCGGTTCATGGGCATCAACGCACAGGCGATCACCTCCTACCTCGTCAGCACCTACTACTCCGCCGCGGTGCTCCTGCCCGACGCCCTGGGCGTGATGGAGAACGTGCAGATCGCCCCCAGGCCGCGCTGAAGCCCTGATCAGCGGCAGGAGCACTGCTGTCGCCCCCGCCCGCCACGGAGCGCCCACCCCACCGCAGCAAGGAGCCGCCGATGCCCCATTCCGGGCCCCTCGGAACATCCCCACCTGAGCAACGGCCGACATCGCCCACCGGCTTGCCGGACGCGCCCGCCCCCGCGGCCCCCGACCGTCAGATCACGCCGACCGCCCGGCACTTTCTGGCCGCACTGCATCCTCCGGTCACGATCCCCGGCCCGCCGACGCAACCGCCCCAGACGGCCGCCTCGGCCCTACCGGACACATCCGAGGTGGCCGCGGTCGGCTCCCCCGTAACGGCCACGCCTGACGCGACCGCGACCGGCTCCGCGCTCCAGCGGATCCTGCGCGGACCGACCGGACCGGGGACGACCTCGCTCTCCGTGGCGAGCAGATTCACGCCCACGCTTCCGGACCCGCCGCCCCCGACCCCCGCCGAGCCCGCCGCGGGGCAAGCCGTACCCGGCCTGTACTACCACCCCGTCCCGGAGCCGGACCCCGTACGCGTCGAGGAGGTGAGCCGCCGGATCAAGGCCTGGGCCGAGGAGGAGGTCCAGCTCTACCCCGAGGAGTGGGAGGGGCAGTTCGACGGCTTCTCCGTCGGCCGGTACATGGTCGCCTGCCACCCCGACGCGCCGACGGTCGACCACCTGATGCTCGCCACGCGGCTGATGGTCGCGGAGAACGCGGTGGACGACTGCTACTGCGAGGACCACGGCGGATCACCCGTCGGACTCGGCGGGCGCCTCCTGCTCGCGCACACCGCGCTCGACCACTTCCACACCACCGCGCAGTACACGCCGGAGTGGCGGGAGTCGCTCACCTCGGACGCCCCGCGCCGGGCGTACCACAGCGCGATGGACTACTTCGTCCGCGCGGCCACGGACTCCCAGGCCGACCGCTACCGGCACGACATGGCCCGGCTGCACATGGGCTACCTCGCCGAGGCCGCCTGGGCACAGACCGACCACGTTCCGCAGGTGTGGGAGTACCTGGCGATGCGCCAGTTCAACAACTTCCGCCCCTGCCCCACGATCACCGACACCGTCGGCGGCTACGAACTGCCCGCGGACCTGCACGCCCGGCCGGACATGCAGCGGGTCATCGCCCTCGCCGGCAACGCGACCACCATCGTCAACGACCTCTACTCGTACACGAAGGAACTCAACAGCCCCGGCCGCCACCTGAACCTGCCCGTGGTGATCGCCGAACGCGAGCAGCTCTCCGCACGCGACGCCTATCTCAAGGCCGTCGAGGTCCACAACGAACTCCAGCACGCCTTCGAGGCCGCTGCGGCCGACCTCGCGGAGGCCTGCCCCCTGCCTCCCGTGCTGCGCTTCCTCAAGGGCGTGGCCGCGTGGGTCGACGGCAACCACGACTGGCACCGCACCAACACCTACCGCTACACCCTGCCCGACTTCTGGTAAGGAACGGACATCTCTGTGACCACTGAAACGACCTCCACCCTCTCCGCGAAGATCCCGGCCCCGGCGACGCCGTACCAGGGGGACATCGCCCGCTACTGGAACAACGAGGCGCGGCCGGTCAACCTCCGTCTCGGTGATGTGGACGGGCTCTACCACCACCACTACGGCATCGGCGCCGTGGACCACACCGCGCTCGGCGACCCGGCCCACAGCGAGTACGAGAAGAAGCTCATCGCGGAGCTGCACCGGCTGGAGTCGGCACAGGCAGAGTTCCTCATGGACCACCTCGGCCCGGTCGGGCCCGACGACACCCTCGTCGACGCCGGCTGCGGGCGCGGCGGGTCCATGGTCATGGCCCACCGCCGCTTCGGCTGCAAGGTGGAGGGTGTCACCCTGTCCGCCACCCAGGCGGACTTCGGCAACAGGCGCGCACGAGAACTGCGGATCGAGGACCACGTCCGCTCCCGCGTGTGCAACATGCTCGACACACCCTTCGACAAGGGCAGCGTCACCGCCTCGTGGAACAACGAGTCGACGATGTACGTCGACCTGCACGACCTGTTCGCCGAGCACTCCCGCTTCCTCAAGGTGGGTGGCCGGTACGTGACGATCACCGGCTGCTGGAACCCCCGCTACGGCCAGCCGTCGAAGTGGGTCTCCCAGATCAACGCCCACTTCGAGTGCAACATCCACTCCCGACGCGAGTATCTGCGCGCCATGGCCGACAACCGGCTCGTGCCGCAGGCCATCGTCGACCTCACCCCGGACACACTGCCCTACTGGGAGCTGCGGGCCACGTCCTCGCTGGTCACCGGGATCGAGAAGGCGTTCATCGAGTCCTACCGGGACGGCTCCTTCCAGTACGTCCTGATCGCGGCCGACCGCGTGTGAGCCCGGCCTCGCGGGGCCGGGGCCGTATGTGTGGGCCTCGGCCCCGCGAGGTGCGCCCGGAAATCGCCCGAACGAACGGGACCTCCGCTCCGTCGATGTTGATGAGTCCGGACAAGTCTTCGGACTCGGATGCGTCGGTTGGGGATGTCGAAGACCGGAGGTTCGATCATGAGCTGGGCCAAGCGAGCCGTGCTCGCACTGCTGACGGCGGCCGCGGCGGCGTCGGTTTCCGCCTGCGAGCCGGAAGAGGACAGCGGGGAGGCCGCGCCGTCGTGCGTCTACGTGGTGACGTACGAAGGGCGTACCTACCAGGACGTTGCCAACGTGGAGTTCACCGTCGGCCACGAACTGGGCACAGCGACCCAGCCGCCCTGTGACGACACGGGCGGCCGGAACAGGAGCGAGGAGCCGTCCACGACGGAGACCGCCTACGCCGTGGACGGCATCTCTCCCACCGTGGCCATCGCCGTCGGAGACGCACCCGACGACGTGGTGTTCGTCGCGGTGCGCTCCGGCAACGAACTACCGGCCGAGGTGGAGAAATTGATCGCCAGATCCTGGTGACCTCGGCGCCTCATGGGCTCACGGCGCTCGCGGACAGTGGAGTCAGCCAGTGGATCTCCAGGTCCTCGCGCAGGTACTCCATGCGTGTCTCCTGAAACCGGACGAGATCGGGCCGGGCGAGGTGACTGCGCAGATCTTCCCCGGAACGCCACAGCTCGTAGAAGACCAGCGTGGTGGGGTCGCAGACGTCGCGGTGCACCTGGTACTGCCAGGCGCCCGGCTCGGCGCGCGTCGGCTCGACGAACGAAAGGAGCAGACGCTCCAGTTCCTCGGCGCGTTCCGGGCGGGGCCGGGCGAATCCGTAGATACCTATGGGGCCGCTGCCTGTAGGTACGACAATGTTCATACCTAGGAGGCTAGCCAGGTGTCGAGGTACGATGCAACTCGTACCTCAAGGAGGATCGTGGACCTTGGCAAAGTGTTCGCCGCGCTCGCGGACGACTCCCGACGGAAGGTGATCGCCGAACTCGCGAGCCATCCCGAGGATCAGGAACGTGCCTGCGGGTCGTTCGACCTGCCGGTGAAGAAGGCCACGCGTACCCACCACTTCCGAGTGCTGCGGGAGGCGGGCCTGGTGGCGCAGCGCGATCACGGCAACGGAAGCACGCTCAGGCTGCTGAGGACGGACATCGAGGAGCACTGCCCCGGTTTGCTGCAGCTGCTCGTGGCGGAACTCGTTCAGTCGAGCGAACGCAGCACTGAGGTCACAAGCGAGGGCCGTACGAACCGCGCACGTGGTGCCGCGGAGCCCCACTGAAATGAACAGCAGCGCCCGTCGTCTCGGTCGTCGGCCCCGACGCCCGCCTCACGGGCCCTGCCCGGGCTCAGAAGGCGTAGCGCACCCGCAGCCACGGCGCATGGCGGTCGATCAGGGTGCGCAACGTCTGCACGGCCTCGCCCTTGACGCTGTTGCGGTAGCGGAGGTTCAGCGCGCCGTTCTCGGAGCGTTTGGCCTGTTGGAGTTCCGGTCGCCACAAGGCCTCCTCGGCACGGGGATGCCAGCCGAGGTTGACCTCGTGCAGCTCCTGGTTGTGGGTCAGCATGATCACCTCCGCGGCGGCCTGCTCCTTCACTCGCCGGGGCAGGACGTCGTCGAGGTGGAGGAGCAGCTCGGTCCAGGCGTCCTGCCACCCCGGGCGGACGACCACGGGGGAGAGGTTGAAGTGCACCTCGTAGCCCGCGTCCAGGAAGTCCGCGGCGGCGCCGACCCGCTCGGCGACGGGCGAGGTGCGCACATCGAGCAGCCGGGCGTCGTCCGGGGGCATCAGCGAGAACCGGATGCGGGTGCGGCCACGCGGGTCGAGGGCCAGCAGGTCGGGGTTGACGAACTTGGTGGCGAAGGACGCCTTCGCCGTGGGCCACTGCCGGAAGGCGTGCACCAGGTCCGCGGTGTTGTCGCAGATCAGCGCATCGACCGAGCAGTCACCGTTCTCCCCGATGTCGTACACCCACGCCTCGGGGTCGCACTGGTTCGGCTCGGGCTTGTGCCCCTGCCGTGCCACGTGGCGGGCGAGGTGACCGATGATCCGGTCGATGTTGGTGAAGACGGTGATGGGGTTGGCGTACCCCTTGCGCCGGGGCACGTAGCAGTAGGCGCAGGCCATGGCGCAACCGTTGGAGGTGCCGGGAGCGATCCAGTCCGCGGACCGGCCGTTGGGGCGTGTGGTGAGGCTCTTCTTCTCGCCCAGGACCAGCGTTTCCCCCTTGATGCGCACCCAGTGCTCGATGTTGCCCTGGTTGCCGTGCAGCCCGGGGATGCCCCAGTGGGACTCCACCATGGTCACCCGGGCGCCGGGGAACCTGGCCCTGATCTGCCTCCCGCGCGCAGACGCGGCAGCCGCGGGCTCGGCGTAGATCTCCCGTACGGGCAGCAGCCGGCCGGCCACGGCGGAGGAACGGAACGCGGAGGGCCGATCGGGCGCGGCGGGACCGGGGGAGAGGGCGTCGAGCCCGAACAATGTGCCGGAGTCGTCGTCCCGGCTGCCGGACGGGTGGTGCATGAGTGCTCCCGTACGGAGGGGTGCGAAGGGGGAAGCTTCCCGTCACTCAACTGTACGAGGCACACATCGCCCCCGCTCGAAGTGACCGTTCCCGACGCGGCCCCCTCCTCACGCCCGGCCGGCCCGCCCTCCCGGCACACTTCGACCAGCCCCACGCCGTGCAGGGCGGCCTCGTGTTCCCCTCAGCCGATACGCCGGGCCCGGGTGAGTGCCAGGCCACCGAGGACCGTGCCGATCAGCCCGAACGCCAGAGCCATGGCACCTGCGACCACGCCGTTGCCGGTGCCGGGACCCCCGTCGGCGACGGCCAGGTTCACCACGCCCATGGACAGGCCGATCAGTCCTGCGACCAAGGCCGTGACGGCCCTGCTCCGCCTGTTGCCGATGCCGCGACGATCTGCGGGGCGGGCCAGGGCGAGGCCGCCGATGATCATGCCGATCAGGGCCACGACGGCAGCCGTGCTGCCCACCAGTCGCCCGGAGGTCAGGCCGGTGGTGGCAGCCGACTGGACTGCGATGTGCGCGGTCTCCGGAGCGGCAAGCGCAAGGGGAACTGCCATGAGAGGCCTCCTCGTCTCCTGCTGTTCGATGTCGGCCCAGCATGTCCGTCGGCCCCGCCGTCGGTCGTCCGGCGGACGCAGACAATGCGCGCTGCTGCCGGAGTTCCATGCGCCTGCTGTGGCTGCGGCAGCAGCGCCCCCGGTACCGCGGGCGCGGTAGTCGGCGGCTCCTTCCCGAGAGGGACTCGCGCCTGACGACGTCCGACTAGGGTGCGCGTATGGGCAGATCACGATCAGGGGTCCCGGCCGCTGTCCGCGACTGGGCGGTCGCCACCGGTGTGGCGGCGCTGCTGGTCGGCACCGGGCTGTCCGCCGAGAGCTCCACGGCGAACAGCGACCTGCTCGGTTACGCGCTGCTGGCGGGCGGCGGACTGGCACTCGCGGCCGCCCGCCGGGCTCCCCTTCTGGTCCTGGCCGTCACCGGACTGAGTGCGGTGGGCTATCAGGCGGCCGGGTTCGACGTGCTCGCCGTCTCCTATCTGGTCGCCGTGTACGGCGCGGTGCGGGCCGGACACCGTGCCGTCACCGTGGCGGCGTCCCTCATCCTGCTTCTCGCTCTCCACCTCACCGCGCTGATCGTCCAGGACGAGCCGGTGCGCGAGGCCTTCGGGCGGGGCGGTGGCGTACTCGAGATCGCCTGGCTGATCGCGGCCTTCGCAGCGGGGGAGGCGGTACGGCAGGCCGAGCGGCGCGCGGAGGAGGCCGAGCGGACCCGGGAGGAGACCGCGCGGCGGCGCGCCGACGAGGAGCGGCTGCGCATCGCGCGGGAGCTGCACGATTCGCTCACGCATCAGATCTCGGTGATCAAGGTGCAGTCCGAAGTCGCGGTCCATGTGGCCCGCAGACTCGGCGAGCAGGTGCCGGAAGCGATGCTGGCCATCCAGGAGGCCGGCCGCGAGGCCAGCCGGGAACTGCGCGCCACGTTGGAGGCGCTGCGCGACGACGACACGACCCCGCCGCTGGGGCTCGACGACGTCCCGGAACTGGTGGACAGCTCGCGGACGTTGGGAGTGGACACCACGCTGACGATCGACGGGCGGCGGCACGACGTACCGGCCGCGGTGGACCGGACCGTCTACCGGATCGTGCAGGAGGCGCTCACCAACGTCGCCCGGCATGCCGACGCCACCACCGCGGCGGTCCGTATCAGCTGTCTGCCGGATTCCCTCGCCATACGCATCGACGACGACGGCAAGGCGACGTCGGCCACCGCTCCGTCGCCCGGCCTGGGGCTGCTCGGCATGCGCGAACGCGTCACCGCCCTCGGCGGCCGGCTGCGCGCCGAACCACGTGATGGGGGCGGGTTCACCGTCCAGGCCGAACTCCCCGTGGACCGGACCTCGTGATCCGTGTCCTGCTGGTCGACGACCAGCCCCTCATCCGCAGCGGATTCCGCGCGCTCCTCGACCTCGAGGACGGCATCGAGGTGGTGGCCGAGGCCGCCGACGGCAGAGAGGCCCTCGAACTCGCCGGGAAGCACCTGCCCCACGTCGCGCTCATCGACATCCGCATGCCGGTCGTCGACGGCATCGAGGCAACCCGGCGCATTGCCGCGGACCCTGCCCTGGCCGGGGTGCATGTGGTCATCCTGACCAACTACGGCATGGACGAGTACGTCCTCGACGCCCTGCGCGCCGGCGCCGCCGGGTTCCTGGTCAAGGACGTCGTACCGGAGGATTTCCTGCATGCCGTACGCGTCGCCGCTCGTGGCGACGCCCTGCTCGCTCCCTCGATCACCCGCAAATTGATCAACCGGTACGTCACCCAGCCTGTCCCTACGGGTGCCTGCACAGGGCTGGAGGAGCTGACGAGCCGCGAGCGCGAGGCCGTGGCCTTGGTGGCGAGGGGCCTGTCCAATGACGAGATCGCCGCCCGTATGGTGATCAGCCCGCTGACCGCGAAGACGCACATCAATCGGGCCATGTCCAAACTCCGGACCCGTGACCGTGCCCAACTCGTGGTCCTCGCCTACGAGTCCGGCTTGGTGGCCCCGCGCAGCACTTGAGACCCCCTCTCGCGGTCTGGTTCCCCCGTCTGCAGCCCAGGACGGCGGTGCCGGGGCCGGAAACTCAGGCGACCGTGGGCGGCGCCGACTGCGAGACTTCACGCCATGACGCGACGTGCCCTGACCCAGAGCGAATACGTGAGTGAAGTCGAGAGGCTCGCCCGAGAGGTCCGGTCTGCCGCGTTGGAAGAGGGCTGGCTTTGCTACGGCCACGACCCCGAGGACGCGACGAGTCTTCAGCGGGCGGTGAACGCGCTCGCTCGGGCTCTGCAGCACCATCACTTCCCCGGTGACGGGTGCGTCGAGGAGGACGGCCCCCTGGTTGAGCTGGTGGGCGTCGTGCTCATTCGGCCGGGAGTCATGCCGGCCGCGCTGGACGAGACCTACGAGCAGGCCTGTCTCCGGATCGGGGTGGAGCCCCGCGAGGAGGGGTGGGCACTGTGGAACACCTGGGGCAAGGGGCAGTCCCGCATCACCATGGTTGTCTCGGCTGTCGACACCACCGAGGGACTGCTCGCGAACTGGTCGCGAGGTGTGGACGCAGCCCCGGTCCAGCCCCTACCCTCGCAGGTCGCGCTGATTCAGCAGGGCTGGGCCGGACCCATGACTCTGTCTCCCCGCGCCGTGAAGAAGACAGGCTTGCTGGATCCGGCGTAGGCGGAGGACGGCAGGGCGGCTTCAACCCGCATCTGCGGAGGCACATCGTGGGCGGGGCCGGCCTCAAGCGCACCGAGGGAGCAGGAACCATGGCGGATGTCAGAGTCACTTACGACAGCACGGTGGATGCCGCGTGTGTGTACTTCACGGACCCGCAAGTCCGTGCGCAGGCAGCGCACATGTACCCCTGTGATCCGGTCGAGGTCGGCGGGATGATCAACATCGACTTCGACGAGCGGGGACGCGTGATCGGCATCGAGGTGCTGGCGGCCAGTTCCAAGCTGCCGAAGTATCTGCTCGAGTCGGCGGAACGTCCACCCTCGCGGCCAAGTCGTAACACCCGTCGGTTACTTGATGCGCTGCACGACCTCTGGGTTGTGTGACGGGAGGGAAGCTTGGCATGGTCACGGGTGTGGAATCACCCGTGCTCAGTTCGGAAGACTACGCATCGATCCATCACGCGCGGCTGGCTTTGGCCGGGCGATACGGTCTTGTCACGCTCAACGCCATGCTGGAGGGCTGGGAGTCCTTCGTCGAGGACGTCGAGGACGGTTTCGACGCAGACAGTGCCTTCGAATACCAGCAGGACGTGCGGTGCCGGGACTGGCTTGCCGAGGCCTGGCCGATGCTGACCGAAACCGTGCGCTCCCTTCGCGATGCGGAGTTGAGAGATCTGGACGCTCGTTACCTCAGTGCGACCGTGCCCCTTCGAGGAGTCGGAGCCGAACGCGCGGAACCCGGAGGCGGGCGATGGTGGCGCCACCGGCGGCCACGGCTCGTCGAGGGCGCGGAGCTGGGGCTGCCGCCCGGATGGTGAGGCGGTCGGGGAGCCGGAGGGGGGGGCGAAGTGCCCGCGCTCAGTCCGGCCCGGTCCAGTCGAAGGGGAAGTACTTGCTCGACTTTCCCGAGCGTTCCCAGGAAAAGCCGAAAGCGTCGGCGCGGTCCGCCGTGGCCCGCCCCCAGGTGGCGACCTGCCCCGGCCCCACCTCGGCGCCCGGGGCGTTGTGGACCTGGACGCGAGCGCCCTCCGGTGTCGTCGGGCCGGCGAGCGCTTCGGCGGTGGCCGTGACCCGGCCGGGGATCTCGGCTCTCCAGGTGGCGAGGTCCTCGTCGATCTCCACATGGATCGGCACGACGTCCATGCCGCGCATCTCGGGCCGGAGCATCTCCCCGAACCGTGCCGGCCAGCCACCTGCCTCACCACCGAAAACGGTCCCGAGCGCGGCGCGCTGCCGGTCGTCGGCGCGTTCGTCGAGGAAGACCGCGGCGTACGCGTCGCTGTGCTCGCCGGCCCAGACGTTGCCGACGAAGACGCCCAGCATCAGGACGTTGAGATCGTCGAGGCGTACGTCGCCGTAGTTGCCCTCACGTATGTGCCAGACCAGCACGCCTTCGCAGTCACCGTAGGTCGGGGGCTGCGCGAACGTGCAGGGGCACGGTATGGCGCACTTGCATACGTCGAACCAGTCGCCCACCAGATGCCAGCTGGTCCCGTTGCTGACCTGTTCCGTCATCTCGCATCCCGCCCGTCGAGCCCGAAGGAGCTCCATCGGAGTGGCGAGACCGCGCGTCCCGAGCCCGCACGCGGATCGCGAGGCGGCCTCTCTTCCAGCTTGCCGCAGGTGCTCACATGTCGCTCATCGAAGGCGCGGATTCCCGCAGCCCCGGCAGCAGCCACTCCTGGAACGGCGCCAGCACGGCGAGGACGAGGAAGACCACACCCACCACTCCAGCTAGCAGGGGCCCCCGCGACCACAGCTTCTCCACGAAGACCACCACCGCCAGCCCGGCCATCGCAGCCACGTTCATGACTCCCAGCGGCACGAGGACGACCATCAGTCCCGCGCAGCAACCGACGCAGTAGCCGCCGTGGTGGAGGCCCACCCTAAGATCGCGAGCCGGCTGCCGGAACCCGGCGTAGCGCACCAGCTGGCTCATGGGGTCGCGGCAATGCCGCAGGCAGACGTTCTTGAGAGGGCCGAGCTGGTAGAGGCCCGCCAGCAGGAAGGCCACCGCTCCGATCCAGCGTCCCGCCGCCGGATGCTCTGCCACCAAGTCACCGGTGAGGTCCAGAGCGGCGTAGGCGAGCAGCCCGAAGGTTGTCCACACCAGCAGATACCCGCTCACGAACTCCAGGATGTGCCCCGTCCGGCTCCACCCGGACGACCGGCGCCCGAGCCCCCGTACCCAGGTGAGGGCCACCGGCGCCATGGACGGAAGCATCATGGCCGCCGTCATCGCCACCCAGAGCAGCAGGAACAGTGGCAGGGCCAACCCCATCGTGCCGGGCTCGACGCCCATGTCCCGGGCCTGCCCGACGGTGAGCACCCAGGCGGGCACCGTGACCAGGACGACCAGAGACCAGGCGACCGCGAGCTCCCGAACCGGCAGCAACCCCCCGCCCGGCCCGGTGGGTGCGGGCGACCGCGCGGAGACGAGGACGGAAGTCCGGAAACGCCGCATCGGTGCACTCCCTGCGTACCACTTCAGGACAGCACGCCCCCCGCCACCCCGCGACATCAAGCGCCCTGGTACCCACTGCACGTACCAGAAGTGCCGTCCCCCGGCTCGTCGGAAAGGCCTCCGGGTGGGTGACCTCCGAGTGGCCGTCGTGGACGGAACCGAGGGACGCTGTAAGCGAGGGGGCGGTTCCTGTGCCCCGGCCCGCCACGGCCGTCGCGAGGGCCGCCGACGGGCAGCGTGTGCGGCGGATGGGAGAAGACCCATGAAGGTCGGAGTGCTGACCGGTGGCGGGGACTGCCCGGGCCTCAACGCCGTGATCCGCAGCGTCGTCCGCAAGGGCGTCCAGGACTACTCGTTCGACTTCGTCGGGGTGCGCGACGGATGGCTGGGGCTGCTCAAGAACGATGTCGTCCCCCTGGACATCGCCGGCGTCCGTGGGATCCTGCCCCGCGGCGGGACCATCCTCGGATCCTCCCGCACGAACCCGTTCAAGCACGAGAACGGGCTGCAACGCGTACGGGAGACCCTCGCCGCGCACGATGTGGACGCGCTCGTCGTCATCGGCGGAGAGGACACGCTGGGGGCGGCCACGGAGCTCAGCCGGCAGGGAATCAACCTGGTCGGCGTGCCGAAGACCATCGACAACGACGTCACAGGCACCGACTACACCTTCGGCTTCGACACCGCCGTCGGCATCGCCACCGAGGCCATCGACCGCCTCCACACCACCGCCGAATCACACATGCGGGCCCTCGTGGTGGAAGTGATGGGACGGCACTCCGGCTGGATCGCCCTGCACGCAGGCATCGCGGGCGGCGCCAACGTGATCCTCATCCCGGAGCGGCCCTTCGACATCGAACAGGTCTGTGAACAGGTGAAGAGCCGGTTCCAGATCAACTACGCGCCGATCGTCGTCGTGGCCGAGGGCGCCGTCCCCAAGGAAGGGCAGATGATCCTCAAGGACCAGTCGCTGGACGAGTTCGGTCATGTACGGCTCTCCGGCATCGGCGAATGGCTGGCCCAGGAGATCTCGGCACGCACCGAGAAGGACGCCCGCACCACGGTGCTGGGGCACATCCAGCGCGGTGGCACTCCGAGTGCCTTCGACCGATGGCTGGCCACCCGCTTCGGGCTGCACGCGATCGCGGCCGTCAAGGACGGGGACTTCGGCCGCATGGTCGCTCTCGAGAGCACACGCATCGTCCGCGTGCCCCTGGCGGACGCCACGGCGAAGAACAAACTGGTGGACCCGTCGCTGTACGAAGAGTTCGAAGTGTTCTTCGGCTGAGTGGTCATGCTCCGTGCGGTACGACCGCGACCGGACAGCGGGCATGGTGCAGCACGGCATGTGCGACCGGGCCCAGTCGGCCCTCGGCCGCCCGAGGGTCAGTGCGGCGCCCGACCACGAGCAGCTCCGCTGTCCGGGAGGCGTTCAGGAGCGCTTCCGCGGCATGGAGCAGCATGAGATCCGTGGCCACCGCCACGCGCGGGTACTTCTCCTGCCACGGCCGCAGCGCGTCGGAGAGCCCCAGCACCTCCTGGTCCTCCCAGGTTGCGCGGTCCTCCTCGGTCACCACGAAGGAGCGCGGGGAGACCGAGTCCGCGGGAAGGGCCCAGGCCTGCACCACGCGCAGGCGTGCCGTGCGGGCGTCGGCGGCCCCGAAGGCGAAGTCGGCCGCTTCACCGGCCGGGCGGTGGGCGTCGAAGCCCAGCACGACGAGGCCGGTGCCGTGCGTCGCGGACGTTCGGTCGGCGAAGGTGCCGCCAGGGCGAGGGACGAGCACGACGGGGCAGGGGGCCGCTGCCGCCACCCGCAGGGCGACCGAGCCGACCACCAGTTCCTGGAAACCGCCCGTTCCACGCGTGCCCACGACGAGGAGTGCGGCATCGCGTGCCGCGCCGAGGAGGGCGAAGGCGGGTGGCTCGTCCGCCTGCTCGCCCGTCACTTCGAGGTCCGGGTGGCGGGCGACGAGGTCCTCGACCGTCCGCTGAACCAGCTGGCTGCCCATGCTGTGCAGGCGTTCCAGCGCCGTGCCCGGAACGGTGGTCCCGGAGAGCCGCGGAGCCACCTGCAGCAGCCGTAGCGGAACACCACGCAAAGCGGCTTCCCGCGCCGCCCAGTCGGCCGCTGCCGCCGCACACTCGGAGCCGTCGATGCCCGCCAGCACAGAGGGACGCATCCCGGCCTCCTTCGTCCGGTCCGCCCTTGAGGGCGCCGTGTCTCCTCGTCTCCACTGTTCCACGCCGGGTCCGCTCCGGCGCCCGGGCCGGAAGGCCGCGTGGGGCCGACCGAGAGCCGGAGGGTACGTCACGTCGATGCGAGCCACCGGCTCCTACCCGGAGCAAGGGACGCTGCCGACTCGGCTGACGGTCCTCGGCAAGCCGCTGCTGGTTGATCTTCGGGGAGGACGCCCGCAGAAGACGTTTCTCTTCGGCCCCGACTACCGCCCCGTTCCGGGCGCAGAGGTCGTGCCGCTGCCCGGTCTCGGGCACTCGCCCCTGCTCGAAGATCCCCCGTGGACCGCCACGCCCCTGCCGGCGTTCACCGCTGGCCACGCCGCCCGGACGGAAGGGAGGACGGGTGCCCGCGGACCCCGCCGCCCGCAGGTGGACGATCACGGCCGGGCGGCCATTCGGGTCAGCCCTCCGCCGGGGCGCGCAGCGGCTCACCGACGCTCCTGAGATGGCGCAGCGCCTCCCGGTGCGAGGCGATCAGCCCGGCCTGGTGGTACGGGATGCCCAACTCCGCGCAGTACCGCTCGGTGATGACCTGAGCCCCGGCGAGCGCGGGTGTCGGCATGCTGGGGAAGAGGTGGTGCTCGATCTGGTAGTTGAGCCCGCCCATGAAGGCGTCGACCACCGCGCCGCCCCGGACGTTGCGCGAGGTGAGAACCTGGCGGCGCAGGAAGTCCAGCCGGGTCCCCTCCTCGATCATCGGCATCCCCTTGTGGTTGGGCGCGAACACCGAACCGAGATAGATCCCGAACAGGCCTTGGTGCACCGCGAGGAAGACAAGTGCCTTGGCGGGGGAGAGTACCGTGAAAAGGCCGCCGAAGTACACCACGAAATGCGCCACCAGGAGCGCACCTTCGAGTACGGGCCTTTTCATCGACGGGCTCCTCAGAGCTCGAAAACTGCTGAAGCTCAGATTCAGCCCTTCCAGAGTCAGCAGCGGGAAGAAGAGCGCGGCCTGGTGCTTTCCGACGAAACGCGGCAAACCCCGGGCCGTGCGCGCCTGTCGGCGCGACCAGACGAGAATGTCGGGCGAGACGTCCGGATCCTTCCCCTCATGGTTGGGGTTGGCGTGATGCCGGGTGTGCTTGTTCATCCACCACCCGTAGCTCATGCCCAACAGCAAGTCGGCGACCAGCAGTCCTCCCGCCTCGCTGGGCCGCCGACCGGAGAACACCTGTCGGTGGGCGAGGTCGTGGGCGGCCAGCCCGAGCTGACCGAAGACCACGGCCAGGGCGACGGCGACGAACACCTGGCCCCAGCTGTCCCCCAGTGCGGCAAACGCTCCGACGCACCCCGCGAGAGCGAGGGCGACGAGCCCGAAACGGACCGTGTAATACAGCGGGCGCCGCCGGAGCAGCCCGGCCTCGGATATACGTCGAGACAATTCAGAAAAGTCGCTCCCCCGCTTCCTCTCCTGTCGTTCTCCTCGCGTCGGCGGCCCTACCGGAAGCACCAGTTGATCGGTCATGGGACTCAGTATCCGAGTCATTCTCCGGCGGCATAATGGTGTCCACCCCCTGCCTGGGGTGGAGCTAGCGCCACCATGGTTCCGGGGGAAAGACCGCAGCAAGGCCACCGATCGTCATCCGTCACCGCCCTGAGCCCATCGCGTGCCTCGGGGGGTCATTCGGTGAGGTGCGCGACCACCGAACGCATCGCGCGTTGCAGGGCCGGGATCGTCTCCTCAGGTGCGTCGAGGGTTTCGAACCCATGGTGGCCGCCTGGGACATCGACCACTTCGAGTCGCGCCGAGCACTTTGCGGCCGCGGCCACGAACGCATCGACGGTCGCGGCGATCTCGGGCGTCTCCAGCCCCGCACGGAGGAGGACGACAGGCAGGGACCCCGCCTCCTCGACCGCCCTGGCAGGGTGGAAACGGCTGCCGGACATGCCCCAAGCGGGAAGGGGGGCCAGGACGGGATAGGAGGCGGCCAGGCAGCGCAGCCAGGCGGGGGGCCGTGTCAGCCAGTCCGTGGTGAGGAGGCCGCCGCCGGAGAGGAACCACAGCGCGATCCGGTCGGCGTCCACCCGGGCGTCGGCCCGCACCAGGTCCACCGCCGCGGCGATGTCCGCGGCGGCGCGTTCGTAGTCCGCGACGTCGTGGAGGCTGTGGTCGAGGGTCGCGCCGACCATGCCCTCGGCGGCGGCCAGGCGTGCGTAGCCCACCAGGGTCGGCCACTCACGTGGCCGCGGCCGCGCTCCGGCGGGCACCGGTCCACCGTGCACCATCACCACCGCCGGTCGCGGGCCCTCGCCATGGGGCACGTACAGATCGACACGACCCTGGCGGTCCCGAGGCAGTTCGGGGACGTCCAGCGGGAACGGGCGCAGGTGGGCGGGCACCGGCGCATCGTCGCCGACCGGCCGCAGGCGGCGCCCCTCACCGGCTCCGGCGCGCAGCAGGACATCTGCCAGTTCAGCCGGGCACGACAGCATCGGCCAGTGTCCCGTGGGAAGGTCGAAGAAAGTGACCTGAGGCTGGGTCAGGGCGGCCAGCGCAGGGTCGCCGAAGTCGACGAGCCTCTGCACCAGGCCGATACTGGCGCCGTTCCCGGCGCACAGCACACCGGTGACGGGAACCGCGGCGACCGCCCCGGACAGCCGCAGCGGCTGCAGCAGGGTGCCCAGCGGCTGCGGCGCCGCCAGGGCGGTCAGCCGCTCCAGGGCCGCCTCGCCGACGCCATCGGTACTGCCCCAGCGCCCCCACTCGCCACGAGCCGGCGGCGCCAGCACCCCCTCGCGCTCGCCGGCCTCGGCCCGCTCGGCCAGCTGCGCGCGCAGCACCTGGTCCGGCACGGCGGCCAGCGCCGGAACACCGTTCTGCGGTATCCCGCTGTCCAGGTACACGACGCGTGCGATGCGCTCCGCCCGCCGGTCGGCGGCGCCGAGCACCGGGTGGATCCCGTAGTCGTGACCCACGAGCACGATCTCCCGCCCCGACGCCACGTCCACCGCGTCGATCGCCGCGAGCACGTCCTTGATGTGCGTCTCCAGACCGACGTGCGCCGGCGTGGCGGGCCGGGCCGGGTCGATGCCCGTCAGCGGGACCGCGTGCGCCGCACGGCCTGCCGCGACCAGTCGCGCCGCCGTCTCCTGCCAGACATGAGCCCCGGTGAACACACCCGCCACCATGATGAACACCTGCACGAAGTCCTCCCCGGACCGGTCCATGGCGCCGCGCCGGTCGCGTACGCCATCGTCCGCGGGCGACGGCGTCTGCCGGCCCGCGCCCCGGTACCGTAGGAACTCCCCCTAAGGGAGGTTCAACTGTCCACTCCAACGGAGCCGTTGTGGAGCATCGGGGAGCTCGCCGAGCGTGCCGGTGCCACCGTGAAGACCGTCCGCTTCTATTCCGACCGGGGCCTGCTGCCCGAAGCCGCCCGCACCAGTGGCGGACACCGCCGCTACGGCCCGCCGGCCCTGGAACGACTGCGGCTGATCCGCTCCCTGCGCACATTCGACCTGCCCCTGCCCGAGGTACGCCGCATCCTCGACGACGAAGAGGCAGCCGGCCGAGCCCTGGAGGGCGCCCTCGACAGCCGCCTGCGGGAGCTCGGCAGTGAGCTGAAGGCACTGCGCTGGCGGGAAGCGGCACTCCAACTGGTGCGGGACTGCCCGCCGGCTCAGCGCGCCGGCCGGCTGAGGCTGCTCGGCGCGCTGAACACCCCGCCGAGTACCGCACCACTGGCCAGGTTCTGGCGCACCTGGCTGCCGGCCCGGATGCCGCGCCGGGCAACCGCCGCATTCCTGGAAGCCGCCGTCCCCCTGCCGCCCGACGAACCACACCCGTCCCAGGTACTCG
The DNA here is from genome assembly GCF_040302345.1 of Streptomyces sp. NPDC126510. Lineage (NCBI taxonomy): Bacteria > Bacillati > Actinomycetota > Actinomycetes > Kitasatosporales > Streptomycetaceae > Streptomyces > Streptomyces sp. NPDC126510. Next base: position 6,585 of record NZ_JBEORR010000031.1, on the reverse strand, counting down.
CCTTCGCCCGGCTGCACGCGATGACGACGGCTCCCTGCCCGGGCGGTCGGCAGCCCCAGCCGGACGTCCACCGAGCAACAGGGGCCGACGGCGCCGTCCTGCTGTACGCGGGCCTCACCGAAGCCTTCGAGCTCGCCGCCCCACACCTGCGCCGGGCACACGACCCGCAGCCGGGCGAGGCCCTGGACGCCTACGTCGCGGCCTACGCGAGCGCCTACCGCAGCCGCGACACCCGCGCGTTCCGCCGCTCGCTGGCGGCCCGTCTGTCGGCCGAGGCGCGCCTGGACCGGTACTGGGAACTCACGGCCATCGTCCTGACCCCGCCGGGCGCCCGCCCACAGCCCACCCCGGGCGCCGCGGACGACTGGCTGTGCGCGGCACTACGGCTGGACAACGCCACAGCGGCGCCGCTCAACGCACCGGGAAACCACAGGCGTAGCCCTGCTCCTTGAGCCAGGGGAGGATCCGCCGCAGCGCCTCGACGGTCTGGGACCGGTCGCCGCCCGCGTCGTGGAAGAGAAGCGTCGGCCCGTTGGGCAGTTCGCGCTGCACGGTGGCGACGATGGCGTCCGTTCCGGGCCGCTCGAAGTCCTTGGTGTCCACGTTCCAGCCCAGCGGCCGCATCCCCCGGGACGCGGCGAGCTTGCGGCTGTACGGGGTGAAGGCTCCGCCGGGTGCCCGGTAGTACATCGGCCGGACACCGCCGGACGCCTTGGTGATCATGCGTTCGGCGTCGAGGATCTGCTGTGACTGATAGGCCCGGGAGTTCTTGTCCATGCTGGTGTCGTGCGACACGGAGTGGTCGCACAGCCGATGCCCGGCCGCGACGACCTTCCTCACCAGGCCCGGGTGCACCTGCGCCTGCGTCCCCACCATGCAGAACGTGGCCTTCACCCCGTACTCCCGCAGCACATCGAGCACTTGGGGGGTCCACACGGGGTCGGGGCCGTCGTCGATGGTGATGTTGACGCCACGCGCCCCCTTCTCGGAGGCGTGCGCGATGCTGACGGCCACCGACTTGACGTCACCGCCGGGCGAGACGGACGCCGTCGCGTTCGGTGCCGGAGTGCCGGTGGCGCCGGCCTGTGCTGTCCACACCGACGCGCCGGTGGCGAGCACCGTCACCCCGAGCGCCGCCCCGATGACCTTGCCGTACCAGCCCCGCCCACCACCGTGCCGCGCCATGTCCGCCCCGTTCCCTCGAAGTTCCTCGCCCGATCCCCGGTCACCTTGCGACCAACTGACAGGACGAGTGACGACGGCTGCGGGATCCGTCCGTTACGGATCTCGGACAATTTCGCAGGGGGCCACGGACAAACCGGCTCCGCGTCCCCCTGGCAGCTTATGGACCTGGTCACTTGGCCGGATTCCCATCCGCGGTCTTCCGCCCCGCTCACCCCAGCACGACGGCCACCGCCAACGCACCCACGAGTGAGTCGATCCGGTCCAGCAACCCACCCGCTCCCGCCAGCCACCGGCCCGAGTCCTTGACCCCGGCACCACGCTTGACGAGGGACTCCACCAAGTCGCCCGCCGGTCCGCCGACGGCCACCGCGACCGCCGCCGGCCAGCTCCACGCCGAGAGCAGGGCGAGTACGGCCAGGCCCGCCGCCGCGCCGCACAGCGTTCCGCTCCACCGCTTGGCCGGGGACAGCGGCGACAACCGGGGCCCGCCCAGCCGCCGGCCGGCGAAGTACGCCACCACATCGGCGACCGACACCGCGGCGAACAGCGCCAGCCCGAGCGTCCCCAGCGGCGCCAGCACAGCCAGCACGCCCAGCCAGACCAAACCGAGCAGACCGGTGCCGAGCCGTCGCAGTCCGTCCTCGGCATCGCCGGCCACCAGCGGCACGGCGACCAGCGCGAGCACCCCGACGGCACCCACCCGCCCGACCTGGTCCGGCGCCCACGCGGCGGTGACGATCAACCCTGCCACGGTCGCGGCGAGCACCGCCCGGTCGACGTGGGGGAGCCGGGCCAGCACCCCGAACTCCAGCACCGCGATCACCGCCACCACTACGGCGAGCAGGGCGATGCCGGGCCGCCCCCACCAGAAAGCGGCAGTCACCAGCGGCACACCCACGGCCCACGCACACCACCGGACCATCAACTCCTGCCGCCGCGAGGCCCCTACCGCCACACCGCTCACCAGCAGCGCGCCGCCCAGCCACGGCGCCAGCGCGGCCACCGAGGTCACCGTGCCGCCCCGACACCCGGCAAAATGCGGGCGTGGGCGCGCAGTTCACCGAGGGCAGCCCGGAAGGCGTCGACGATGCGCGCGTTCTCGCCGGTGTCGCGGACCGCGACGCGCACGGTGCGGCCCTCGTACGCCGGCGACAGCGGCGACAGATCCCGCAGGTACACACCGTGGCGCCGGCACTCCGCGACCAGAGAGGCGGCGCTCGGCCCGTCCTGTGGCAGGGTCAGGGTCAGGAAATTGGCCACCGACTCCTCGACCGTGACCGAGGCGTCCACGACGGCCAGGTCGGCGGCGAGCCGACCGCGCAGCTCGTGCGTGCGCAGCAGCGTGGTCGCGTAGTACGCCGGGTCGCGCAGTGCCGCCACGGCCGCGAGCTGGGCCGGAAGCCCGACCGCCCAGGGCGGCGTCCACCGGTTCAGCTCTGCCGCCGTGCCCTTCTCGGCCACCAGGTAGGCGGCCCGCACGCCGGAGAGTGCGTACGTCTTCGACATCGAGGTGCAGACCACCACGCGCGGGTCCCGCGCCGCGAACGGGGCGAGCGACTCGCCGGGATCGACGTAGCCGAGGTAGGCCTCGTCGATCCACCACCGTGTCCGGGCCGGGGCGGCGGTGATCACCTCGCGCAGCTCGGCGGCCGGTACGTGGCGGCCGGTCGGGTTGTTCGGGTTGACCACGACCACGAGGTCGTACGAACCGTCGGCCACCGCCGCCGACAACCTGACCGGATCGATCCGCCAGCCCTCGTCACGCCGCAGCCGGAACCGGTCCACGCGGCAGCCGATCACCCGCTCCGTGACATGGGCGTACTCGCCGTATCCGGGGTCCATCAGCAGGACCCGGCTCGTCGGCGTCAGCCACCGGCCGAAGGCTCGGAAGATCAGGTCGGAGGAGCCGGCGCCGACCGCGAGCGTCTGCGGGGGCAGGTCGCGGACCGAGGCGAGCTCCGCGAGCAAGCCCTCCGCACCGGTCGGCGGTGAGGTGCGGGCGACCCACCCCACGTCCCCGGCGAGCGCGGCGCGCGCCCCGGGAGCCGGTGGGAACCAGGCGTCGAGCACGTCGGCCGCGACCACCTCGTGACGCCGTTCGAGCGTGCGGAAGTCAGCGCCGACCGCGGTGAACGATGCGCCACCGTGCTCGCAGCCGTCCGGCCGGGGCGCGAACGGCGCGTCCAGCCGCCAGTCCACACCGGCCGCCAACCGGGCCACGGTCGCCGCATGCCGCCCCGCGACACCCCGCGACAGCTCCGCCACCTCCCCGGTCAGCACCTCGAAGTCGACCGCCCCGCTGCGGACCGTTCGGCCCACCGGACGCAGACCCGCCGCCCGATACATGCCGAGCAGGTCGGCACGGCCCATCGCCACCACCCGCCGCCCGCCCCGGGACGCGATCCAGCGCAGCGCCGCGTACATCAACAGTGCGCCAGCCGCGCCCGCCCGTGCGTCGGGCTCGACGGTGAGCAGCCGCACCTCGAAGACGTCGGCCTCGTCGAGGAGCGGAAGCTCCGCCCGGGTCAGGTACTTGTCCAGCCCGTACCGGCCGGCCCAGGGAGGCGTCACGCTCACGAACCCGACACGACCCGCATCCCGCGCCGCGACCAGGTAGACGTTGTCGCCGTCCAACCCGTCGACCAGCCGCCCCTCGGCATTGGGCACGTGCTGGCCCAACTCCTCCGCGTAGACGCGGTGCCTCAGCTCATGGATCCAGGACATGTCGCCGGCTGTGGCGGAACGCAGACTGAGGGCACGGGCCATCGGAACCTCTTCGTACGGGGACAAGGCGCTCCAGTGTGGCTACGACCGGCCTGCGGGGAGCAGGGGCGGACAGCTCGGGCGGTCTGAGTACGCGTACTCAGGCGCTTTTGCTCGACGGGTGTGCCAGTCCGTCGCGGTCCTTGCCGTCGTGACGAAGCGGGCGGTCTCCCGCGGAGGGCGGGACGCGCTGCGGACGATCGGCGGCATCACCGCCCGGCTGCGCCCTCCCCGACGTCCCCGCCGGCAACCCCCTGGCGGACCGGGCCTGGTCGGTAACGCCGATGCTGCTGGCCAAGACCCGTGTCTTCTTCCAGAGGACCGTCGTGCGTCGGGCCATGGACCGCGTCACCGGCGTCGTCCTCATCGGGTGCGGCGTGAAGGTCGCGACGACGCAGCCCTGACCCACCCCGCCGTGCCGTCCGGGATGACGGAGACGGGTGCGGGAGCGTGACTCAATCCCGGCGAACCGCGTATCCCAGATATGTGACGACCGGCCTGCCCTCCGGGTCGAGCACCATGTCGACGAGCTCCGGCAGCTGATCATCGGTCAGCGTGCCACGCCTGCGCCCACGCGTCGCGCGCACCAGACTGCGTACGTCGCGCGGCTTGAACGACGAGACGTCCTGCGCGGACAACCCCGCCCGGTCGAGGGACTCGGCAACCTCCGCGGGACGGCGCAGCCGGTGAGCGGCGTAGCGGCTCCGGGGCATGATCCGTGTGCTCGGGACGGTTTGGAAGGCGCCGAGGTAGACGAGACGGGACACGGGGGTGCGGTTCACCGTGTCGTAGACGAAGGCGCCGCCGGGACGCAGCACGCGTGCCGCCTCCGCGAGGACCGCATCGGGCCGTTCGGTGATCTCGAGGGTGTCGGCGCAGTACACGAGGTCGAAAGAGCGGTCCGGGAGGTCGAGTTCCTCGGCGGCCGTCGTCAGGTACGTGACGCCCAGTCCGCCGTCCGTGTCCAGGCCCAGGGCCGTCGCGGCGGGCGACGGATCGGCGGCCACGGTCTCGAACCCGAGCCGGGCGAGACCACGGGCCAGAAGGCCGCGCCCGCTGCCGACGACGAGCGCCCGGCCGCCGGCCGCCACGAGGCTCAGCTCCCCGAGCACGCGTCGCACGTACTCCATCCGTACGGACTGGAAGGTCACCGCCCGGATGTGGCGCCCGTCGACGGCCGCGGGCGAATCGAATGCGATGTGCGGGGTGGTGGGCATGGCAAGCTCCCTCGACGGTCAAAACCAGGTTCCCACAGGAAACCTCGGCCCTGACGAGTCCGTGCGGGTCCGCATGCGGCCGGGTCGTGCCCGGGCCCTGCTCGGCCGTCCGCTGCGTGGTCTCGCCGATCGAGCTCTGCCGCTCCACGAAGTACCGGGCCTGGATGTCGACCAGCTCGCGGCAGACCCGATCGCCGCCCTCGAAAAGGCATTGGCCGACCGCCCGGAGCCGCCGGGGCGGCTCGGCGAGGCGGCACGACTCCTTGCCGGGGCCGGCGTCGCCACGACCGCGGCACGGTTGCACATGAGTGAGCGTCGCCTGCACACCCTGTTCACCGACGGCACCGGCTTGTCCCCGAAGCACTTCGCACGCATCGACCGCGTTCGCAACGTCCTTGCGGCCGAGGCCGGCCGCTGGTCGGGCATCGCCGCGAGGGCGGGTTACTACGACCAGTCCCACATGACGGCGGAGTTCCGCCACTTCATGGGCGTCCCGCCGGCCGCGTTCCTCGCGGGCCGGCGTCCGGCCCCGACTCAGTGCACTGCTTGAGCCGCGAGACCACAACGGCGAGGTTGCAGCACGCCACACGGCCCTGAGCTGGGCCGCTGATCGGGCCAGGATGCGGTCAACGTGGCTGGATCGCCGCCTCGGCCGCTGCCTTGATCCGGGCACCGAACGCCGGGGCGTCCTTGCGGGCCGCGGTGAGCGCCAGGCCGACGAGCAGCCTGCCCAGCCCGTGACCCTCCAGAACGTTGTGGAGACGGACCCGCGTCCTGCCGTCGGCCAGCGGCTCCAGATCGTATCCCCCCTCAGCCACCGCCACGCTGTTCTTGGACACCTCGGTCCAGCGGATCCGCCCCGGGGCCACGATCTCGGTGATACGGAACTCCCTGGCTGTCTTGACTCCCGCGTCCTTCACCGTGCTGCGGAAGACCGTTCCCACCGCGGTCGGCGTTTCGGGAAAACGCTCGATCCTCAGTACGCGAGGACTGAACTGCGGGTCGTTGCGCCCGTCGGCGAGGTAGTCGAACACTGCCTCGACGGGCCGGTCGATCTCGGTGGTCGCTTCGAACTGTCCTGACATGAGGGCTCCTCGGCCACTGGGTCCGCGCAGTCGTGAAGGGCCGTCAGAGCGTGCTGCCGCAACGGCATCGAGACCCTACGGGAGCGCCGGTCATCCCGCGAGACGACAGGCAGGTCACCAGGGTGCAGTCCACGCGGGGGAACCACTTCGGGAGGGCGCAGAGGCCTGAATTACCAGATTCCACTTTGGAGGTACGGGTTGACGGCCCTGAAATTGGGGTCGTAGCTGGCCCTGAACACGTAGAGCGTGTCTCTTTGAGAGCTGATCAGTTGATCGGATATGCCTGTCCGGTTAGTGATCACTGATGCGATGTGGGGCCGGATCGAGCCGCTGAT
>NZ_JBEORR010000030.1:0-104081 GCF_040302345.1 Streptomyces sp. NPDC126510 | reverse complement strand
ATCATCGCCGTGGCCTCCTTCTGCTCCCGGCCCTTGATCTCGAAGGCCTCGGGAAGGAACTCGGTGTGCTTGAAGGTCCAGCCGGAGTTCCGGTAACCGGGCTCGCCGCCCGGGGCCTCCACGACGCCGTCGAGCGAGACGAAGGCAGAGCTGATCAGGGTACGCATCCAGAAGTCTCCAATGAGTCAGGGCAAGGCCGGGTGGCGGCTTCACGGAACGGTTGAAGCCGCGCAGACGGTTGTGCCTGCTGCCTGCCTGCCTGCTTGCCTGCTTGCCTGCTTGCCTGAAGACGATCTCCTGATTGTCCGGTGCGCATCAACGTAGGATCCGCGAAGAACTGTTCAGTCAGGTTCAACGATGAGGGCGCTGTGCTGGATCGACAGGAGACCGAGGTCTTTCTGACACTCGCCGAGGAGCTGCACTTCGGCCGTACCGCCGATCGGCTGCGGTGCAGCACGGGCCGGGTCAGCCAAATCGTCAAGTCCCTGGAACGGCGCATCGGCGCAGCGCTGTTCCTGCGCACCAGCCGGCGGGTCGCACTCAGCGCGATCGGTGCCCAGCTGCGTGATGACCTCCTGCCCGCGCACCGGCAGATGGAGCAGGCCTACCGGCGGGCCGTCGTGGCCGCGCGTGGCATCGCGGGCTCGCTCCGGGTGGGTTACTCCACCCCGTGGGTGGCCGACGCCGTCCTGCGTGCGGGTGCGGTCTTTTCCGCGCGGCACCCGGAGTGCACCGTCGAGGCCCGGGAAATCCAGTTCGCCGACCCGTACGGGCCGCTGCGCTCCGGCGAACTGGACCTCCAGATCAGCGAGTTCCCCGTTCGCGAAGCGGATCTGACGGCCGGACCGGTGCTCTTCGCCGAGCCGAGGGCACTCATGGTCCCCACCCAGCACCCTCTGGCCCGGCAGGACACCGTCTGTCAGGAGGATCTCGCGCACGCCCCGCTCATCACGTTCGCGGCCGAGTTCCCCTCCTACTGGCTCGAGCACCACTTGCCCACCCGTACACCCGGCGGGCAGCCCATCGCTCGCGGACCCGCGGTGCGCTACTGGGCCGAGGTCCTCTCCCACGTCGCCGCCGGACACGGCGTGGCACCTGTGGCCGCCCGTGCCGAGGCGTATCACGCCCGCCCCGGCATCGCCTTCGTCCCGTTCCGCGACGCACCTGCCATCGACTACGGCCTGCTGTGGCCCACCGGCCGCGCCACGCCCGCCGTCCAGGCCCTGGTCAGCGTCCTGTGCGAGACGGTTACGACATGATCAGCCAGGCGTAGCCCGGCATCCGAGCCGCCCAGCCGGCGAGCCCGTCACCCCGGCCAGACGATCGACTGCACCTCGCTGTAGGCGTGCAGGGCGTACGAGCCGACGTCGCGGCCCACTCCGCTCTGCTTGAACCCGCCGAAGGGGGCCTCCATGTTGCGGCCCACGGTGTTGATCCCGACCCCGCCGGCCCGGAGCCGCCGGGCCACCCGGAAGGCCCGGGCCACGTCGCCCGACCAGACGTAGTCGATGAGGCCGTAGTCGGTGCCGTCGGCGAGCGCGATGCCCTCCTCCTCGTCGTCGAAGGGGATGACGACCACCACCGGCCCGAAGATCTCCTCGCGGGCCACACGCATGTCGTTGCGGCAGTCGGCCAGAAGGGTCGGGGCGACGTAGAAGCCGGTCGGCAGGTCCGGGCGTTCGCCACCCGCCACCACCACCGCGCCCTCCTTGCGACCCAGTTCGACGTACGACTCGACCCGGTCCCGGTGCGCCGCCGAGATCACCGGCCCGACCACGGTGTCCGGCTCCCGCGGGTCCCCCACCTTCAACCCGTTGGCGTAGGCCGCCAGTTGTTCCACCAGCCGGTCGTGAATTCCGCGCTGCGCCAGCACGCGCGTCGGTGCCGTGCAGATCTGCCCGCTGTAGAAGGAGAAGGTGGTGCCGATCCCGGCCACGGCCGAGCCGAGGTCGGCGTCGTCGAAGACGAGCGCGGCACCCTTCCCGCCCAGCTCCATCAGCTGCCGCTTCATGCCCCGCCCGCACACCTCGGCGATCCGCCGCCCGACGGCCGTGGAGCCGGTGAAGCTGACCATGTCGACGTCCGGCGACGCCACGGCCGCCTCGCCCACCTCGGTACGCGAGCCGCTGACGACGTTCACCACACCCGGCGGGGCGCCCGCCTCCTGGAGCGCCTCGGCCATCCGGTAGACCGACAGCGGATCCTGCGGGGCCGGTTTCACCACGACCGTGTTGCCCATGGCCAGGGCCGGGGCGATCTTCCCGGCCGGGTTGGCCCAGGGGTTGTTGTACGAGGTGACGCAGGTGACGACCCCGACGGGCTGCCGGACGGCCAGAGCTCCCATCACCCCGGCCTTCCCCATCGGCCCGGCCTCGTTGATCTGCGGCGGGATCGGCCACTCGGCGGGCTCCACGCGCGCGTAGCGGCGGAAGCGGGCGGCGGCGACCCCGACCTGCAGGGCGCGTGCGGTGCCGAGGGTCGCCCCGGTCTCGGCCCGGGCCAGCTCCGCGTACTCCTTCAGCCGGCCGGCGATGATGCCCGCCGCCCGTCCGAGGACCGCGGCCCGCTCCTCCGGTGCGGTGCGCGACCACGGCCCGAAGGCCTCACGGGCCGCGGCGCAGGCCGCGAGCACCTGATCCCGCGAGGCCTCCGGCGCCCACCCGACGGTCTGCCCGTCCGCCGGGTCGATCACCTCGTGGTGGCCGCCGTCCGGCTCCACCCAGGAACCGCCGACGAACAGCGACTGGCGTGCCGTCACCTCGTGCCCACCGTCTCCGTGTCCCGTCCGGAGCGGAGCACCCGCCCCGGTACCGCCCCGGTGACCACGTCGTCCCGGATGGCCTCGACGCCGTTGACCCACACGGCCCGCACGCCCAGCGCCCGGGAGTCCAGCCGCGGGCTGTCACCCGGCAGGTCGTGCACCAGGGTGGCCGGGCCCGCGTCGATGCGCTCCGGGTCGAGCAGGACCAGGTCCGCGTGCCAGCCCTCCCGCACCTGCCCCCGCTCCCGCAGCCCGAAGAGCCGGGCCGGGTCGTCGGTCAGCATCTTCACGGCCTGCTCCAGACCGACCAGCTTCCGGCCCCGCAGGCAGTCCCCGAGGAACCGGGTCGTGTACGGCGCCCCGCACATCCGGTCCAGGTGGGCGCCCGCGTCGGACCCGCCGAGCAGAACGTCCTCGTGCTGCCAGGTCTCGGCCCGCAGGGCCCAGGACGCCGGGTCGTTGTCGGTCGGCATCGGCCACAGCACCGTGCGCAGTCCGTCGTTGGCGCAGATCTCCACCAGGCACGCGAAGGGCTCCTGCCCGCGCTCCTCGGCGATGTCCTTCACCACGCGGCCGGTCAGTCCGGCGTTCGCCTCGCTGTAGGTGTCGCCGATGACGTACCGCCCGAAGTTCGCGAGCCGCCGGAAGACGCCCGCCTCCTTGGAGTTCGCCCGCCGCAGCAGCTCGGCCCGCACCTCCGGGTCCCGCAGCCTCTCGATCCGCTCCGGCACGGGAAGCCCGAGCACCGGCCCCCAGCCGGGGATGAGGTTCAGCGCGCAGAACGTCCCCAGGGACATGTTCATGGGCGTGAGGATCGGCATGGTGAGGGCCACGACCCTCCCACCCGCCTTCCGCGCCTGCTCGCTCGCGAGCAACTGCCGGGGGACGCGCTCGGGAACGGCCGCGTCGATCGTCAGCACGTTCCAGTTCAGCGGCCGTCCCGCGACCGCGCTCATCTCCACGAACAGATCGATCTCCGCGTCGCTGAACTGATCCAGACAGCCCGCGACGATCGCCTCGATCTGCGTGCCCTCGCACTCCCCGACGGCCCGCGCCAGCGCCAGCAGCTCGGCCGGCTGGGCGTGCCGCGAGGCGACCGGCTGCCCGTCCCCGTCGGAGTGGCTGCTCGACTGGGTCGTGGACAGCCCCCAGGCCCCGGCGTCCATGGCCTCCCGCAGCAGCCGCACCATCGCGGCGAGCTGCTCCTGACTCGGCTGCCCGCCCACGGACTCGGGCCCCATCACGTACCGGCGCAGCGCACAGTGCCCCACCATGAACCCGGCGTTGACGGCGATCCGCCCCTCCAGGGCGTCCAGGTACTCCCCGAAGGAATGCCAGCTCCAGGGCGCCCCCTCCTCCAGCGCCACCAGCGCCATGCCCTCGACCCTGGACATCATCCGCCGCGTGTAGTCGGCGTCCTCGGGCCGGTCGGGATGCAGCGGCGCGAGCGTGAAACCGCAGTTCCCCCCGGCGACGGTGGTGACCCCGTGGTTCAGCGAGGGCGTGGCGTACGGATCCCAGAAGAGCTGGGCGTCGTAGTGGGTGTGGGGGTCGACGAAGCCGGGGGTGAGGACGAGACCGCGAGCGTCCTCGGCGGTCCGGCTCTCCTCGGTGATCCGACCGATGACGGCGATCCGCCCGTCGCGGATGCCGACGTCGGCGGTGTAGCCGGGCCCACCGGTCCCGTCGACGACGGTCGCCCCTTTGATGACGTGATCGAGCATGACCACTCAACTCCCTTGAGACCGTTGCCTTGAAGGGGCGCGGGGAACTGCGCGACAAGCCACAACGAACGCCGCACCCGCCTACGAAAGCTCAGGCCCCGCGACGGAACCGCGAAGTCCGATGAACAGGATCCGTATCGATCTTGGGAATCACGTACTCCCCGACCAGCCGGATCGTCTGCAGCGTCTCCTCCTTCGGCACCCCCACCGGCAACCCGAAACTCAGCTGGTCCGCCCCGGCCCGCTCCCACCGCTCGCACTGCCGCAGCACCTCGTCCGGGTCCCCGCAGATCAGCAGCTCCTCCTCGATCAGCACCTCCACGAACTCCTCGGTGTACTCCGGCAACGTCTCCGGCCACACCGGGAACCCCTCGGGTCGCGGGAACGTGTCGTGGTACCGGAAGACCAGCGACGGCAGATAGTGCAGCCCCCCGCTCGCCGCGATCCGCACGGCCTCCGCGTGGGTCGGCGCACAGATCGCCGTGGTCGTCACCATCACGTTGTCGTTCACGAAGGCCCCGACGGGCTCCGCGTCCACGATCGCCGTCTTGTACTGCTCCAGCACCCACTCCATGTCGGAGACCTTCTGCACGCTGAAGCCGAGCACGCCGAGCCCCTTCTTCGCGGCCATGGCGTACGACGGCGGTGACCCGGCCGCGTACCACATCGCCGGGTGCGAGCCGCCGTAGGGCTTCGGCAACACCTTGCGCGGGGGCAGCGACCAGTGTTTGCCCTGGAAGCCCTGGTACTCGTCCTGGAGCCACATCTTGGGGAACTCGGCGATGGTCTCCTCCCAGAGTTCCTTGGTGTGGTTCATGTCGGTCACCCCCGGCATGAACCCGAGGATCTCGTGCGATCCGGCGCCGCGCCCGCTGCCGAACTCGAAGCGGTTGCCGCTGAGGTGGTCGAGCATGGCGACCTTCTCGGCGACCTTCACCGGGTGGTTGACCGGGGCGAGCGGGTTGAAGATCCCCGAGCCCAGGTGGATCCGCTCGGTCGCGTGCGCCAGATAGCCGAGGAAGACGTCGTTGGCGGACAGGTGCGAGTACTCGTCCAGGAAGTGGTGCTCGGAGGCCCAGGCGTACTTGAAGCCGGACTTGTCCGCCTGGATGACGTACTCGGTCTCCTCTATCAGCGCCTTGTGCTCGGCGAGCGGGTCGGTCTCGGCCCGTTTGCCGACGTATCCCTGAACGAAGATGCCGAATTCCAAGGAGGTTCACCGCCCCTGTTTTTTCTGACGAACCGTCAGATCGTTGAGTCAGACTGTTCCACCGGCCCCCGGGAGCGTCAATAGCTGATAGAGCGTCAGATAACGTTGACTCCGGCCAGCCACCCGCCGTCGATCACGAACGGCTGCCCCGTGATGTACGAGGACTCCTCCGAGGTCAGGAACAACGCGAGCCTCGCGACCTCCTCGGGCCGCCCGACCCTGCCCAGCGGCACGAGCTTGCGGTACAGCCGGTCGAGGCCCTTCGCCGTCGCCTCCGGGTCGGCGTCCGGGTCGAGGCGGGCCGGGTTGGCCATCGCGGTGTCGATCGCGCCGGGGCAGACGGCGTTGACGCGTATCCCACGCCCCGCCAGCTCCAGGGCGGCGACCCGGGTCAGGCCGACGACGGCGTGCTTGGTCGCCGCGTAGGAGCCCACCGCGGCCATCCCGGTCAGGCCCGTGCAGGAGGCGGTGTTCACGATCGTGCCCCCGTCGGCCATCTGAGGGGCGACCGCCTTGATGCCCAGCAGGCAGCCCACCTGGTTGACCTGCACGACCTGCATGAACTCGTCCAGGGGTGTGTCGAGGAGGGAGTTGAAGCGCAGGATCCCGGCGTTGTTGACGAGCCCGTCGACATGGCCGTATGCGTCCTTGGCGGCGGTGACGGCGGTCCGCCAGTCGTCCTCCCGGCCCACGTCGAGGTGGACGTACCGCGCGCCGATCTCCTTCGCGAGGGCCTCGCCCTGGTCGTCGAGCACGTCCGCGACGACCACCCGGGCGCCCTCGGCCGCGAACAGCCGGGCCTCCTGTTCGCCCTGGCCGCGTGCGGCGCCGGTGATGATGACGACGCGTCCGTCGAGCCTGCCCATGGGTCTCCTCATAGCTCGGGGGCGACCTCGGCGCCGAACGCCGCGATCTGGTCGGAGAGTTCGTCGCGGCTCCGGCTGCGGAACCGCACCTGGATCTGGTGCACTCCCATCGCCCGGTACGCCCGCAGCGACTCGGCGAGCTGCGGCGGTCCGCCGGTAAGGGTGCGGCGCCCCACCTCCCAGCGGGGCGTGCCGACGTACAGCGGCTCGGCGATGGCGCCCACGGTGAAGGGGCCCCGCACACCGGCCTGCTCGCGCAGCTGCCTGATACGGCCGATCTGCGCGGGCAGCCGGTCCCGCGGGTCTCCCTGGGGCAGCCAGCCGTCGCCCTTGAGCGCGGCCCGGCGTACGGCCGCGGGCGAGGAGCCGCCGACCCACAGGGGCACCGGGTCCTGCACCGGCCGGGGCCGCTGCCCGAGCCCCTCGAAGTCGTACAGCTTGCCGTGGTGCTCGGGGAACTCGCCGGGGCCGAGGGCGGCGCGCAGGGCGTCGATCGACTCGTCCAGCACGGCCCCGCGCCGGCGGAAGTCGACGCCCAGGGCCTCGAACTCCTCCTGGACGTGCCCGGCGCCCACCCCGAGGATCAGCCGGCCGCCCGAAAGATGGTCGAGTGTGGCGTACTGCTTGGCGGTGAGCAGGGGGTGCCGCAGCCCGACGATCGCGACGTGGCTGAGCAGCCGGACGCGTTCGGTGGCGGCGGCGAGGAACGCGAGGGTGGCGACGGGGTCGTACCAGACGGTGCTCATCGCGGCGGCGAGCCGGCGGGGGATGCCGACGTGGTCGCAGCCCGCCAGGTAGTCGAACCCGGCCCGGTCGGCGGCGCGGGCGATCTCCAGCAGGTCGTCCGGCCCGGCCTGCGCCTCCCAGCCCTCCGCGTAGAGGGTGCTCTGCGACTGGATGGGCAGCTGCATCCCGTACCGCAGGCTCACCGCGAGGCTCACCGCGCACCGCCGGCGCCCGGCCACAGGCCCTCGGCCGTCAGCCCGAGCAGCTCGATGGCGTTCCCCCGCACGATCCGCTCGACCACGTCGGGCTCCAGGTGCCCCATCTGCGCCTCGCCGACCTCGCGGGACTTGGGCCAGGTGGAGTCGGAGTGGGGGTAGTCGGTCTCGTAGAGGACGTTGCCGACGCCGATGGAGTCGAGGTTGCGCAGCCCGAAGGCGTCGTCGAAGAAGCAGCCGTAGACGTGCTCGGCGAACAGCTCGGACGGCGGCCGGTGCACCTTGTCGGCGACGCCGCCCCAGCCGCGGTTCTCCTCCCACACCACGTCGGCCCGCTCCAGGATGTAGGGGATCCAGCCGATCTGGCCCTCGGCGTACATGACCTTGAGGTTCGGGAACTGCTCGAACTTGCCGCTCATCAGCCAGTCGACCATGGAGAAGCAGCAGTTGGCGTAGGTGATGGTGGAGCCGACTGCGGGCGGGGCGTCGGCGGAGGTGGAGGGCATGCGGCTGCTGGAGCCGATGTGCATGGCGACGACCGTGCCGGTCTCGTCGCACGCCCGGAAAAAGGGGTCCCAGCCGTCGGTGTGGACGGAGGGCAGACCGAGGAAGGGCGGTATCTCGGAGAAGGCGACGGCACGCACCCCGCGGGCGGCGTTGCGCCGGACCTCCGCCGCCGCCAGTTCGGCGTCCCACAGCGGGATGAGGGGCAGGGGGATGAGCCGCCCGTGCGCGTCCGGGCCGCACCACTCCTCCACCATCCAGTCGTTGTAGGCCCTCACGCAGAGCAGGCCCAGTTCGTGGTCCTTCGCCTCGGTGAAGGTCTGGCCGCAGAAGCGCGGGAACGTCGGGAAGCACAGGGCGGACTGGACGTGGTTGACGTCCATGTCGGCGAGCCGCGCGGTGACGTCGTAGGAGCCGGGCCGCATCTGCTCGTAGGTGATGACCTCCAGCCGGATCTCGTCCCTGTCGTACCCGACGGCGGTGTCGAGCCGGGTGAGGGGCCGCCGCAGATCCTCGTAGACCCACCAGTCCCCGACGGGACCGTCGTCCCCGGGCTGACCCATGACGGGCTTGAAGCGCCCTCCGAGGAAGGTCATTTCCTTCACGGGGGCCCGGACGATCCGCGGTCCGACGCCCTTGTACTTCTCCGGAAGCCGGTCCTGCCAGACGCTCGCGGGCTCCACGGTGTGGTCGTCCACGGAGATGATCAGCGGAAAGGTGCTGTCGTGGGTGTCCATGGCGCTCACGGTAGCGCCGATCTGACGGGCCGTCAGCTATGCGGCAGTGGAGCGCTTGGGCCCCGGCCACCTCTCCGCGCCTGGGCGTGCCCGTCCGCACACCGCCCATCCGCTCCACTGTCTCCTCACCCCAGGGCGAGCAGCGCCGCGCGAATCTCCGCGAGCATCCCGGCAGGGTGGTGGAACACGTCCTGAGCGGTGAAGCGCAGCAGGCTGCGCACCTCGGGACACTGGTGAACCTGGTTGAAGCGGGAGACGTCCCGCCGGTGTGCCTCGCGGGTGCCGTGGTAGGCGTAGCCCTCGATCTCGACCGCCAGCCCTTCACGCCAGAAGAGGAAGTCGAGGACGACTCGGCGGCCGAGCGGGGTGAACAGTTCGACCTGGCTCTCGGGCCGAAGGCCCGTGTCGGCCATGCGCAGGCGTGCGACGGTCTCGGCCGGCGATCCGGCACGGGGGTCGCACAGGTCGAGCCATCGGCGGGGCTTCGTCGACCCTCGCGACGGGTGCGCCAGCGCCGCCGCCACCGCGTCCAGTCCGGCGAGCGGCGCCCTGCGTGCGGAGCCGGCCCGCCGGTAGGTCACCGCCGACTCCAGGGCGACGAGCGCGTCGTCCCTCGGCAGGGAGCGGAGCAGGTCGACGAGAGTCCGTACGGGACTGGTGACCCGCAGGCCGTGCCGCAGCGCCACGTCCTCGGGGGCGAGGAACATCCGGCGTACGCACACGCCCTTGGCCTTGCCGCGGAAGCTGCGGTCGGGGTCGAGGAACTCCAAGGGCGCTTTCACGGCGGGGGTGAGAGTCTCGATGTGCCAGAGGGCTGCGGCGGAGCGGTGGCTCACGACGAGTCGGGGAGTGAGGAGCTGGACGGCTCGCAGCCGGGTGGGAAGATCCGCGGCCCGTCCCGGCTCCAGCCACGCCCCGGCCTGAAGCCGGCCCCAGCCCTCCGCCCGGAGGGCACGGGTGAGGCCCCGCGCAGGCCAACCGGACTCCAGAGCACGGCAGGTGAGCAGCACTCCGCCCTGCGTCAGCTCCCGTAGCGCCGTTCGTTCTTCCACGCCGCCAAGATCGCAGGAAACACGGCAGGCCTTGACGGCCTGTGGATAACTTCCCGGCTCAGCCCTTCAGGGAGGTGAGGAAGGCGGTCCAGGCGGGAGCCCGGAAGAGCAGCACCGGTCCGGCCTGAGAGGCCTTCGAGTCCCGGACCGGTACCGCCCCGGGGTGCCCGTCCGCGACCTCGACGTACTCGCCTCCACTGCCGTTGCTGTAGCTGCTCCAGGGCGAGGCGAGCAAATCGGTCTGGTGTGAGTTCGCATGGGACGAGCCGACCCAGGTGGCGTGATGACAGGGTTCCGTTTCCGTGGCCGGACACACCTCGGCCGCGACGGCTCCCCCTCCGCGCCGCCGCGGCCGATCCCCGTGTAACGGTGGCTTACTTCGTCGGCTTGAACGGCTCCGACGTGGCGTGCAGGTCCTTCGTCTCCAGCGGCTCGTCCGTGGCGTGCAGATCCTCGGTCTTGAGCGGCTCGTCCGTGGCGTGCAGATCCTCGGTCTTGAGCGGCTCGCCGGTGGCGTGCAGGTCCTGCGGCTTGAGCTCGTCGCCCATGATCGTCAACTCCCCTTGGCATGGATCAGCAGTGAGGTCGGCGGGCCCGCCCGGTCACTCCCCCGAGGATGGCCGGACGGGCCCACCCGGGCCGCTCGCCCCGGAACAGCAGGGCGTGGCCCGTGCGGCGACCCGTCTGCCCCCCGACGCGACGGATCGACTGCGTCCATCATGGCGGGAGGCGATAAACGAATGATGAACGCCCCGACGGCGCCCCGAAGACCCCTCAGGCCGCCTGCACCGGGGACAGCAGCGCCCGCACCTCGGCCGCCTCGGGCGAGCCCAACTCCTGGTAGATACCGGCCGCTTCCTGCCAGCAGACCTGGGCCCGGCCGGTCTGGCCGATGCCGCTGAGCGCCCGCCCGAGGACGGTGAGGACATTGCCTCGCCGCCACTGACCGCCGATGCCGCGCAGCACCGTGAGCGCCATCTCGGCGTTCGCGGCGGCCCGCGCCGCACGCCGGGCGGCGAGGTCCACCTCGGCCAGCCGGAACAGGCTCATGCCCTCCCACAGGCGCTGCCTGCTGTCGCGGAACACCTCCAGCGCCTCCTGGAGCCGGTCGGCCGCGTCGCGCAGCTCCCCACTCTGGGTGAGGGCCAGCCCGAGGGCGTAGCGGGCATTCGCCCCGCGCATGGAGTTGCCCATGCCGTCGTAGATGTCGATGCCCTCCTGGGCCAGTGCGACAGCGCTCTGGGTGCGCCCGGTCGCGAGATGGATCCGGGAGAGGTTGCAGAGCGCGGCGGCCTCGCCGGGGCGGTCGCCCAGGGCGCGGAAGTGCTCGATGGCCCGGGAGAGGTGCTCCTCTCCGTCCGTGTGCCGGTTCTGGTAGAGCGCGATGATGCCGCGGGCGTTGCGGGCCCAGCAGACGGGGAGCAGGTCGCCGGACTCCTGGGCGAGCAGGATGGCCCGCTCCGCCTCCTCCTCGGCCCGTTCGAAACGGCCGCCCACGTGGTGGACGTTGACGAGCGTCATCAGCGCCCGTGCCTCCGCCCGCCCGAGGCCGTGCGAGCGGGCCGCGCCGACGAGTGCCTCGGCCGTCGCCTCGTACTCCCGGGAGTTGGCCCCCGACTCGGAGAGGTCGTGCGCGGCCCAGAGCATGTCGATCGCCCGGGGCAGGCTCTCCGGCCGCCCCGCGGACTGCCGTGCGCACGCGAGGAGGCACATGGCCTCCGCGTACAGCCAGTCCTGAGCCGCGTGCCGGTCGTCGAACCGCAGCCCCGGGTACGACGTGGGCTCCAAGTGGTCCACCAGCCGGTCGCCCGGCCGCTCGATCGCGTAGACGCCCGCCGCGGACGCCAGGTAGAAGTCCAGCAGCCGGGACAGCGCCGCCCCCCGTTCGCTCGGGGGCAGTTCGTCCCGTTCCGCGCAGGCACGCGCGTAGAGCCGCACCAGGTCGTGGAAGCGGTAGCGGCCGGGGGCCGCCGATTCGAGGAGGGAGGTGTCCACGAGGGACTCCAGCAGGTCCTCCGTGTCGTCGACCGGCAGGTCCAGGACCGCCGCGGCGGCGAGGAGGGAGATGTCGGGGCCGTCCGCCAGGCCGAGCAGGCGGAACGCGCGGGCCTGGGCGGGTTCCAGCTGCCCGTAGCCGAGTTCGAACGTGGCCTTGACGGCCAGGTCGCCGGCCTGGAGTTCGTCCAGGCGGCGGCGCTCGTCGGCGAGCTTCGCCGCCAGGACCGACACCGTCCAGGTGCGGCGGGCCGCCAGGCGGGACGCCGCGATGCGGATCGCGAGCGGCAGGAAACCGCAGGCGGCCACCACGTCCAGGGCGGCCTTGCGCTCGGACGCCACCCGCTCCTCGCCGACGATCTTCGTGAACAGCGCCAGCGCCTCGTCCGGGGACATCACGTCGAGGTCGATCAGGTGGGCGCCCGCCAGGTCCACCATCCGCACCCGGGAGGTGACCAGGGCGGCGCAGCCGTCCGTGCCGGGCAGCAGGGGGCGCACCTGGGCGGCGTCGCGGGCGTTGTCCAGCAGGACCAGCACCCGGCGCCCGGCCAGGACCGAGCGGTACAGGGCCGCGCGCTCCTCCAGGGAGTCGGGGATCGCCGAGTCCGCCGTGCCGAGGGCGCGCAGGAAGGAGCCGAGGACCGTCTCCGGCTCCGCCGCCC
The DNA here is from genome assembly GCF_040302345.1 of Streptomyces sp. NPDC126510. Lineage (NCBI taxonomy): Bacteria > Bacillati > Actinomycetota > Actinomycetes > Kitasatosporales > Streptomycetaceae > Streptomyces > Streptomyces sp. NPDC126510. Next base: position 91,629 of record NZ_JBEORR010000030.1, on the reverse strand, counting down.
GGGCGCCCGCCCCCTGGAGGTCGACGTACAGCTGCCCGTCCGGGAACGCGGTGCGGGCCTGGTGCGCCACGTGCACCGCGAGGGTCGTCTTGCCGACACCGCCGATGCCCGCGAGGGCCGAGACCGCCATGACCCGGCCCTCGGCCGAGGCCAGGATCTCGCCGAGTTCGCGTACGAAGCCGGAGCGGCCGGTGAAGTCCGGAACGGTCGCGGGAAGTTGGGCCGGACGGACCGGGACGGAAGCCGGCTCGGGCGCCGGGGAGGAGGGCTCCGCCAGTGACGGGTCGGCCCGGAGGATCCGCTGCTGCAGCTCGCTCAGGCCGGGTCGCGGGTCCACGCCGAGTTCGTCGGCGAGCAGCCGGCGGGTGTCGGCGTAGACGGCCAGGGCCTCTGCCTGGCGGCCGCTGCGGTAGAGCGCCAGCATGAGCAGCTCGCGGAGCCGCTCCCGGAGCGGATGGGCCGCGGTGAGGGCGGTGAGCTCGGAGACGGCCTCGGCGTGGCAGCCCTGCTCCAGGTCCATGTCCAGGCGGGACTCCAGGAGCTGGAGCCGCCACTCCTCCAGGCGGACGCGCTGGGCCTCCGCGTAGGGGCCGGGCACTCCGGCCAGGGTCTCCCCGTCCCACAGGGCGAGGGCGCCGCGCAGGGTGGCGCGGGCGTGGCAGAGGTCGCCGGCGGAGCGGGCCTTCTCCGCTTCGGTCGCCAGGTCCTGGGCGACGGTGAGGTCCAGGGCACCCTCGGCGAGGTCGCGGACCGCGTAGCCGCCGGACTCGCTGACCAGGACGGCGGTGGAGGCCGTCGCGGTGCCGCCCGGCCGGCCTGCCTCGCCGCCGGGGCCGAGCACCTTGCGCAACCGGGAGGCGTACGTCCGTACCGCCGCCAGCGCCTGCGAGGGCGGTTCCTCTCCCCACAGGGCGTCGATCAGCTCCGCCGCTGTGGCCGTCCGGCCTTCGCGCAGCAACAGGGCTGCGAGCAGGGCGCGTTGCTGGGGGGAGCCGGTGGGGACGGGTTCGTCGCCGCGCCAGGCGCGCACGGGGCCGAGCACGCCGAAGCGCAGGGCCGCGGACTCGGCGGGCCCAGCCGCTCCGGCCGCCTCCGAGGACTCCGCGGGTCCGGCCGCCCCAGCCGTCGTCGCCGACTCGCGCGTGGAGTCTGGACGCCGCTGCTCCGGTACGCGCGGCACACCGTTCGGTACACCGTCCATGCAGTCCCCCTAGACATCCTGAGCAACCAGGCCAGTTTGCCTTGTTGGCGGCGGATACGTCAGCCGTGGGAGACGCCGATCACAGGGCGGCGCGGGGGAGTCCACCAGGTCTGCACACTCTCTTCGCACGCGAGTGCTCAAGGCCGACCACCAGGGCGAGTTGGAGCGGTTCGGCACCGCCGCTGTGCACAGTGGCCGGGTCGGGAAGAGACAGAGGCGCCCGAATGCTCCAGTTGACGGCTGGTGTCCTTGCGACGTGCCCGGGGATCCCGGGGGATAGTGGTCGTGGATCACTCTGACGAACCGGAAGGCGGCCCCCCATGCCCGGCGAGCAGCCCCACCTCTACGAGACCCTCGACGAGCGGTTCCGGACCGGCAGGTGCCAGGCGGGGGACTCGCGGCTGGAGACGCTGTACGAGGGGTGCCGGTGGGCCGAGGGGCCGGTGTACGTGCCCGCCGGACGGTATCTCGTGTGGAGCGACATCCCCAACGACCGGCTGCTGCGCTGGGACGAGACCACCGGGGCCGTCGGCGTGTTCCGCTCCCCCGCCGGATACCCGAACGGCAACACCCTGGACGTCCAGGGCCGTCTCATCACCTGTGAGCAGGGCAATCGGCGGGTGACCCGGACCGAGCACGACGGCTCGGTCACGGTGATCGCCGAGCGGTTCCGGGGCAAGCGGCTCAACAGCCCGAACGACGCCGTCGTGCGGTCCGACGGGTCGGTGTGGTTCTCCGACCCCGAGTTCGGGATCGCCACCGACTACGAGGGGCATCGCGCCGAGAGCGAGATCGGGGCCCGCAACGTCTACCGCGTCGACCCCGCGAGCGGCGAGGTACGGCTGGTCGCGGACGGGTTCCAGGGGCCCAACGGGCTGGTCTTCTCGCCGGACGAGCGGCGGCTGTACGTGTCGGACAGCGTCGCCAACCACATCCGCGTCTTCGACGTCGGCGAGGACGGGACCTCCCTCTCCGGCGGCGAGGTCTTCGCCGCCTGCGCCGACGGCAACTTCGACAACATCCGGTTCGACGACCAGGGGCGGCTCTGGGCCGCCGCCATGGCCGGGGGCGTGCACTGCTACGACCCCGACGGCACGCTCATCGGCCGCGTCCTGGTACCCGGCACCGTCGCCAACGTCCGGTTCGGAGGGGCCCGGCGCAACCGCCTGTTCATCGCCGCCGACACCACCCTGTACTCCCTGATGATGTCGGTCACCGGAACCCCGGCCCTGCCGATCGGCCGGTGACCGCGTCCCGCAGGGCGCCCTTCACGACCTTCCCGCTCGCGTTGCGCGGCAGCTCCGCGACGAACTCGACGCTTCTCGGGACCTTGTAGTTCGCCATCTCCCTGCGGGACCAGGCGATCAGGTCGTCGGCGGTCAGCAGGGCGCCGGGGCGCCGTACGACGTACGCCCGGCCGACCTCCCCGAGCCGGGCGTCCGGTACGCCGACCACCGCCACGTCGGCCACGTCCGGGTGCAGGCCCAGGAGCTGCTCTATCTCGGCGGGGTAGGCGTTGAAGCCGCCGACGATGAACATGTCCTTGAGGCGGTCGGTGATGCGCAGGTTGCCCGCCGCGTCCAGGACGCCGATGTCGCCGGTGCGCAGCCAGCCGTCCCGCGAGAGCACCTCGGCGGTGGCCCGCTCGTCCTCGTGGTAGCCGGTCATGACGTGGAAGCCGCGGACCAGGACCTCGCCGGGCACGCCGGGGTCCAGGGGCCGGCCCTCGGGGTCGACGACCCGTAGCTCCGTGCCGGGGATGGCCCGGCCCGACGTGGAGGCGATGACCGTCGGGTCGTCGCCGCGGCGGCACATCGTGACGACGCCGCTCGCCTCGGAGAGGCCGTAGGCGGTGAGGACCGTGCCGACGCCGAGTTCGGTGCGCAGGCGCTCAACGAGACGCAGCGGCACGACCGCCGCTCCCGTCACCACCAGGCGCAGGGCCGTCAGGTCGTGGGCGTCGCGGGCGGGGTGGTCGAGGAGGGACTGGAGGAGGGTCGGGGGGCCGGGGAGCACGGAGACCCGCTCGGCGGCGATGTTGGCCAGGACGGTGGTCACGTTGAACACCGACTGGGGGATCATCGTCGCGCCCCGCATCAGGCAGGCGATCACCCCGGCCTTGTAGCCGAAGGTGTGGAAGAAGGGGTTGACGATCAGGTAGCGGTCGCCCCGGGTGAGGCCCGCGAGGTCGCCCCAGATGTCGTAGGCGCGCAGCGTCTGGCCGTGGGTGATGACCGCGCCCTTGGGGCGGCCCGTCGTGCCCGAGGTGAAGATGATGTCCGAGGGCCAGGTGCCCCGTACGGCCGCGGACCTCGCACGCACCTCCGCCGGCCCCACCCCCTCCCCCGCGGCCAGGAAGTCCTTCCAGGTCAGGAAGTTCGCCGGGGCGTCCCCGGAGAGGACGACCGCGTGCTTCAGGGCGGGCAGGCCGGGCAGGGGGCCGGTGCCCGGGCCGTCTCCGGCCGCCCTGCGCAGGGACGCCACGTACGAGGTGCCGAGGAACGTGCCGGTCACGAAGAGCAGCCGGGCGCCGCTGCGGCGCAGCACGTCCGCCGCCTCGGCGCCCTTGAAGCGGGTGTTCAGCGGCACGAGCACGGCGCCCGCCGAGACCGCGCCCAGGGCGCCGACGATCCAGTCGAGCGAGTTCGGGGCCCAGACGGCGACCCGGTCGCCCGGTTCCACGCCGGTCGCCAGGCAGGCGGCCGCCGCACGCTCCACGCGTGCGCCCAGTTCCGCGTAGGTGACGCGGGTGCGCCCCTCGACGACGGCCTCGACGTCCGCGTGGCGCTCGGCCGCCGTCCTGACCAGGTCCGGAACGCTTTCCCATGCCGTATCCGCTCGCACAGCGCGCCTCCCCGACGACGTAGGAGCTGACTGCCCGTCAGATTATCTGTAATCTGACGACCTGTCAGCGACCGTTCGGGCCCGGAGGTGCGCGCAGCATGGCAGCAGGATCGGGAGGCCTCAAGGACGCCACCGCTCTCGTCGGCATAGGCCAGACGCCCTTCGCCAAACGGCTCCCGGAGGACGAACGCACCCTCGCCTGCCGTGCCGTCCTGGCCGCTCTCGACGACGCCGGGATCGCGCCCGGCGAGGTCGACGCCCTCGCCTCCTACACCATGGAGGAGACCGACGAGGTGGAGCTGGCGAAGGCGTGCGGCTTCGGTGACCTCACGTTCTTCAGCAAGGTCGGCTTCGGGGGCGGGGGTTCGTGCGCCACCGTCGCCCATCTCGCCGCCGCCATCGCCGCCGGGCAGGCGAGCGTGGGGGTGGCCTGGCGCTCCCGCAAGCGGGGCAGCGGGCCCCGACCCTGGACCAACACCACCGTCCAGCTCCCGACCCCGGCCCAGTGGACCCGGCCCTACGGGCTGCTGCGGCCCGCCGACGAGATCGCCATGCTCACCCGCCGCTACCTCCACGAGTACGGCGCCACCCGCGACCACCTGTTCAACGTCGCCCTGGCCTGCCGCAACCGGGCCAACCAGAACCCCGCCGCGATCATGTACGAACGGCCCCTCACCCGCGAGATGTACATGACCTCCCGCTGGATCAGCGAGCCGCTCTGCCTCTTCGACAACTGCCTGGAGACCGACGGGGCGCTGGCCTGTGTGCTGGTCTCCGCCGAGCGGGCCCGCGACTGCCGGCGCAGGCCCGTGTACGTCCATTCCGCCGCCCAGTCGCTCCCGTCCCAGCACCACGGCATGGTCAACTACTGGAACGACGACCCCCTCACCGGCCCCGCCTGGAGCGCCGCCCGGCACCTGTGGAAGCACTCCGACCTGACCCCCGAGGACGTCGACGTCGCCCAGGTCTACGACGCCTTCACGCCCCTGGTCCTGCTCTCCCTGGAGGGCTACGGCTTCTGCGGGCGCGGGGAGGGCGGGGCGTTCACCGAGGGCGGGGCGCTGGAGACCGGCGGGCTGCTGCCGCTGAACACCGGCGGGGGCGGGCTGTCCGAGGCCTACGTCCACGGCTTCAACCTGATCAACGAAGGGGTCAGGCAGCTGCGCGGCACCAGCACCGCGCAGGTCCCGGGCGCCTCCGCCTGTCTGGTCACGGCGGGTGAGGGGGTTCCGACCTCCGCCCTGCTGCTGAGGAGTTGAGGAGCTCCCGATGCTGCGTCCCGTCCCCGACCCCGATGGCGCCCCCTTCTGGGAGTACGCCGCCCAGGGCGAACTCCGCGTCCAGGCCTGCGCCGCGTGCGGCGAGTTCCGCTTCCCGCCCCGGCCCTGCTGTCCGCACTGCCAGTCCTTCGAGAGCGAGTGGCGCCCCCTGTCCGGCCGGGGCCGGATCTGGTCGTACGTCGTCGCCCATCCGCCGCTGCTGCCCGACTACGCGGCGCAGGCGCCGTACAACGTGATCGTCGTCGAGCTGGACGAGGCGCCCCGCATCCGGCTGGTGGGCAACCTGGTCCCCGGGGCCGGACAGCCCCTCGGTGCCTTCCCTCCGGAGAAGCTGCGCATCGGGGCGCGGGTGCGGGCCGTCTTCCACGACGGGCTTCCCCAGTGGGTCCCGGAGCGGTCATGAGCAGTGTCCTCGTACGGGCCGACCGGGACAGCGCGGTCGCCGTCGTGACGCTGAACCGGCCCGGGCGGCTCAACGCCGTCGACCTCGCCATGGCCGGCGAACTGGCCGCCACCTGGGACGAGTTGCGGTTCGACGACTCCGTGCGGGCGATCGTCCTCACCGGGGCCGGTGAGCGCGCCTTCTGCACCGGCATCGACCGGGACGCCGTCGTGCCGCAACCCGACTCGCCCTATGCGCAGGACGATCCGCTGCTCGGCATCGGACCGAAGGCGAACGACCTGTGGAAGCCGGTCGTCGCCGCCGTGCACGGCATGGCCTGCGGCGGGGCCTTCTACCTGCTCGGCGAGGCGGAGTTCATCGTCGCCGACACCACCGCCTCCTTCTTCGACCCGCACACCACCTACGGCATGGTCAGCGCCTACGAGTCGGTGCTCATGGCGCAGCGCATGCCGTACGGCGAGGTCGCCCGGATGGCGTTGATGGGGACGGCGGAGCGGATCTCGGCCCGGCGGGCGTACGAGACCGGCCTGGTGTCGGAACTCGTGGCGGAGGGCGAGGCGCTGGGGGCGGCGACCGCCTGCGCCGCCGTCCTCGCCGGGTATCCGACCGAGGCCGTGCAGGGGACCGTGCGGGCGTTGTGGGCCGCGAGTGAGGCGGGTCGGGCGCAGGGGCTCGCACAGGCGCCGCACCTCATCGCACTCGGGAACGCGACGGGCGAACGGCAGGCCCGGCTGTTCGCCGAGCGGTCGCGGGAGTACCGGTTGCGGTAGGAAATCGTTTCCTCCTACACGCGTATGCTCGGGGCGTGGTTGAGCATCGGATGATCGACGTCAATGGCATACAACTGCACATCGCGGAGCAGGGCGAGGGCCCGCTCGTGGTGCTGCTGCACGGTTTCCCGGAGTCCTGGCACTCCTGGCGCCACCAGTTCGGTCCGCTGGCCGAGGCCGGTTTCCGGGTGGTCGCGCCCGACCAGCGGGGGTACGGCGGCAGCGACCGCCCCGAGGACGTGTCCGCGTACAGCATCCTCCACCTGGTGGGGGACGTGGTCGGGCTGATCCACGCGCTGGGCGAGGAGCGGGCGTTCGTCGTCGGGCACGACTGGGGCGCCCCGGTGGCCTGGCACACCGCGCTGCTGCGGCCGGACGTGGTGCGCGGGGTGGCCGGACTGAGCGTGCCGCCGCCGTTCCGCGGGGACCGGCCTCCGCTTCAGACCATGCAGGAGCGTTTCGAGGGCCGCTTCTACTGGAACTACTTCAACCGGCCCGGGGCCGCGGAGGCCGAGTTCGCCGCCGACACCCGCACGGCGCTGCGCAAGCTGCTGTACGCCACCTCCGGTGACGCGCCGGGCGCCGGGCGGCCCGAGCAGGCCCTGGTCGACCTGGAGCGCGGCTGGCTCGCGGACGCGCCGAACCCGGAGGTGCTGCCCGCGTGGCTCACCGAGGGCGACCTCGACCTGCTCACCGAGAGCTTCGAGCCGGGCTTCACCGGCGCCCTCAACTGGTACCGCAACCTGGACCGCAACTGGGAGCTGACCGCCCCCTGGCAGGGCGCGGTCGTGTCCCCGCCCGCGCTGTACATGTACGGCGACCGGGACCTGGTCCCGGCCTTCCCGGGCACGCCCGAACTCATCGAGCGGCTGCCCGCCCTGATGCCGAACCTGCGCCGCAAGCCGCTCGTGCTGCCGGGCTGCGGCCACTGGACGCAGCAGGAGCGGCCCGCCGAGGTGAACGAGGCGCTGATCGAGTTCCTGACGGAGCTGCGGGACTGACGTCCCGTCGCCGGGGCCCCCGTCAGTCGTCGACGGGGGCCCGGCCCTCGACCTTGCAGTGGTCGACCGAGTCCACCAGGCTCGGGTCGCCAACCCGGACGTCGACGGTGGCCTTGCCGTTCGCGGGGACCGTGACGTCGCCGTGCCGGCTGACGACGGTGATGCCCAGGTCGTCCTCGAAGGTCACCGAGACGGAGAAGTCCGCCGTTCGGCCGTTGGGGTTGCTGACCTCGACGGTCGCGTAGGGGGCCGCCGGGGTCGCGCAGCTCACCAGCCTCGCGGTGCCGTCCTTCAGGGCCTTGCGGCTGCCGGAGCCGGAGGAGGACGTCGGTGTGGAGCCGTAGCCGGGCCTGCGGGTGTAGGAGCTGCCACCGGTGCTGCCGGAGCTGCCGCTGTAGTCATCGTCGTCGTCGGAGCCGTAGGAACCGCCGCTGGACCCGCCCGAGCCGTAGGCGCCGCCGCTCGACGTGGACGACCTCGAACTGTCGTGGTCCTGGCTGGAGCTGCTGCACCCGCCGCCTCCACCGCCGCTGTGACCGTGGCTGCCGCCGCGGCCCCGGCCGGAGGAGAAACCGGTCAGTGCCAGCACCACCAGGACCAGCACCGCCGTGAACCTGAGCCCGCGCCCCCGTGTCTGCATGCCGGAGAGCCTAGTGATCGTCTGTCACGGTCATGTCACCGCGTAGCGACCGGAGCGTGCCCGGCGTAGCGTCGTGGGTGGAAGCGGTGAACGGACCGCTCCCCATCGAACGACGGCCGCCGTCCGGAGCCCCTTCCGTACGCCGGTGCGACGGCCGTCCCGGGCCGGTCGGGCGGTCCGGCGGCCGTCCCGGACCCGTCAGGCGGTGCGCGCCGTGCCCGTGCCCTTCTCCGCGTCCAGCGCGTACACGCAGCGGTCCTTGCTGCACGCGTACACCACCCCGTCCCGGACGACCGGGGAGCCGGTGATCTCGCCGCCGGTGGCGAGCTTCCAGCGCAGCCGGCCGTCGTCGGCCTTCAGGGTGTAGAGCAGGTGGTCGGTGGAGCCGAAGTGGATCCGGCCCTCGGCGACCGAGGGGGCGCCCACGATGTCGCCGCCCGCCTGGAAGCGCCACTTGGGTGTGCCGGTGACCGCGTCGAGCGTGTAGAGGCCCTTGCCGCTGCCCACGTGGACATGGCCGGCGGCGACCAGGACGGGGTCGACGCAGGAGCGGGACTCGGTGGCGATGCGCCAGCGGTCGCGGCCGTCGGTGGCGTCGAGGGCGTAGACCGTGCCGAGGTAGTCGGCGAGGTAGATGCCGCCGCCGGTGACGGCCGGGCCGGGGACGAACGTGGGCGGGCAGAGGAACACGGCCGGGGCCTCGAAGTGCCACTTCACGTGCCCGGCGGCCACGTCCAGGGCGAGGACGCGGGTGCCGGCGCAGACGTAGACGTAGCCGTCGGTGGCCTGGGTGAGCCGGATCGGGACGCCGCCGCAGGAGCCGGCGTCGCCGATCGGGTACGACCAGCGCTCCTCGCCGGTGCGGGCGTCCAGGGCGCGCAGCCGGGCGTCCTGCCACACGTAGACCGTGCCGTCGTGCAGGACCGGCCCGGCCTCGGGGGACTCGAAGTCGGTCTGGCAGCCGGTGATCTCCCAGAGCTTCTGGCCGCCGGAGGCCTCCCAGCCCTGCACGCCGCCGCCGCGGGTGCCGGTGACGACGGTGCCGCGGCCGGCCTGGAGCGTGTAGACCCAGGCGTCGGTCTGCAGGCGCCACAGGTCGGCGCCCTCACGGGCGTCCAGGGCGAACAGGGTGGGCCCGTCGGAGGCGTGGATCCTGCCCTCCGCGACCGCCATGGACCAGGCGACGTCCCGGGTCTTGAAGCGGCGGCGGCCGGTGGCGACGTCCAGGGCGTGCACCTCGAAGGACGTGACGTAGACCAGGTCGTCGGCGACCGCGGGCGTGCCCCAGACGTCGTTGGACATGCGGAAGCGCCACGGCCGCCAGCCGCCGGCCTGCTCAGGCGGCGCGGCCGGGGCCGCGGGCGCGGCGACGGCCGGGCCCACGGCGGGGCCGGTGCCGTTGACGCCGGGGCGGGGCTTGGCCCAGGAGGCGGCGAGCGCGGCCTCGGGAGGGGGTGCCTTGACGGCGGCGGCGCGCACGTCGGCGACGCGCGGGCCCGGGCCGATGGGCACCTGCGCGCCGGCCAGCCGGACGGGGCCGGTGTCGGGGCCGCCGACCGGGGCGGCCACGGACGCGGCGGGCGCCGGCGCCGGGACGACGGGGTCGTGCGCGGGCGGGGGCGGGATGGGCGCGGGCCCCGGAGCGGGGCCGGGGCGTCCGCCGCCGCTGCGGCCGGTGCCCTGGGCGGGCTTGCCGGCCGGGCGGCCGTTGCGGCGGGACTCGATCAGGCCCACGGCCCGCTCGGGCAGCCACGCGGAGGCCGTGCCGCTGTCGTCGGAGCCGGAGCCGAAGAGGTGCGGGGCGAGCTGGGCCTGGAGGTCGGCCGGGTTGGGACGGGCCGTGGGGTCCATCTGCATACAGGAGTCGATGAGCGGCCGCAGCTCGTCCGGGAGCCCTTCGAGGTCCGGGCCCTCACGCAGCAGCATGAAGACCGTCTCGACCGGGTTGGCGCCGTGGAAGGGCGGGTGTCCGGTGGCGGCGAAGACCAGCATCGAGCCCAGGGAGAAGACGTCGCTGGCGCCGGTGACGCTGCGGGAGTCCTTGGCCTGCTCGGGGGACATGTAGGCAGGGGTGCCGACGGCGACGTTCGTCATCGTCAGACGCGTGTTCGACACGCCCGACGCGATACCGAAGTCGATCACCCGGGGGCCGTCCTCCACGACCAGGACGTTCGACGGCTTGAGGTCGCGGTGCACCAGGCCCGCGCCGTGGATGGACTGGAGCGCCTCGGCCACGCCCGCCGCCAGCCAGCGCACCGCCTGGGCCGGCATCGGGCCGCAGTCGTTCACTATCTCCTCGAGGGAGGGCGCGGGGACGTACGCGGTGGCCAGCCACGGCACGGCGGCGCGCGGGTCGGCGTCCACGACCGCGGCCGTGTAGAAGCCGGAGACGGCGCGGGCCGCCTCGACCTCACGCGTGAAGCGGACCCGGAACAGCTGGTCCTCGGCGAGCTCCGTCCGGACGGTCTTGATCGCCACACGCCGGCCGGATGCCGAACGCGCGAGATAGACCAGCCCCATGCCGCCGGCACCCAGCCGCCCCAGCACCTCGAACGGCCCGATCCGCCGCGGATCGTGCTGCGTCAGCTGATCCACCACTCTGCCTGCCACCTCCCCGTACGAGCCGCGCCGAGCCACATGTTCCACGCGACCTTCGTGCAGCGTCTCACCACCGCACCGCCATGGCGGCACGCACCCTGATTCTTCCTGGCCGGAGCCGTGGTTGCGAACCCGGTGACAATTGGGATGTCTCGGCATGGAAGTGATCAAATGATGACCAAATGATGCCTGCTCAGCGGTGCAGCAACGCGAAGGAGGCCCCCTGATTGTCCGTGACGACGGCGACCTCCCCGTACGAGGTCTCGAAGGGCGGGGCCTGGACCCGGCCACCGAGCCGCCGCACGTCCTCCAGAGCGGCGGGTACGTCCTCGACGGCGAAGTGCACGAGGAAGTGCGGCGGCATCCGGTCGGAGAACACGTCCGTGACGGGGGCCCGGCCGAAGTCGGGCTCGGCGCCCGGCCCGAACAGGGCCTCCCGGAAGAGATCGCCGTAGAAGGCGTTGGCCGCCTCGGTGTCCCGGGCGTACAGCTCGACCCAGGCGAAGGTGCCCGGCTCGTGCCGTGTGCCGAAGCCGGGGTGGTCCTCCGGCTGCCACAGGGCGAAGACGGCACCCTCGGGGTCGGTGACGAGCGCGGTGACGCCCAGCTCGCCGGCCGGCACCGGGGCCGAGACGACCTGACCGCCCGCGTCCCGGATGCGCCGGGCCAGGGCGGGTGCGTCCGGGGTCGCGAAGTACACCGTCCAGACGGTGGGCAGCCGTCCGTCCACCTTGCGGACCAGGGCGGCCACGGGTTCGCCGTCCTTCAGTGCCTGCGCGAAGGAGCCGAACCAGTCCTCGAAGGTCCACCCGAAAAGTTCACCGTAGAACCGCTTGCCCGCCTCGACGTCCGGAAGCTGCGCGTCCACCCAGCAGGGGACGCCCTCTCCGTACACCGATGCCCTGTTTTCGGCCATGCGGACAACGTAACCGCGACTGCCGCACCCCGCAGACCAGGCACACCAGCCCCCGTACTCCCTTACACCCCATTTGCAGTCGGCCGAATCGCGCCCCGATCACGCCTCGGTAAGCTGACGTCATGACAGGACAAGTGCGTACCGTCGACGGCCGCGTGGCCGGCCGACGTGGGCAGGCGACCCGGCAGAAGCTGCTCGACTGCCTCAGCGAGATGCTCAGCTCCTCCCCGTACCGGGACGTCAAGGTCATCGATGTCGCCCGGAAGGCGGGTACTTCGCCCGCGACCTTCTATCAGTACTTTCCGGACGTCGAGGGCGCCGTCCTGGAGATCGCCGAGCAAATGGCGACCGAGGGCGCCGCGTTGACCGAGCTCCTGGAGGGCCGCTCCTGGGCCGGCAAGGCCGGCTGGCAGACGGCGCAGGAACTCGTCGACGGTTTCCTGGAGTTCTGGCGCAAGAACGACGCCATCCTCCGGGTCGTCGATCTCGGTGCCGCCGAGGGCGACAAGCGCTTCTACAAACTCCGCATGAAGATCCTCAACTCGGTGAACAACTCCCTCGCGGACGCCGTCGCCGAGCTCCAGGCCAAGGGCCGGGTCGACAAGGACGTGAACCCGGCGGCCGTCGCCGGTTCGCTGGTCGCGATGCTCGCGGCCGTCGCCTCCCACCAGAAGGGCTTCTCCTCCTGGGGCGTGAAACAGGCCGAACTGAAGCCGAACCTCGCCCTGTTGGTACACCTCGGCGTCACCGGCCGGAAGCCGACGAAGTAGCGCGGCGCGACGCCTTCTTACCCACCCAAGTCCTGTCTGGCAGGCGGTGGTCCACCCGGGTGGACCACCGCCTGTCGCGCGTTCGCGCCCCGCGTCCCTACCTCCGTACCAGCCGGAACACCCGGATCTCCCGCTCCACCCGCGCCTGGTACGCCGCGTACGGCGGCCAGAACACCAGCAGCGCCTGCCACGCCGCCGCCCGCTCCTCCCCCGCCAGCAGCCGGGCCGTGACCGGGACGTCCCGGCCCTTCCAGCTGATCTCCGCCTCGGGGTGCGCGAGGAGGTTGTGGCTCCAGGCCGGGTGCCCCGGCCGTCCGAAGTTGGACCCGACGAGGATCCAGTGACGCCCGCCGTCCTCCGGCATGCAGGCCAGGGGGGTACGGCGGGGCAGGCCGCTCCTCGCCCCGGTCGAGGTCAGCACCACACCGGGGAGCATGTGCGCGCTGAGCAGCACCTTTCCCCTGGTGAGCCGGTGGACGGCCCGGTCCAGGGCGGGCACCACGTGCGGCGCCACGCGCGCGAAGCCCCGGGTCGACGACACCTTCTGCACCACGCGTGCGCCCCTCATGTGCCGGCCTCCTCGAAGACGTGTGCCGCATCGGCCGCGTGCGCCCGCAGCCGGTGCGCCGGCCCGAACAGCAGCTCGTCGCCCGCGGCGCGCTTGAAGTACAGGTGAGCCTCGTGCTCCCAGGTGAATCCGATGCCGCCGTGCAGCTGGATCCCCTCGGCGGCGGCCCGGCGCAGCGCTTCGAGCGCCTGGGCGAGGGCGAGAGCACCGGCCCTCTCCTCGCCGGCCGGGGCGGTGGCCCCTGCGGCGGCCCAGGCCGCGTAGTACGCCGCCGAGCGGGCCGCCTGGACCTGGACGTACGCGTCGGCCAACCGGTGCTTGACCGCCTGGAAGGAGCCGACCGGCCGCCCGAACTGCTCGCGCTGCCCCACGTACTCGACCGTCCGCTCCAGCACCCGGGCGGCGGCCCCCACCGCCTCCGCGGCGAGGCAGGCGGCGACGGTGTCACCGAGCCCGGCGAGGGCGGGAAGGGCGTCGGAGTCCTCATCGCCCAGCAACTCGGCCCGTACGTCTCGCAGTTGGATCCGGCCCTGTGGGCGGGTCGCGTCCAGTGCGGTCTGCCGTACGCGGGTGAGGCCGGCGGCGTCCGCGCGCACGAGGAAGAGCAGGACCCGCGAACGGGGGAATCCCCCGGTGTGCGCGGCGACCAGGAGCAGCTCGGCGCTGTGCCCGTCGAGGACCTGGTCGGCCTGCCCGTACAGCCGCCAGCCGCCCTCCGCCCGCCGGGCCTGCACGCCCCCGGCCCGTCCCCCGCCGGCCCACCGCCCGCGCCCGTCGTGGCCGGTGAGCGCGAGGGCGGTGGCGAGGGCGGTCCCCGGTACGGCGAGGGCGGCGGTGAATTCGCCGGAGGCCATGCGGGGCAGGAGCTCGGCGCGCTGGGCGTCGGTGCCCAGGGCGAGCAGCAGCGGGGCGGCGAGGACCGCGGTGGCCAGCAGCGGGGTGGGGGCGAGGGCCCGGCCCGTCTCCTCGCAGGCCAGGGCCAGTTCGGTCACGGTGCAGCCGGCACCGCCGTAGGTCTCGGGGAGGGCCAGTGCGGCCAGGCCGAGGTGGCCGGCGAGGAGGGTCCACAGGGCGGGGTCGTGCCCGGCCGGGGTGTCGACGGCGGCCCGCAGCTCTTCGGACCCGCACCGCTTGCCGAGGAGTTCGCGCAGGGTGCGGCGGATCTCGTCCTGTTCGTCGGTGAAGCGGGCGTCCATGGGGCACCTCTCTCCGCATCTGACGGTGCGTCATATTAGGGCGGCGGAACAGGGAAGCCCAGAGCCCTGCCGCACCGGCCCGTATCTGATGTACCGTCAGATTCATGGTGGCCCGGAGGAAAGCGGCCGTCGTCGGCGTGGCCCTGTCGGACTGCGGCCGGGTGGACGACGCGACCCCGTACGCGCTGCACGCCCAGGCGGCCCGGCGCGCCCTGGCCGACGCGGGCCTGGACCGGTCGCTGGTCGACGGCTTCGCCTCGGCGGGCCTCGGCACGCTGGCGCCCGTGGAGGTCGCCGAGTATCTGGGCCTGCGCCCCACCTGGGTCGACTCCACCTCCGTGGGCGGCTCCACCTGGGAGGTCATGGTCGCCCACGCGGCGGACGCGATCGCCGCCGGGCACGCCCGCGCGGTGCTGCTCGTCTACGGCTCGACGGCCCGCGCGGACGTCCGGGCCGGCCGCCGCACCGGAACCCTGTCCTTCGGCACGCGCGGCCCCCTGCAGTTCGAAGTCCCCTACGGCCACACCCTGATCGCCAAGTACGCCATGGCGGCCCGCCGCCACATGATCGAGTACGGCACGACGACCGAGCAGCTGGCGGAGGTGGCCGTGCAGGCCCGGGCCAACGCGGCCCTCAACCCCGAGGCGATGTTCCGCACGCCGATCACGGTCGACGAGGTCCTGGCGGGGCCCATGATCGCCGACCCCTTCACCAAGCTGCATTGCTGCGTCCGTTCCGACGGCGGGGCGGCGGTGCTGCTGGTGGCGCAGGACTACGTACGGGACTGCCGTACGGCGCCGGTGTGGGTGCTCGGGAGCGGGGAGTCCGTCTCGCACGCGGCGATGTCCGAGTGGCCGGACTTCACGGTGTCGCCGGCGGCGGTGAGCGGGAGGCTGGCGTTCGAGCGGGCGGGGGTGCGGCCGTCGGAGATCGACTTCGCCGAGCTCTACGACGCGTTCACCTACATGACGCTGGTGACGCTGGAGGACCTCGGCTTCTGCGGCAAGGGCGAGGGCGGGGCGTTCGTGGAGAAGGGGCGGCTGCGGGTGAAGGGCGGTGAGCTGCCGGTGAACACCGACGGGGGCGGTCTTTCGGCGCAGCATCCCGGGATGCGGGGGCTGTTCCTGCTGGTGGAGGCGGTGCGGCAGCTGCGCGGGGAGTGCGGGGAGCGCCAGGTGCGGCGGGGTGACGGTGCGCTGCCGAGGCTGGCGGTGGCGTCGGGGACGGGGGGCTGGTTCTGCTCGTCGGGGACGGTGGTGCTGGGGGCGGGGTGAGCGGGCGCGGGCGGGGGGACTGCGCTGCCCTCGGCGTGCACGGTCCGGCCTCTCGGGGGGGACCGGTGACAATCGAGGCATGGCAACCGATCTTCACGAGCTGCTGAGGTCACTGCGGGTCTGGGACCCGAAGGTCACGGACCTGCCCTCCTTCGAGCCGGACACGGCTCCGGCCACTCCCCTGCCCCTGTTCACCGAGTGGTTCGCGGCGGCGGTGGCGGCGGGCCAGACCGAGCCGCACACCATGTCGCTGGCGACGTCGGACGAGTCGGGCCTGCCCGACGTACGGATCGTGATGCTGCACGGCGCGGACGACGACGGCTGGTCCTTCGCGTCCCACACCGGCAGCCGCAAGGGCCGGCACCTCGCCGGCCGCCCGTACGCCGCGCTCGGCTTCTACTGGCCGGTGCTGGGCCGGCAGGTCCGGGTGCGGGGCCCGGTGACGGCGGCTCCGTCCGAGGAGGCCCAGGGCGACCTGCACGCCCGCTCGACCGGGGCGCTGGCGGCGGCGCTGACCGGGCGGCAGAGCGAGATCCTCCCCTCGCTGGACGACCTGGCCCGGGCCTCGGAGTCGGCGTGGGAGCGGGCGTCGCGGGAGCCGGAGGCACCGGTGCCGTCCTGGACGCTGTACCGGCTGCGGGCCGAGGAGGTGGAGTTCTTCCAGGGCGACGAGCGACGGCGGCACGTCCGGCTCCGCTATCGGCGCGAGGAGGAGCGCGGCGGGGAGGGGTGGGCGCGGGAGCTGCTGTGGCCGTGAGGACGGCGCCCCCGGGCCTCGGCCTGGGGAGGGCGTCGGCCCGCCCGGGGGCGTTCGGCCGGCGATGGCGACGCCTACGTGAAGTCGTACACCGCGAAGTCCGCCACCGGGCGGTAGCCGATGCGTTGGTAGAGGTCGTTGCTGGTCGGGTTGGACAGGTCCGTGAAGAGGAGGACCTCGTCCGCCCCGGCGGCCAGCGCGGCGCGGCTGATCTCGGCCGTGGCCGCGCCCGCGTAGCCGTGACCGCGGAGGTGGGGCGGGGTGTAGACCGTGGTGACGCGGACCTGGCCGGCGACCCGGGGGCTCGTTCCGGCCATGGCGACGGGAGTGCCGTCGGGGGTCTCCCAGAAGGTGATGGTGCCGGTGTCGATGCGGGCGTCCGCCCACTCCGCGGAGTCGCGGACCGTGCCCAGGCCGACGGATTCACTGAACTCGTCGTGCCAGCGCCGGAGTCGCTCGCGGTCGGACTCGACGGCGGCCCTGGGGCGGCCCGGCGGCACGGGACCGGGTGCGGTCAGGGTGCCGAGCCGGTAGAGCCGCTGGCGCTGGCGCAGGGCGGCCGGGGCGCCCGTGTGGCGCTGCCAGGCCGTGGCGAAGGCGGCCGCGGTGTCGGTTTCCGCGTTCACGCCGGGCAGGCCTCGGCCGAGGGCTGACAGACGGGCGGCGAGGGTGTCGGCGTCCTCGGGGCTGAGTGCCGTGAGGTTCAGCCAGTGCGGCGGAGTGCGGAAGAAGGTCGCCCGGACCGCACCCTCCCGTTCCAGCACGCCGAACTCCGGTGCCCCGTCTCCGTACACGCTCCGGCCACGGGTCCGCAGTGTCTCCGTGACCGTCAACGGCACGGTGTGCAGCGCCGGCCGGGAGCGGAGGAAGGCCCCCGCTTGGGCGAGGAAGTCGTCGAGGTCGGGGGTCAAGTGCCAACCGACCGTTTCCGCCTGGGTGTTCGTATCGGTGTCCATGATTCATGGTGCCGTCCGGCACCTGACGGACACCCCTGATTTTCGGCAGGCCCCCTGGGCTCAGTTGCCGCTGTCCTCGGCGAGTGTGTACGCCACCAGCGCGTTGGCATGACCGTGCCCCAGGCCGTGTTCGGTCTTGAGCCAGTTGACGAGCTCCATGTGCCGGGTCAGTGGCGAGGTGCGGATCAGCTCCTGCCAGTCGGCGATCGGCCGGCCGTACTTCTTCTCGATGGACGGGAAGTAACTGGCGGGGCCCTTCACGGGTGCGGTCATCTCGGCCTACCCCTTCTCTGCGTGGCGGTCGTGTCGCGGGTCGCCGGGTATGACCGGAGGGGTGGGAGGAACTGATCGCCCGCCCGAAGTGATGCCCGTCACATCGACTGCCCCGCCTCCCCCTCAGGGATCCGCCGGCTCCGGGTCCGTGGCCAGGCGTGCGTGCAGATGGGCGTCCCGGAACGCGTCGTGCCGCCCCTCCTGGAAGATCGCGCCGCGCGCGGTGCCCTCGTACGGGAACCCGCATCTCTCGGCGATCCGGCACGAGGCGTCATGGCCGACCGCGTGGTCCAACTCCAGCCGGTGCAGGCCGAGCTCCGTGAGGGCCCAGCGTGCGGCGATCAGGAGGGCACGGGTGGCGACGCCCTGGCCTCGGGCCTCGGGGAGCACCCAGTAGCCGACCCGCGCGACCTTCAGGTGGTACTTGATCTCGTTGACGCCGATGTGCCCCAGCGGGGTGTCACTGCGGGCGTCGGCGACGCGGAACGACACCGACGTCCCCTCCAGGGCACTCTGCGCCCGAGCGAGCAGCGACTCCCGCGCACTCGCCGGGTCGGTGACCGGCCGCAGCGGGGTGTTCCAGCGCCGGAACTCCGGATCACGCAACCCTCGCAACCAGACGTCGACGTCGGCACCCGACCCCGCGTCCCAGGGGCGCAGGGACAGGCCGTGGCCGTGCAGGTCCGGGTGGGGGCCGGTCAGGGACTGGTCGCGTATGGGGGCCATGGGTCCCATTGAATCCCGTGGGGCGCGATCCGGGATGCCGTGACGGGAAGAACGCCGTTGCCCCCATGGGCCCGGGTTCCGGGACGCCGGACCCCTCGAACACCGGCCGTTCAGTCCCTCGGCACCGGCCGGAACACCGGGACCCCCTCCCGGAACACCACCTCCAGTTCCGCCCCGCCCGACAGTTCCGGCTCCTCACCGGCCCGGTGGCCCCCCGCCCCGACGACCTCCGTCATCATCCGTGGTCCCTCGGCGAGTTCGACCACCGCGGCGACGTACGGGACGCGGTTCCGGAACGGCGGCAGGTCGTTGCGGTGGACGACGGACCAGGTGTAGAGCGTGGCGCGGCCGCTCGCCGTCTCCCACGCCACGTCCTCGCTCCAGCAGTGGGGGCAGAACTCGCGCGGGTAGTGGTGGGCCCGGCCGCAGGCCCCGCAGCGGCGGATCAGCAACCTGCCCCCGGCGGCGGCTTCCCAGTACGTCCGGGTGAAGGCGTCCGGCTCGGGCAGGTCGAAGCGGCCGGTCATCGGAACAGCCCCAGCGCGCTGTCCAGCGACCACGTCTGCCAGGACATCCCGAACAACCCCACCACCGACATCAGCGCCATCATCGAGTTCTGCCCCTGCTCGGCGACGTCGTGGACCATGAGTGTGAAGTACAGCGCGTTGAGGAGGAACCCGCCGATCAGGGCGACCGGGGTGAGGAAGCCGGTGACGAGGCCCAGTCCGAGCGCGAGTTCCGCGTAGACGACGACGTACGCCATCATGCGCGGGCGCGGCGCCACGGCCGCCTGGAAGCCCGACCGGACGGCGCTCCAGCGGTGCTCGGCGGCTATCCCGGCCGCCCACTTGATGCCGGTGCCCCGCTCGAACCAGGCCTTGCGGTCCTTGTGCCGCCAGCTCTCCAGCCACCACAGCCCGAGCCCGATCCGCAGCACGGCCAGCCATTCCGCTCCGGTGAGCCAGATCGCGTCCATGCGATCTGACGGTACGTCAGATCAGCGGTTGCGCAAGGGCCCCCGCAGCAGCCCGGCCCGAGCGGCGGACCGCACCCCCCTCAAGTGCGGCGCAGCCGGAAAGGATCACCACCCCGCCACAACCAGGCCCCCAGCGCCACGAGCCCCGCCCCCTCCCCCTACAGGCGTGATCAATCCGAAACCAATTCCGGTCTTGACTGAGACCCATCAAGCAGTCGCGTGATTACGCTCGCGCTCATGGCCGACTCCACACCCCCCACACACGCCTCCGCACAGCCCCCACCCGACCGCCCCGTCTACGTCATCGGCGGCGGCCCCGGCGGGCTCGCCGTGGCGTACGCGCTGCGCGCCCGGGGCGTACGGGCCGTCGTTCTGGAGAAGTCCGACCATGTCGGGGCGTCCTGGCGCCGCCACTACGACCGGCTGCACCTGCACACCACCCGCCGCCTCTCGGCCCTGCCCGGACTGCCGATGCCGCGCCGGTTCGGACGCTGGGTGTCCCGGGACGACGTGGTGCGGTACCTGGAGAAGTACGCCGAGCACCACCGTCTGGAGATCGTCACCGGCGTCGAGGTGTCCCGCGTCGAGCGCACCCCCGACGGCACGGGCTGGCTGCTGCACGCCACCGGGGGCCGGGAACTGACCGGCGCGGCGGTGGTCGTCGCCACGGGCTACAACCACACCCCCCGCCTGCCGGACTGGCCCGGCCGCGCCGCGTACACCGGCGAGTTCCTGCACGCCGGCGAGTACCGCAGCGGCAAGCCCTACGCGGGCCGGGACGTCCTCGTCGTCGGGGTCGGCAACACCGGCGCCGAGATCGCCGTCGACCTGGTGGAGAACGGGGCCTCCCGGGTCCGGCTCGCCGTGCGCACGGTCCCCCACATCGTGCGCCGTTCGACCGCCGGCTGGGCCGCCCAGTACAGCGGCGTCCTCGTCCGCCGGCTGCCGGTCGGCCTGGTCGACCGGATCTCCCGGGCGCAGGCCAGGGTGGCGCTGCCCGACCTGTCGGCCCACGGACTGCCGCGCCCCGACACCGGGCTGTACACACGGGTGAAGCAGGGGGCGATCCCGGTGCAGGACGTCGGCCTGATCGACGCGGTGCGCAAGGGCAGGGTGGAGATCGTGGCCGCCGTGGAGGGCTTCGAGGACGGCGACAAGATCACCCTGGCCGACGGCAGCCGGATCTCCCCGGACGTGGTGATCGCCGCCACCGGTTACGTCCGTGCCCTGGAGAACCTGGTCGGCCACCTCGACGTCCTCGACGACCGCGGCAGGCCCGTCACCCACGGTGCCCGCACCCCGAAGACCGCCCCCGGCCTGTACTTCACCGGCTTCACCAACCCGATCAGCGGCAACCTCCGCGAGCTGGCGCTGGACGCGGTGAAGATCGCCAAGGCGGTCGCACGGAACGACTCGGGGAGCGTGTCCCGCCTGCCGGGCTGAGAGGCCGGAGTCACTCGGTCGACGGCTCGGGCAACTTTGCCCGCTCACACCGTTCCTGACGTCGCATCAGTTCAGTAATCTGACTGTGCGTCAGTTAGCGGCTGTCTCACAGGAGCGGGCGGAAACGATGCTTGGATCGACCCACGGCACCCTCACCACCGACTCCCGCCGGACCCGGGCCATCGCCTGTGGCGAGCGGTCCGGGCCCGTCGTGCACGGCAGGCCGGCCCAGGCGGGCGACCTCGACGTCAGCGGACGGCCGCTGCACGCCGACGCACCCGACCTGGATCGTTTCTTCCGGCCCCGGTCCGTCGCCGTGATCGGCGCCTCGGACGCCGAGGGCCGCCCGAACACCGGCATCACGCGGCAGCTGGCCGACTGGGCGGAGCGGGTCGGCGCCCGGCTGCACCCGGTGCATCCCAGCCGGGCCGCCGTCTTCGGCATCCCCTGCTTCCCTTCCGTCGCCGATCTGCCCGAGCCGGTCGATCTGGCCGTGGTGCTGGTCGGCGACCCCTTGCCGGTGATCGAGGAACTGGCCGAGGCCAAGGCCCGGTTCGCGGTCGTGTTCGCGTCCGGGTTCGCGGAGACCGGGCCGGAGGGCGAGGCCGCCCAGCGGCGACTGGCCGCCGCCGTCGAACGGTCCGGGCTGCGGCTGCTGGGTCCCAACACCAACCTCAACGCCTTCGAGCGGTTCCGCGACGACCTTCAGGGCCCGGCGATCGCCCTGATCACCCAGTCCGGCCACCAGGGCCGCCCCGTCTTCGCCCTTCAGGAACTCGGCATCCGCCTCTCCCACTGGGCCCCCACCGGCAACGAGGCCGATCTGGACAGCGCCGACTTCCTGTCCTACTTCGCCGAGCAGCCCGAGGTCGGCGCCATCGCCTGCTACCTCGAAGGACTGAAGGACGGCCGCTCCTTCCTGCTCGCCGCCGACCGAGCCGCCCGGCGCGGAGTCCCGGTCGTCGCCGTCAAGGTGGGCCGTACCGAGACCGGAGCCCGCACGGCCGCCTCCCACACCGGCAAACTGACCGGCGCGGACGCGGTGGTGGACGCTGCGCTGCGCCAGTACGGCGTGATCCGCGTCGACGGGCTCGACGAACTCCAGGACACCGCCGCCCTCCTGGCCCGGGCCCGGCCGCCGCGCGCCGACGGGGTCGTCGTCTACTCCATCTCGGGCGGCACGGGCGCACACGTCGCCGACCTGGCGACCGAGGCGGGCTTGAGCCTGCCGGTGCTGTCCGAGGCCAAGCAGGCCGAGCTGCACCAGTGGATCCCCGAATACCTGTCCGTCGCCAACCCGGTCGACAACGGCGGCCATCCCGTCGGGGACGAACGCGGGCGGAAGATCATCGACGCGATCCTCGCCGATCCCGCCGTGGGCGTGCTGATATGCCCGGTCACCGGGCCGTTCCCGCCACTCAGCGACCGGCTCGTCCGGGACCTGGTGGACGCGGCCGAGCAGACCGACAAGCTCGTCTGCGTGGTGTGGGGCTCGCCCGTCGGCACCGAAAGCGCCTACCGCGAAGCCCTGCTCGGCTCCTCCCGCGTGGCCACCTTCCGCACGGTCGGCAACTGCCTCACCGCCGTCCGCGCCCACCTCGCCCACCACCGCTTCACGACCGGCTACCGCTCCCCCTTCGACGAGGCACCGCGCACCCCCTCGCCGTCCTACCGCAAGGCACAGGCCCTGATGCAGCCCGGCCGGCAGCTGAGCGAGCACGCGGCGAAGCAGCTGCTGCGGGCGTACGGCATCCGCGTACCGCGCGAGCAGCTGGTGACCAGTGCGGCCGCGGCCGTACGCGCGGCCGGGCTGGTGGGCTATCCGGTGGTGATGAAGGCCTCCGGCGCCCGCATCGCCCACAAGACCGAGCTGGGCCTGGTGAAGATCGGGCTGACCTCGGCCAGCCAGGTCCGCGACGCCTACCGGGAGCTGACCGACATCGCCCGCTACGAGGACGTCGCCCTGGACGGCGTCCTGGTCTGCCAGATGGTGGAGCAGGGCGTGGAGATGGTCGTCGGTGTCGCCCACGACGACCTGTTCGGCCCGACCGTGACCGTCGGACTCGGCGGGGTGCTCGTCGAGGTGCTGCGCGACACCGCCGTCGGGGTGCCGCCCTTCGGGGAGGAACAGGCGCGGGACATGCTCGCCGGGCTGCGCGGGCGGGCCCTGCTCGACGGGGTCCGGGGGCGGCCGCCGGCGGATCTGGACGCGCTGGTCGAGGTGGTCCTGCGGGTGCAGCGCATGGCCCTGGAACTCGGTGACCGGCTGGCGGAACTGGAGATCAACCCGCTGATGGTCCTGCCGCACGGACAGGGTGCCGTGGCGCTGGACGCGCTGGCGGTGTGCCGCTGATGACGGAGCCCGCACTGGTGCACTCGACCGGCGACCACGTCCTCTCCCTCACCCTCAACCGGCCCGAGAGCCTCAACGCCCTCACGCCCGGGCAGCGCGAGGACATCATCCGGCTGCTGGCGGAGGCCTCGGCCACGGCGGAGGTACGGGCTGTCGTGATCACGGGGGCGGGCCGCGGCTTCTGCTCCGGAGCGGACCTGCGGGGCTCCGGCGCACCCGGCGAGCGCCTCGCGGGCGATGTCGCACGCACGCTGCGCACCGGCGCCCAGCGTCTGATCGCCGCCGTGCTCGACTGCGAGAAACCGGTGATCGCGGCCGTGAACGGCACGGCGGCCGGCCTCGGCGCGCACCTCGCGCTGGCGTGCGATCTGGTCCTCGCGGCCGAATCCGCCCGCTTCGTCGAGGTGTTCGTGCGCCGCGGCCTGGTCCCCGACGGCGGCGGCGCCTACCTCCTGCCGCGGCTCGTCGGCCCGCAGCGGGCGAAGGAGCTGATGTTCTTCGGCGACGCGCTCACCGCGCCGGACGCCGAACGCCTCGGGCTCGTCAACCGGGTCGTGCCCGATGAGGAGCTGCGGAAGACGGCACGTGCCTGGGCCGAGCGCCTCGCGGCCGGCCCGACCCGGGCCCTCGCCCTGACCAAGCAGCTCGTCAACGCCTCCCTCGACACCGACCGCGCCGCGGCTTTCGCCGCCGAGGCCGCCGCTCAGGAGATCAACATGACGACGGCGGACGCGCGGGAGGGCGTGCGGAGCTTCGTGGAGCGGCGCGGTGCGGAGTTCGGAGGACGCTAGCCCTTCCTATCTGACGATACGTCAGTTTCAATGGCGGTGTGATGGGACAAGCAGGGACGGCGGAAGCCGCCGTCCGCTACCTCAGGTCGGTCCGCACGGCCGCTGCGGAGCCCGTCGAGGCGCTGCCTCGGCCCGAACTGCGCTGCGTCGGCGCCGACGAGCGGGCCCCGCTCGACGCACGGGAGTTCCGCAGCGTCCTCGGCAACTTCGCGTCGGGCGTGGCCGTCGTCACGGCACCCCCTGCCGCGGCCGGCGAACCTCCCGCCGGCTTCGCCTGCCAGTCCTTCACCTCCCTCTCCCTCGACCCGCCCCTCGTCGCCTTCATGGTCGGCCGTACGTCGACGACCTGGCCGCGGATCGCCCGCGCCGGGGTGTTCTGCGTGAACGTCCTGGCGTCCGGCCAGGACGAGTTGTGCCGCTCGTTCGCGGTGAGCGGCGCGGACAAGTTCGCGGGGGTGGCGTACGACGCGGCCCCGGTGTCCGGCTCGCCCCGCCTGACGGGCACGGTGGCGTGGATCGACTGCACCATCCACGCCGTCCACCCGGGCGGCGACCACCTCGTCGTGGTCGGCCGGGTGAACGCCCTCGGCGCGGCCGACGGCCCGGACGGGCCGCTCCTCTTCCACCGGGGGCGCTTCGCGCGATTGGCGTCCCTGTAGGGCACGGGCCGACGCCCCTGTCGGGCTCAGGCTGCCGTCCGCGTACGGTTCGGGCTTCAGCCCCCGTCGGGCTCAGGCCCCCCGGTCCGGCACAAGATGGCGCCCCTCAGGGCGAAGTGACGACGACCAGGTGATGGCGCTCGTCCGACGAACGACGGCTGGGCGTTTCGCGCGCTTACGGCCTCGTAGGGTTCAGGCGACCGCCGCCACCCCCGGCCCGCGCCGCCGGATCACCAGCGCCATCAACGCCGCCGCCGCGCACAGCGCCCCCGACGCGTACCAGACCACGTCGTACGTGCCGAACGCGTCGCGGGCGACACCGCCCAGGAAGGCGACGAGGGCCGCCCCCACCTGGTGGGAGGCGAGGACCCAGCCGAAGACGATCGCGCTGTCCTCGCCGTACTGCTCGCGGCACAGCGCGAGGGTGGGCGGGACCGTGGCGACCCAGTCGAGGCCGTAGAAGACGATGAAGAAGATCATCGGAGGGTGGACCGAGGGGCCCAGCAGGAGCGGGAGGAACATCAGCGACACGCCCCGCAGCGCGTAGTACACCGCCAGCAGGCGGCGCGGCTCGAAGCGGTCGGTGAACCAGCCGGAGGCGATCGTGCCGACGACGTCGAAGACCCCGATGACCGCGAGCAGGGACGCGGCGGCCCGGACGGGCATGTGCGCGTCGTGGGCCGCGGGGATGAAGTGGGTCTGGACCAGGCCGTTGGTGGAGGCGCCGCAGATCGCGAAGGTACCGGCGAGCAGCCAGAACGGGCCGGTGCGCACGGCGGAGAACAGCACGGTCACGGCCCGGCGGGCGGCACCGCGGACGGGCGGGGGCTTCGGGACGAACTCGGCGGCCCCGTAGGGCTTCTGGCCGGCGTCGGCCGGGTGGTCGTGCAGCAGGAGCCACACGAACGGCACGACCGCGAGCGCGGCGAGGGCGACCGTCACGGCCGCCGGGCGCCAGTCGTAGCGGTCGATGATCCAGGACAGCAGGGGCAGGAAGATCAGCTGGCCGGAGGCCGAGGCGGCGGTGAGGATGCCGCTGACCAGGCCGCGCCGTGCGGTGAACCAGCGGTTGGTGACGGTCGCCGCGAAGGCCAGCGCCATGGAGCCGGAGCCGAGGCCGACCAGCAGGCCCCAGCACAGCATCAGCTGCCAGGCCGCGGTCATCCACACCGTGAGCCAGGAACCGGCCGCGATCACGGTCAGGGCGACGGCGACGACCCGGCGGATGCCGAAGCGGTCCATCAGGGCCGCCGCGAACGGGGCCGTCAGGCCGTACAGCGCGAAGTTCACCGAGACGGCGGCTCCGATCGTGCCGCGCGACCAGTCGAACTCGTCGTGCAGTGGATCGATGAGCAGGCCCGGCACGGAACGGAAGGCGGCGGCGCCGATGATCGTCACGAAGGTCACGGCGGCGACGAACCAGGCGCGGTGCAGGCGCACACGGGTCGGCTTCGGCGGCTGCCGCACGGCCGCTGCTTCGGTTGTCTGGGTCACGACATAGAGCTTCCGGCCGGCGGGTGCACTCCATCGAGTGGCCCGAAGGACAGCATTCGTTAGGATCGGGCCATAGGATCGGGCCATGCGCCGTGACCCGGAGTTCCGCCCGCACCGTGTCGTCGTCCTCGCCCTGGACGGCCTGCTCCCCTTCGAGCTGGGCATCCCGCACCGCATCTTCGGCCGCCCCCGGGACGCCGAGGGACGCCTGCTGTACGACGTCGTCACCTGCTCCGTCCGCCCGCCGGGCCCGGTGCAGACCGACGCCGACTTCGCCATCCAGGTGGAGCACGGCCCCGAGACCCTGGCCACCGCCGACACGGTGATCGTCCCGGCGTCGTACGAACTCGGCCCGGTCTTCGAGCAGGGCGTGCTGACCGGCGAACTGGCCGCCGCCCTCGCCCACATCCGCCCGGGCACCCGGCTCGCCTCGATCTGCACGGGTGTCTACGTCCTCGCCGCCGCCGGTCTCCTCGACGGCCGGCCCGCCACCACCCACTGGGCCGACGCTGACCGGTTCCAGCGGCTCTTCCCGCGGATCGAGGTCGACCCGGGCGTGCTGTTCATCGACGACGGCGACGTCCTGACCTCGGCCGGTGTCGCGGCCGGCATCGACCTGTGCCTGCACATGGTGCGCCGGGACCACGGCACGGCGATCGCGAACGACGTGGCCCGCCGCACGGTCGTGCCGCCGCACCGCGACGGCGGTCAGGCGCAGTACATCCACCGGCCCGTGCCGGACCCGCAGCAGGCGACCACGACCTCGGCCCGCGCCTGGGCCCTGGGCCGTCTCCACGAGCCGGTCCAGCTGCGCGACATGGCCGCCCAGGAGTCCATGTCGGTCCGCACCTTCACCCGCCGCTTCCGCGAGGAGACCGGCGTCAGCCCCGGCCAGTGGCTCACCCAGCAGCGCGTGGAACGGGCCCGCCACCTCCTGGAGTCCACCGACCGCTCCGTCGACCAGGTGGCGCGGGACGCGGGATTCGGCACGGCCCAGTCCATGCGCCAGCACCTCCAGTCGGCCCTGGGGGTCACGCCCACGGCCTACCGGCGCACCTTCCGGGCGGAGAACGAGAGCACCGCGGCTCTCAGAAGGTGAGCACCGCCCGCGCGACCCGCCCCGCCTCCGCGTCCGCCGCCGCCTTCTCGAAGTCCTCGACCGGATAGGTCCGGGTGACCAGTTCGTCGAGCAGGAGGCGCCCTTGGCGGTACATCTCGGCGTACAGGGCGATGTCCCGCTGCGGGCGCGAGGAGCCGTAGCGGCAGCCCAGGATGGACTTGTCGAGGTACATCGACGAGACGCGGAAGGACGCCTCGGCAGCGGCGGGCGGGACCCCGAGGAGGATCGCCTGGCCGTGCCGGTCCAGCGCGTCGATCGCCTGCCGGATCAGCTCCACACGGCCGACGCACTCGAAGGCGTGGTCCGCTCCCGTGGGCAGGAGGTCGCGCACCCCCTCGGCCGAGGTGAGGAAGTCGGTCGCGCCGAACCGGCGTGCCGCCTCCTCCTTCGCCGGGTTGGCGTCGACGGCGACGATCCGCCCGGCGCCCGCGATCCGCGCCCCCTGGAGCACGTTCAGGCCGATGCCGCCCGTCCCGATGACCAGGACGCTGTCGCCGCGGTCGACCCGCGCCCGGTTGAGTACGGCGCCCACCCCGGTCAGCACCCCGCACCCGATGAGCGCGGCCGACGCCGGCGGGATGTCGTCGGGGATGCGGACCGCCTGTACGGCCTTGACGACCGTGCGCTCGGCGAACGCCGAGTTGGACGCGAACTGGTGCACCGGCGAGCCGCCGTGGCGGAAGGGCCGGCCCGGGCGTCCGATGGCCCTCCGGCACATGGTCGGCCGCCCCCGGTCGCACTCCGCGCACGTACCGCAGTTCGCCAGGGTGGACAGCGCCACATGCTCCCCGGGCGCGACATGGGTGACGCCCGCGCCCACGGCCTCCACGACCCCGGCCCCCTCATGGCCCAGCACCACGGGAACGGGGAAGGGGATGGTCCCGTCCATCACCGACAGATCGCTGTGGCACAGCCCGGCCGCCGAGACCGCCACCCGTACCTCACCCGGCCCGGGCTCGCGCACCTCCAGGTCCGTCACGACCCGGACCTGCTTCCCGTCGAAGATCACACCTCGCATCACACGGCCCCCTTGGGCTCCCTGGGCAGGCCGAGCACACGCTCGGCGATGATCGTGCGCTGGATCTGGTCCGAGCCGCCGTAGATCGTGTCGGCCCGCGAGAAGAGGAACAGGTGCTGGGCGGCGTCCAGTTCGTACGGCGCCGAGGCGGACCAGTCGGCGGGTCCCACTCCGGCCGCCGCGCCCCGCACCAGCACGGCCAGCTCACCGAGCCGCTGGTGCCAGCCGGCCCACAGCAGCTTGGCCACGCTCGGGGCGCCCGCCTCTGTGGAACCCCCCAGCGTGCGCAGGGCGTTCCAGCGCATCGTGCGCAGTTCGGCCCACTGCCGCACGAGCCGTTCCCGTACGACGGGGTCCCGCACCGCGCCCGACTCCACGGCCGCCCGCACCACCGCGCCCAGTTCCCCGGCGAACCCGATCTGCTGGGCGAGCGTGGACACACCCCTCTCGAAGCCGAGCAGGCTCATGGCGACGCGCCAGCCGTTGCCCGCGCCGCCGACGACGTGCTCCGCGCGGGCGCCGTCGAAGAAGACCTCGTTGAAGTCGCTGGTGCCGGTCATCTGCCGGATGGGGCGGACCTCGATCCGGCCGGGCTGGTCCATGGGGACGAGCAGGAAGGACAGGCCGTGGTGCCGCACCGAGCCGGGCTCTGTCCTGGCCAGCACGAAACACCAGTCCGCCTCGTGGGCGAGCGACGTCCAGATCTTCTGCCCGGTGACCCGGTACGTACGGCCGTCCGGCTCGGGTACGGCCGCGGTCCGGATCCCGGCCAGGTCCGATCCGGCGCCGGGTTCGCTGTACCCCTGGCACCAGAGTTCCGCGCCGGCGGCGATCGGCGGCAGGAAGCGCGACTTCTGCTCGTCGGTGCCGTGGGCGATGAGCGTCGGGCCGAGCAGGTTCTCCCCGATGTGCCCCGAGCGCGGCGGCGCCCCGGAGCGCGCGTACTCCTCGGCCCAGACGACCTGCTGAGTGAGGGTGGCCCTGCGATTCCCGTACCCGGAGGCACCCCACCCGAGCCCGATCCATCCGGCCGCGCCGAGGGTGCGTTCCCAACTGCGGCGGTCCGCACGGCCACTGACGTGCGAGGCCAGCCAGTCACGAGCTTCGCTGCGAAACGCGTCGTCCTCCGGGCTGAAGCCGAAGTCCATCAGGGCTCTCCTCTCGCTGCTGCAGGGGCAGACTCCCCAGGGGCGCGGGGAACTGCGCGACAAGCCACAACGCGCCCGCACCCGCCGAACCACCCCAGCCCCCGAGCTACTGGGCGTTGGGCCTCCGCCCTTCCCCCGCCGCCCTCTCCATCTCCCCCACCCGCTCCAGCATCGGCATCGGATCCACCCCGACCGACCCGGGCAGGAACTCCGCGATCCGTTCCACGCTCCACCCGCCGGAGGCATAGGCGGCACGCAACTCCCTCGGCTGCGCCCACACCGCGATCTTCGCCCCGGCCACCGTGTACACCTGCCCGGTGATCCCCTCCCGGGAGGCCGCGTCGGACAGCAGGTACACCACCAGCGCGGCGACATCCTCCGGCTCGCCGATCTCCGCCAGCTCCATCGGCACCCCCGCCGACATCCGCGTCCGCGCCACCGGCGCCACCGCGTTCGCGGTCACCCCGTACTTGTGGAGTCCCAGCGCGGCGCTGCGCACCAGCGAGATGATCCCGCCCTTCGCGGCGCTGTAGTTGGCCTGGGAGACCGACCCCTGGTGGTTGCCGCTGGTGAAGCCGATCAGCGTCCCGGCCCGCTGCCTCCGCATGATCGCGGAGGCCGCCCGGAACACCGTGAACGTGCCCTTGAGGTGTGTCGCGACGACCGGGTCCCACTCCTCCTCGGTCATGTTGAACAGCATCCGCTCGCGCAGGATCCCGGCCACGCAGACCACACCGTCCAGCCGCCCGTACGACGCCAGCGCCACGTCGACGACCCGCTGCCCGCCCGCCATCGTGGAGATGTCGTCGGCGACGGCCACCGCCTCCCCGCCCGCCGCCTCGATCTCCTTCACCACGGCCTGGGCGACCTCACTCGCCGGCGAGCCCCCGTCGACCGCGACGCCGTAGTCGTTGACCACGACCTTCGCCCCCTCGGCCGCCGCCGCGAGCGCGACCGCCCGGCCGATGCCCCGCCCGGCACCCGTGACGGCGACGACCTTGCCTGCCAAGAAGTTCCCCACGCCCGGCCCCTTCCCGTCCCACGGTTTCTGACGGACCGTTAGATTGTCGGTTCCCGAATTCTACGACCCGTCAGATACCGGAAGACAAGCCCCGGGGAGGACTCATGTCGCTGCCGGACGCGTTCCACGACATCGCCAAGCGCGTGAACAACTGGGGGCGTTGGGGAGCCGACGACGAGATCGGCACCCTGAACCTGATCACCGACGAGGTCGTGAGGCAGGCCGCGGCGACCGTCCGCAGCGGTCGGCGCGTCCCCCTCGCCCTGCCCCTCCAGCAGGACGGTGTGCAGACCGGCGTGATCCCCGGCCGCGTCAACCCCCTGCACACCATGGTGCAGATCAACCAGGAGATCTTCGGCCCGGGCACGGTCGCCTGCAGCGACGACATCGTGACCATGGGACTCCAGGCGGCCACCCATTGGGACGCGCTGCCGCACGTCTCGCACTCCGGCCGGCTCTACAACGGCCGCCCGGCCGACACCGTCACGGCACATGGCGGCGCCGGGTTCAGCGGCATCGGCACGGTCCGGCACGTGGTCTCACGCGGCGTACTGCTCGACGTCGCCCGGGCCCGGGGCACGGACCGGCTCGACGGTGGATACGCGGTCACGCCCGAGGACCTGGACGCCGCCGAGGAGCTGGCCGGCACGCGGGTCGGGGCCGGTGACATCGTGCTCGTGCGGACCGGGCAGATGCGGACCTGCCTGGCCGGGGACCGGCACGGCTACGGGTACCCGTCGCCGGGGCTGTCGATCCGTACGCCGGAGTGGTTCCACGCGCGCGATGTCGCGGCCGTCGCCAACGACACCCTGACCTTCGAGGTGTTCCCGCCGGAGGTGGCGGACCTCTGGCTGCCGGTGCACGCGCTCCATCTCGTGGAGATGGGCATGCCACAGGGCCAGAACTGGAATCTCGAAACGTTGTCCACAGCCTGTGGAGAAGCGGGCCGGTACGCGTTTCTGCTGACGGCCACCCCCGAGCCGTTCACCGGGGCGACCGGCTCTCCGGTGGCACCCGTCGCCGTTCTGTAGACCGGCCCCCCGGACCGCCGGGCCCCAGGGCCCGTCGCCGCACCGGGCCGCCATCCGCGCAGCTGGATGGCGGCGCCGCGCTGCTCGCCCCGAGCACGGCAGCGCGCGCCGCCACCCGACTCCGGCGCTCCCGCCCCGGCTTCCTGGCCCTGAAGGAAGCCGACGCCGAATCACGACTCACACTCGCCGAGGGCTGCCGTCCACCGAAGCCCTCGTCGTCCCCTCTCGGCGAATCGCTGCCCACAAGCGTGAGCAAGCGGTCACGACCCGTCAACACCCGTTCGGCAATTTGTCGCACTTGAGGCTTTTGCCGTAGGCGCGCACGGAAGCACGTCCCGGCGCATCGCCGCATGGCCCGACCGAACCTGCCGACCCGATGCATCCGTGCCCCGGCCCCGCCGCACACACCCGCGGCATGTGCCGCCGTGCACCGCACCCGGCAGGCGCGGGGGGCGGGCGACGAGCTGCGGCACTACACCGCTTCGTACGCCAGTCCCTCGAAAGCCGCCCCGCCGCCGCACGCCACCGCGCCGCCCCCGCACGAGGTGGCGACGTCGCCGGACTTCGCGCACCGGTCCAGTTCGCACCAGATGCGCTTGCCGGTGGCCTCGACGCTCCAGCCCCAGCGGTCGGCGAGGCCGTCCACGAGCGCCAGGCCCCGGCCGCCGGTCGCGTCGTCGCCGGCGCACCGGGGCACGGGGGCCCGGCCGCTGCGGTCCGCGACCTCGAGCCGGACCGTGGCCTCCTCCGTCACCACGGGCGGCAGGGACAGCCGCAGGACGGCGGGGCGGCCGGTGTGCACCACGGCGTTGGTGACGAGTTCGGAGACGAGCAGGATCAGCGTCTCGGCGAGGGGTTCGTCGGCCTGTATGCCGGACCCGGCCAGGCGGGAGCGGGCCCACCGCCGGGCTCGCCCCACTTCTGCGGGGTCGGGCCGGATCTCCAGCTGCACTTGAAGCACCTGCACCGCTCACACCATCCGAACCGGCGGACACTTAGGCTCGCGCCTCACGAGGGCCACGATCGTAGCCATTTTCTGCATGGCCAGAACAACGGCCGGGACAAGGATCACAGAACGTGAATCCCTTGTGGGACAGCATGGTTGACGTACAGTCACGCCAACAAGCGCTTCGGGCATATTCCAGCGCGAAGGAGTACCCGTGCGGCATACTGTGCGACGCTCGCCGCGGGCAGTCGAACAGGCGGCGCCACGGGGTCGCACTGCGCTCGGAGCCACTCGCATCTGACACAAGGTACCGGAGTGGGCAATCGACTCCAGGCCGTAACGAGTCACACTGAGGACACAAGCCGATATCAACGCTCCGTGATTCCGGTATGCCACGATCCGCGACATCTCCGGGAGCGTGCGGGGCGACACCGCAGCCAGACGGCCCGTCAGACCTTCTCGGACGCCAGAGCCGCCGCGAGCATCTCCTCACTCTCCGTCACACCACCCGCACGCTGGGTTCGAACCCATGCGCGTTTCAGATGCAGATGGACCTCGGACTCCCAGGTGAAGCCCATGCCGCCGTGCACCTGGAGACAGTCGCGGGCGCCGCGCACGGCGGCCTCGTCGGCGAGGAGCCGGGCCGCGGCGATGTCGGCCGGGTGGGCGGTGACGGCGGCCGCGTACACCGCGGCACGGGCCGTCTCCGCCCGGACCAGGATCCCCGCGCACAGATGTGCCACCGCCTGGAAGGCGCCGACGGGCCGGCCGAACTGTTCGCGCGCCCGGGCGTGTTGCGCCGCGAGTTCGCCGACGCGGACGGCCGTGCCGAGTTGCTCGGCGGCGCTGAGCAGAACCGCGACGGGGTCGGGGGCGGGCCGCCCGGCGGGCACGCGGTGCAGGGGCGTGAGCGGGTCGAGCGAGCGCAGGGGCACGGCTCCGGTGGCGTCACCGCGCACGACGTCCGCCTCCGCCAGCCACTCCACGAGCCCGCCGTCCACGGTGGCGACCACCGTCTCCCCGGTGGCGGCGCCCGGTACGGCACCGGCCGCGAGGTGGGTGGCGACGAGCGGCCCGGGCAGCAGCACCCGTCCGGCCTCCTCGAACACCAACACGGCCTCCGGCAGCCCGAGTCCGACCCCACCCTCCGCCTCCGGCAGCCGCAGGGCGAAGAACCCGAGCTTCCCGAGGGCCCGCCACACCCCACGGTCGAGCCGTGCCACACCACCGGCAGCCGCGCGGGGTTCCGACCCGTCACTCCCCGGACCGCCACCCTCGGCCACCGAACGCCCCGCAGGCGCGCAGCCGCCACCCTCCGAACCGTTCCCCGTTCCACCACCGTCGAGTACCGACCGCCCCGCGCCCGCAGCGCCACCGCTCTCGGAACGCCCCGGCCCTTCACTCCCCGCACCACCGCTTTCCGTCGCTGAAGGCCCCACCCCCTTGCCCCCGGCACCGGCGCCCCCACCCCCCGCACCCTCCACCGCCGCCCGCAACGCCTCCCCGTCGAAGTGCCGGGCCAGTGCCTCGCGCACGGCCTCCCGCAGGGCCCGCTGGTCGTCGGTCGGCCGGAACCGCACGGCACCTCACCGTCCCTTCGGCAGGCCGAGGACGCGCTCGGCGATGATGTTGTGCTGGATCTGCGAGGTGCCGGCCGCGATCGTGTACGCCAGGGAGGACAGCCGGTCGAGGGTCCACCGCCGGTCCAGGTCGAGGCAGTCGGGGCCGAGCACCTCGGCGGCGGCGTCGTAGAGCTCCTGGCGGGCGTGCGAGTAGCGGAGCTTGAAGACCGAGCCGCCGGCGCCCGGCACCCCGCCCGCCGCCTCCGCCGCGCTGACGTTCCACTGCGTGAGCCGCCACAGCGCCCGGAACTCGGCGTGCAACCTGCCCAGCCTGCGCCTGAGGGCCGGGTCGTCCCAGCGGCCGTTCTCGCGGGCCTCGACGGCCAGTTCGCCCAGCACGCGCCGGCAGGCCACGACCTCGCCGGCGAACGCAGTACCGCGTTCGAAGGACAGCGTCACCATGGTCACGCGCCATCCGTCGTTCTCGTCCCCGACCCGGTTGGCCACCGGCACCCGCACCTCGTCCAGGAACACCTCGGCGAACTCGGCCGAACCGGCCAGCGTGCGCAGCGGCCGTACGGTGATGCCCGGCGCGTCCATGGGCAGGGCGAGCCAGGTGATGCCCCGGTGCTTGGGGGCGTCGGGGTCGGTGCGGACCAACAGCTCGCACCAGTCGGCGACTTCCGCGTGGGACGTCCAGATCTTGGAGCCGGTCACCACGTAGGCGTCTCCGTCGCGCCGCGCGCGGGTGCGCAGGGCCGCGAGGTCGGAGCCGGCCTCCGGTTCGCTGAAGCCCTGGCACCAGACCTCCTCGCCGCGCAGGATCGGCGGCAGCCAGCGTGCCCGCTGGTCCGGGGTGCCCTCCGCGGCGATCGTCGGCCCGGCGTGCAGCAGGCCCACGAAGTTGGCGCCCACGTAGGGAGCACCGGCCCGCTCGGTCTCCTCCAGGAAGATCAGGCGGACGCTCGGGGTGGCGTCCCAGTGGACCTCGGCGTACCCCGCGTCGTGGAGCCGGCGCTGCCAGCCGAGGTCGTAGGCCCGTCGCCCCGGCCAGTCGTGGGGGGACGGCCGGGGCGGGAGGCCCGGGAGCACCGCCGCGAGCCACTCCCGCAGCCGGGCCCGGAAGGCGGCCTCCTCGGGCGTGTCCGACAGGTCCATCAGCGGTCGAGGTCCAGGTCGAGCATCCGGATGGCGTTGCCCCGCATCAGCTTGTACACCGTCTCGTCGTCGAGGCCCTCGACGTGCTCCAGGGCGACCTCCTTGGTGTGCGGGAAGGTCGAGTCGACGTGCGGGTAGTCGGTCTCGAAGGTGGCGTTGTCACGGCCCACCACGTCCAGGGACGCCACGCCGTGCTTGTCGCGGAAGAAGCAGCAGTACATCTGCCGGTAGTAGTACGTGGACGGCGGCTCGGGGACCGTGTCGCGCACGCCGCCCCAGGCCCGGTGCTCCTCCCAGACGTCGTCGGCGCGCTCCAGGGCGTACGGGACCCAGCCCATCTGGCCCTCGGAGTAGGCGAGTTTCAGACGCGGGAAGCGCACCAGGACCCCGCTGAAAAGGAAGTCCATCATCGAGGCCATGGCGTTGTTGAAGCTGAGGGAGGCCTGGACGGCGGGCGGGGCGTCCGGGGAGGCGGCCGGCATCTGCGAGGACGAGCCGATGTGCATGTTGACGACCGTCCCGGTCTCCTGGCAGACCGCGAAGAACGGGTCCCAGTAGCCGGAGTGGATGGACGGCAGCCCGAGGTGGGTGGGGATCTCGGAGAAGGTCACCGCCTTCACCCCGCGTGCGGCGTTGCGGCGGATCTCCTCGACCGCCAGGCCGACGTCCCACAGCGGGATCAGGCACAGCGGGATGAGCCGGCCGCCGCTGTCGCCGCACCACTCCTCGACCATCCAGTCGTTGTAGGCGCGCACGCAGGCGAGGGCGACCTCCTTGTCGTGCGCCTCGGCGAAGGTCTGACCGCAGAACCGCGGAAAGCTGGGGAAGCACAGGCTCGCCTCGACATGGTTGAGGTCCATGTCCTTCAGACGTTCCTTGGGGTCCCAGCAGCCGGGCCGCATCTCCTCGCGGGTGATGCCCTCCAGGGTCATCTCGTCCCGGTCGAAGCCGACGGCGGCGATGTTGCGCTTGTACGGGAACTTCAGGTCCTCGTAGATCCACCAGTCGGTGGGCTGACCGTCCGGGTCCATGGTGATCCGGTACTTGCCGCCGATGTAGGCGAGTTCACCGATGCCGGCGGTCAGCGCCCTGGGGCCGCGCTCGCGGTACCTGGCCGGCAGCCAGGTGTCGAAGAGGTGGGCGGGCTCGATCACGTGGTCGTCGACGCTGATGATGCGGGGCAGTTCGATGGCCATGGGTCCCCTCCGCCGGACGGTACTTATCTGATGGCTCGTCAGTTAGCATCCCATCTGACGACCCGTCAGCCAAGCAGCAGGGGGCATCCGTGAACGAGACCCCGCACGCCCTGAGTTCGTCGGCCACGCTGTGGGAGCTGGTCACCCGCCGCGCCGCCCTCACTCCTGACCGGCCGCTGTTCCACCAGGACGGCCGCACGCTCACGTTCGAGGCGCTGCGCACCCGCGCCGAGCGGGTCGCGGCCGGGCTGTACGGCATGGGCGTGCGCCCCGGCACGGTGGTCGCCTGGCAGCTGCCCACCCGCATCGAGACGGCCGTGCTGTCCTTCGCCCTGGCCCGCCTGGGCGCCGTGCAGACCCCGGTGATCCCCTTCTACCGGGACCGCGAGGCCGGCTTCGCGCTGCGCGAGTCCAGGGCGGAGTTCTTCGCGGTGCCGGGCACCTGGCGCGGCTTCGACCACGCGGAGATGGCCCGGCGGCTGGGCGCGAAGGGCGTCTTCGAGGCCTACGACGACCTCCCCGACGGCGATCCGTCCCTGCTGCCTCCCCCGCCCTCCGACGGCACCGCCGTCCGCTGGATCTACTGGACGTCCGGTACGACCTCCGACCCCAAGGGCGTGCTGCACACGGACCGTTCGCTGCTCGCGGGCGGCTCGTGCCTCGCGCACGCGCTGCGCCCCTCGGCGGACGACGTCGGCTCGATCGCCTTCCCGTACGCCCATATCGGCGGCCCCGACTACACGGTGATGCTGCTGCTGTACGGCTTCCCGGCGGTGCTGTTCGAGCGGTTCGCACTGCCCGACGCGCTGGCGGCGTACCGCGCGCACGGGGTGACGATGGCGGGCGGGTCGACGGCGTTCTACTCGATGTTCCTGGCGGAGCAGCGCAAGCGGCCGGGGAGGCCGGTGGTGCCGTCGCTGCGGCTGCTGGCGGGCGGCGGGGCGCCCAAGCCGCCTGAGCTGTACCACGCGGTCGTGCGCGAGATGGGCGTGCAGCTCACCCACGGGTACGGCATGACCGAGGTGCCGATGATCACCATGGGGGCGCCGGACGACGACCCCGAACTGCTGGCGACGACCGAGGGACGGCCGCCGGAGGGGATGGAGATCCGGATCGTGGACGGGGAGGTGCGGCTGCGCGGGGAGGCCGTGTGCCGCGGGTACCTGGACCCCGGGCAGACGGCGGAGGCCTTCGACGCCGAGGGGTTCCTGCGCACCGGCGATCTCGGGCGGCTCACGGACACCGGGCACCTGGTGCTCACCGGCCGGCTGAAGGACGTGATCATCCGCAAGGGCGAGAACATCTCGGCCCAGGAGATAGAGGACCTGCTGCACCGGCATCCGGCGGTCGGGGACGCGGCCGTGATCGGGCTGCCCGACGCGGCGCGCGGTGAGCTGGTGTGCGCGGTGGTGGAACAGAGGCCGGGGACCGAGGCCTTGACGCTCGCGGGCGTGACCGCCTTCCTGCGCGCCGAGGGACTGTCGGTGCACAAGCTGCCGGAGCGGCTGGAGGTGGTGGACGCCCTTCCGCGGGGCGAGACCCTGCGGAAGGTGCTGAAGTACAAGCTCCGCGAGCGCTACTCGGGCACGTGACCGGCTGCGGGCAGGCCCCCCAGGGGCGCGGGGAACTGTGCGAACAACCACCGACAGCCCGCAGCCGCCCGCCCGGAACGACCCCTACGCCGAAGGGGCGCTCGTGGCCCTACTCGGGCACGGTGAAATAGCGGGCGAAGGCCGGGACGACCTCGGTCTCGCCGACCTTGCCGTCCCCGTCCGCGTCGAGCGTTGCGGCGGCCGGTCCGGCGACGTCCTCGGGGACGCCGAGGCACTTCAGGACACGGCCGGCCTCCTCGACCGTCGCTGCCCCGTCACGGTCGGTGTCCGCGACGTCCAGGGCCGCGTGCAGGAAGGGGCGGGCGATCTCGGCGAACCGGTCGGGGTTGTCGCGCAGGCGCTTGACCGCACCGGTGACGAACTCCTCGCGTGTGATGCGCTGGTCGCCGTCGCGGTCCGCTATCCCGGCCATGCCCTGCCAGAAGGCCTCGGCGCCGCCGTACAGGGCCTGCCCCTTGTCGGACCGGGCCGCCACGCCGAACTCCGTGAGCAGCGCCTTGGCCGCGCCGTAGAAGTCCTCGCGGTCGATGTAGCCGTTGCCGTCCTGGTCGAAGGTGGCGAACCGGGCGGCGATCCTGCGCTCGTACTCGCTGCTGACCATGTCTCTTTCGGGCCGCCTTACGTCGGGTGGGGTACGTCTGGGTCGGAGCGTACGACGGAGAGTGCCGTTCGGGCGCGCGAAAACGTCACTTGTGCCAAGACCGGGGGAATTCCGGGGCAACGGCGTGCCGCAACGGCGACATTCGCCGTACCGTGCGTCATCGGGCCGTCACGCGGACAGGGGTTCGCCCTCGTCGCCGAGGGCGGCGTCCACATCGCCGTACACGTCGAACAGTCTGCGCACGCCCAGCGCGCCGAGGACCCGGTTGACGTGGGATCCGTCGGCCGCACCCCGGGCGGGCAGCACGAGGCGCAGCCGGCCCTGGCAGGAGCGGATCAGCCGGCGGGCCGCGATGAGCACGCCGACGCCGCTGGAGTCGCAGAAGAACACGTCGGACAGATCCAGGACGAGACAGTGATGCCCCTCGGCCACCACGTCGTGCACGCGCTGACGCAGCACCGGTGACGTCACCAGATCCAGTTCGCCCGACACCTGGAGCACGGCCCATTCGCCCTGCTCGCCGCCGGTCACTTTGAAGGTCACCACCACGCCCTTCGATCGCCAAACCGGAAGCAGACCCTACGCTTCCTTGCAGCGCGGCTGCCCAGCGGCGGTTCCCTGAAACGCAACCCGGAAAACGGATCCCCCGCTAAAGAGGCTTGATTTAGCCGACTTCGATCCTGTTCGATCCTTTTTCAGTCATGTCTGATCGACGGACAGCGGGGTAGGCGCGAGTCCAAAGGCCTCCGGTGCGAGCGCCGGCGGCCCTCTACCACCTGCAGCCGCCCAGGGGGCGCACATTGCCACAAAGGGGCGTGCGCCACCGGACGTGCCGACTACATTCGAGAAGACATCGGGCACAGGCTGGACAGAGCGCGGGCGCGGGACACGAGCAGGGGGTGAGGGCATGGCGAAGAAGGACGTACCGCCTCGCTGGGACCGCAAGATGCAGCAGCGGCTCGCCCGCGGCGAAGCGGCGGCCCTCGGTGAGCTCTACGACCGGTTCGCCTCCCTCGTGCACGGCCTCGCCCACCGCGTACTCGGCGACGAGCGCGCCGCCGACGGCATCACCCGCGAGGTCTTCATCCACGTCTGGGAGCATCCCGACTCCTACGACCCCAGGCAGGGCCCGCTGCGCACCTGGGTCGCCACCCTGACCCACCGGCTCGCGGTGCAGCGACTGCGCGCCACCGAGACCGCCGCCCTCACCCGGGAGGGCGCCGGCACCGCGGAGGAACTGGAGCACCGGGTGCGTCGCGCCTCCGTCGCCGCCCGCGCCGACTACATCGTCCAGTCCATGCCGGTTCCGCTGCGCTCGGCCCTGGAGCGGGCCTACTTCCAGCGCCGCGACTACCGCCAGACGGCCACCGACCTCGGCATCACCGAGGACGAGGCCCGTCGCCGCCTGCGGCTCGGCCTGCAACTGCTGTCCACCGCCCACGACACCGCGGCACCGGACGCACCGCCCGGCTACGGGGGTGCGGTGTGAACGGGCCGGACAGGTTCGAGGCGCACGAGGACGGCGAAGGGGACGCCGACCACGAGGAGAAGGACAACACCCCCAACGCCCGGGACGAGAGCGGCATTCGACCTGAGAGCGGCGATATCGGGCGCGGTACCGGTGAGGCTGCGGAGCACGGGCGGCCGCCGCGGATTCCCCCGCCCCGGGCCTCCGTCGAGGACAGCGGGCTGCCGCTGCCCGCGCCGGGGGACCTCGGCGACATGACGGCACCGCCCGCCCCGCCCGTCTTCGGGCACCCCGTACTGAAGGCCCTGCTCGGCGCCTGGGCGCTGGCCGCGTGCTCGGCCGAGGAGGCCACGGCCGTCGAGGAGCACCTCGGCGAGTGCGGCTCCTGCGCCGACGAGGCCCGGCGGCTGCGCGAGGCGGTCGGGCTGCTGCAACGCCCCGAGAGCCTCGACCTGGACCCGGGGCTGCGCACCCGCGTTCTGGACACCTGCCTGGAGCGGCGTCCGCCGCGCATCCCGGTACCGGAGTGGGCCGCCGCGTACGACGCCGAGACCGCGCGCCTGGACGCCCTGCTGCAGGACTTCGGCGACGCCGAGTGGCACGCGCCGGTACGGCTGCGCTGGTTCCGCTCCGACGAGCCGACGAGCCGCCGCACCACCGTCGCCGGGGTCATCGCCCATCTGCTCAGCGTCGACGGCCTGGTGGGGGTGGCGCTCGGCCTGGACGACCCGCTGGGCGACGTCCCGTCCCGGCGCCCCACGCCGGCGTCCCGCACCGAGGCGTTCTGGCGCGCCTCCCACTTCCCGCCCACCCGGTCCGTCCGGACGCCCTGGCGGGAGCAGAGCCACAGCCTCGTACGCACGGTGTCGTTCACGGGCGGCGGCGGGAAGACGCCGGTGGCGTACGGCGACTTCGAACTGCCGCTGCACGACGCGATGCTGGATCGCGCCTTCGAGTGCTGGGTGCACGCCGAGGACATCGCCGACGCGGTCGACTACCCCTACGACCCGCCCTCGCCACGCCATCTGCACCGCATGATCGACCTGGCGGCCCGCATGCTGCCGACGGCCCTGGCCCACCGCCGCCGGACCGGTCTGGCCTCCCCCGCCCACCACCGCCACCTGGTCGCGGCGGGCGAGCCCGGCCGCAGCCTCCGGCTGGAGATCGAGGGCTCGGGCGGCGGCGAGTGGCTGATCCCCCTCGACTCCCCCGCGGCGAAGGGCTCCGCCGAGCACGAGGTGGCCCACGTGGCCCTGGACGGCGTCGAGTTCTGCCGCCTGGCCGCCGGCCACGTCCCTCCACAGGAGGCGGCGGCAGGCCAGGTCGGGGACAGAGAGGCGATCAGGGACGTCCTCTTCGCGGCAGCTTCACTGAGCAGGATGTGAGGTTCTTGAGGGCGCGGGAAACTGCGCGAACAACCACAAACCACCCGCACCCGCCACCGAACGGAACGAACCGAGCTCCTAGGCGAAAATCACAGTCCGCCGCCCATTGAGCAGAATCCTCCGCTCGGCATGCCACTTCACACCCCGGGCCAGCGCCTGGCACTCCACGT
Organism: Streptomyces sp. NPDC126510; assembly: GCF_040302345.1. Classification (NCBI taxonomy): domain Bacteria; kingdom Bacillati; phylum Actinomycetota; class Actinomycetes; order Kitasatosporales; family Streptomycetaceae; genus Streptomyces; species Streptomyces sp. NPDC126510. The sequence goes on along the minus strand of NZ_JBEORR010000030.1, from coordinate 50,303 downwards.
CCCGCCCGATCGCGACAAGCCCCTCAGGCGTCACGTCGTGCCCCACCCGCTCGACCTCCTGCTCGATGATCGGCCCTTCGTCAAGATCAGCCGTCACGTAATGAGCGGTCGCACCGATCAGCTTCACACCCCGGGCATGAGCCTGGTGATACGGCTTCGCCCCCTTGAAGCTCGGCAGGAACGAGTGGTGGATGTTGATGATCCGCCCGGAGAGCGCCTTGCACAGGTCGTCCGAGAGCACCTGCATGTACCGGGCGAGCACGACCAGCTCGACACCCTCCTCACGCACGATGTCGAGCAGCCGCCCCTCGGCCTCCGCCTTCGTGTCCTTCGTCACCGGAATGTGGTGGAAAGGGATGTTGTACGACCCCACCAGCTCCGCGAAGTCCGTATGGTTCGACACCACTCCGGCGATCTCCACCGGCAGCGCCCCGGTCCGCGCCCGGAACAACAGGTCGTTCAGACAGTGCCCGAACTTGCTGACCATCAGCAGGATGCGCATCTTTCGGTCGGCCCGGTTGATCTGCCAGTCCATCTGGAACGAGTCGCCGATCGCCGCGAAACTGGCCCGCAGCTTCTCCACGCTCACCGGGGCGTCCGCCGAGAAGTGGACCCGCATGAAGAACAGTCCCGTGTCGTGGTCGCCGAACTGCTGGCTGTCCTCGATGTTGCAGCCGGTCATGAACAGGTAGCTCGACACGGCGTGCACGATGCCCTTCCTGTCCGGGCAGGAAAGGGTGAGGACGTACTGGTCGGGCGGGACCGCGGCGCTGGTGGACTGCTCGTTCATGCAGGACAGGTTCCCACAAGGACCGACACGACCGGCAATCGTCCCGCAGGTCGGACCGCGGCGGAGCCGCCGCGCCGGCCGGGACGCCGGACCGCTACGCGGACCTGGTCATGATCCGCAGCACGTCCAGGCTGCGCGGCGCCGCGTCCGGCTCCTCGCCGTCACTCGCGGCGAGGAGCACATGCGCGTCCCGGGCCGCCTGGACGGCCTCCGGCCACGCCTCGTGCTGGAGGTACGCGGCGACCGGCGCGTCCGGCCCGACCTGGTGCATGATCCGCAGCACCCGCAGCACCGCGGTGTCGACCAGGGCCGCCTCCTGCGAGTCGCGGAAGATCGTGCCGACGTACTTCTCGGCGGACCAGTGATCCAGCCAGGTGTCCTCGACCAGCCGGTACACCGCGTCGGTCACGTCGCCGTAGCCGTCCACACCGGCCAGCCAGACGTCCCGCTGGAACCCGGGATCGGAGAGCATGTGCAGCGCCGAGCGCACATTGCTGCGCCAGCGCCACCACGGCATGTCGTTGACAGGCATGCCGCCCATGGTGGATGAGCGACGGCCACGACGGGAAGAGTTCTCCGAAGCTTGCACGGTCATCGATCGTACGTTCCCCTCCACATCGGTCACACCGGCCCCTGCAATTCACCTGTGTGTCACCAATTGTTGATCCGACATCACGCACGGGTTAGCCATGTGACGGAATCGTGCAGAACCATGACCGGCAGGCGACGCACCCGCAGCACATTCCTCCCCGGCCTCCTCACCCGTCACGCCAGAAACGGCATCATCTCCGCGGGCACGGCGGTCGCGTGCGCGTCGCTCCTCGCCGGATGCGGTGTCGTCCCCGGCACCACGGGGGGCGCCGGGGACGACACCATCACCGTCATGACCTGGGCCCCGCAGGACACCGAGGCCACCAACAAACCCGGCATGCCCGCCTTCGCCCGCGCCTACGCCCGCTGGATCAACGCCAAGGGCGGGATCAACGGCCGCAAGCTCAACGTGCTGACCTGCAACGACCACAACGACGGGGTGGCCGCCGCGAAGTGCGCCCGGCGGGCCGTCAAGGAGAACGCGGTCGCGGTCGTCGGATCGTACAGCCAGTACGCCGACTCCTTCTTCCCCTCGCTCGAGGGCGCGGGCATCCCCTACATAGGCGGCTACGGCATCACGAACGCCGAGTTCACCAGCCCCCTGTCCTACCCCGTCAACGGCGGGCAGCCCGCGCTGCTCGCCGGTCTCGGCAGCGCCCTCGCCGGTTGCGGACCCGTCGCGCTGATCCGGCCCGACACCATCACGGGCGACCAGCTGCCCCCGCTGCTCGACTCCGGTCTCAAGGCGGGCGGACACCGGGGCTCGAACGACCAGCGGGCGGCGGAGGACGCCACCGAGTACGACGGCCAGGCCGAGCGGGCCCTGCGCACGACGGCCGGCGGCACGGCGGACGACGGGTGCGTGGTGCCCGCGCTGGGGGACCGCAACGGCACCTTCATGGACTCCTTCCGGCGGGCCCGCGAGGACTTCCCCGAGGTGCGGACGGCGACCGTGCTGGGCAGCGTCGACCAGACGGTGATCGACGCGACCGGCGGGGCCTCGGGTCCCTACGAGGGCTCGTACATCACCGGCTGGTACCCGGTGGCGACCGATCCGCGCTGGGACGGAATGAAGCGGGTGATCCGGGAGCAGGCCTTCGGCGACAACCGCATCGACCCCGCGGACGCCGGAGTGCAGACCACATGGATCGCCTACACGGTGTTCCGGCAGATCGTCGAGTCGCTGGGCGACGGCGAGGTGAGTGCCGACACGGTGGCTCAGGCCCTGGACGACGGCCTGGAGGTGGGCACGGGCGGGCTCACGCCGAGGCTGCGGTGGCGGTTCCAGGACAAGCTCGCCGCCGTGGGCTTCCCGCGCCTGGTCAACGCGAACGTGACCCTCCAGGTGGTGCGGGACGGCCGGCTGGTCTCGGCGCGCAAGGGCTTCGTCGACACGACGCGCACGCTCGAGAACGCCGACGTGAACACCTGAGCGTCCCGCCCGGCGGCTCGCTCCGGCGCCGGGCCCGAGGGACTTCCCCGGTCGGTCAGAGCTGCGTCGGCTGGCGCTCGGTCAGGCCGTACTTCTTCGCGATCCCGTTCCACAGCCCGGCCGCCTTGGCCTTCTCGGTGCTGGCGACGCCGCTCGCCCGGTTGCCGGCCAGGGTCTGGTTGGTGGTGCGGGCCTGGCCCTTCTTGCAGCCCTTCTTGCCGGCGGTCTGGTCGGCCCAGGCCGCGTAGTGGTTGTCGGCCGAGGCGGAGGCCTGCCAGGCCTTGGTGAGGGCGGCGGTCAGCGCGGCGTGGCCGGGCAGCTTGTCGACCTCGATGCCGGAGAGCCGGGTGACGAGCCCGCTGCGCTGCTTGGCCGCGTCCCGCAGGTCCTTGGCCGCCTGCGGGAGGTTGTCGCAGCCCTTGACGTCGGCGACCGCCCTGATCACGGTGCTGCGGCTGTTGCCGCTGTCGGCGAGCAGCTTGTCCAGTTCCACCGCCTGGGCCCGGGCCGGGTCGGCCGACGGCGAGGCGGAGCCGTCCGTCGCGGGGGCGGAGGCGGCCACGGTCTTCTTGTCGCCGCTGTCGTCGTCACCGCCGCCTCCGCCACCGGCGAGCAGCGCGCCCGCGCCGACACCGAGCACGGCGATGCCGATGCCGACGGCGGCGATGACGGGCACACGCGATCCGCTACGGCCACCGCGCGAGCGGCCTCCGGCGGGCGGGACGTGGGACGGCTGGGGAGCGGCGCCGTACGCGGGCTGCGGCTGCTCGATGCGGGGCATCTGCTGGGTGGCCCCGGCCGGGCTGCCGGCGCCCCGGTCACTGCGGAAGAGGTTGTCGAACTCGGCGGGCGGCTGCTTGTCGCCGCCGGGCACCGGCGGGATGTACTGCGTCGCCTCGGCGTCCGGGTGCGAGGCCGACGGCAGCGGCCCGGCTCCCGCCCCGGCCCGGGGGCCGGTCCCCAGGTACCGCGTCGCCTCCGGGTCCTCCCCGGAAGGCATCTCCGGCGGCAGCGCCCCCGGGGACACCGGGGGTATGTACTGGGTCGCCCCCTCGTCGGCGGCCTGCGCGACGGGCGGCAGGTACTGCGTGGCCGCGGCGGCGTCGCCCGCGACGGGCGGTATGTACCGGGTCGCGCCCTCGTCGGCGGACGCGGGCAGCGGCGCGCCCCCGCCGGGAGCGCCGTACGCAGCGGAGGCCGGCGGCAGGCCACCTCCGTAGGGCTGCTGCGAGACTCCCCCGCCGGGAGCGCCGTACGCCCCACCGGCGACCGGCTGACCGACCCCGTGCGCACCGGACTCCGGCTGCGGCCGGCCTCCACCCGGGGCGGAGCCCCCGTAGGCATCGGCGGCCGGCGGCTGACCGGCACCCTGCGGGTATCCGTACCCGGAGCCTGCCTGCGGCGACTGCGCGCCGCCGTTCCCGACCCCGTGCGCATCGGACCCCGGCTGCGGCCGGCCGCCACCCGGGGCGGGTGCCCCATAGCCGTCGGCCCCCTGCGGATATCCGTAGCCGGAGCCCTCCGGGGGCAGCGGGGCGCCGCCGCCCGCGGCTCCGTACGGGGCGTAACCGGCGGTACCCGCGGGTGGCTGGGCCGTGCCGTACGGGTCGGGGTTCGCCGGTGTGCCGGCGTAGGGGTCCTGGGGCCGGGTGCCCTCCGGGGGGAGGGCGCTCGGGGCCTGGGCGTCCCACCCGGGCTGCTCCGGCGTGCTCCACTGCTGGGGCTGCGACTGCCAGGTCTGGCCCGGCGGCGGGGGCGGGGTCTGCTCCTGGCCGGGCCCCCACGGCTGGCCCCAGGTCTGGCCCTCAGCGGGGGCCGAGGCCTGCGCCCCGCCCGTCGCGGGCGGGGCGGGCCGGCGGCCGGGGGCGTCGTCGGGTCCGCCCGTCATGCCCGGCAGCAGTGGTTCGCCACCGTCGGAGGGCAGCACGATGCCTTCGCGCGCGGGGCGCGCCGAGGGCTCCTCGCCCTGTCCACTCTGCGTCACCGGGACTCCTACTTATGGGGGACCTTGTGAATCGTCGGGTCACGCTACCGGGTCCCCAGAGCCCCGTGCCACGCAGCACAGGGCCCGACCGCGTGCCCTGTGAGCGCGGTAACACCGGCGGGTCACGGCGCGTCGCCCATGTCACCTCCCCCGCACGCCGCAGCCGTTTCCCGCATGTTCACGCATCCGCAGACCCCGTGTTCACGCAGCGGCCTGCAGGTCGAGCCGTGCCCCGAACTCCCTTACCACCGCCTCGTCCCGGTACGGCTCCAGCCGCTGCTGGAAGTCCTCCAGGTACTCGGCGCCCCGGTTGGACCGCAGCCCCTCCAGCAGTTCCACGGCCTTCATGCCGGTGTTGCACGCCTCCTCGATCTCGCGCTGCTGCACCTGCGCCGTGGCCAACAGCACATATCCGATGGCCCGGCGGCGCGCCCGCGTCTCGGGATGCCCGGCCAGCGACTCCTGCGCGCACCGCGCCGCCGCCTCGGCCTGCCCGAGGTCACGGTGGCAGTGGGCCAACTCGTCGGCGAGATAGGCCTCGTCGAAGTGCGCGATCCACACCGGGTCGTCCCCGGCGGCCGCGTCGGCCGCCTCCAGGGCGCTCACCGCGCGCCCCGCCGCGGACTGGGCGGCGCGCACGTCGCCCATGAGGGCGTGCCCGCGCGCCTCCGCCGCCAGGAACATCGACTCCGCCCGCGGCGACACGCGCCCCCGCGCCCCCTCCTGCGCCGCCCGCGCCAACTGCGCGATCTCCCGCGGGTTTCCGAGCTGTGCGGCGAGATGGCTCATGGAGGCCGCGAGGACGTACCCGCCGTAGCCGCGGTCCCCGGCGGCCTGCGCCAGCCGCAGGGCCTGGATGTAGTAGCGCTGCGCCAGACCGGGCTGGCCCGTGTCGACGGCCATGTACCCGGCCAGCTCCGTCAGCCGGGCCACCGCGGCGAACAGGTCCCGCCCGACCGCCTCCCGGTACGACCCCGCCAGCAGCCCCGAGACGACGCTGTTGAGGTAGTGCACGACGACCGGCCGCACATGCCCGCTGCCGTACTGGTGGTCGAGGTCCACCAGTGCCTGCGTCATGGCCTGCACCGCCTGCACGTCGGACTGCCCCACCCGCGGCCCGGCCGAGCGCGACACCTGCGCGTCGGGTGCGGAGATCAGCCAGTCCCGGCTGGGCTCGACCAGCGCGGACGCGGCGACGGAGGAGCCGGACAGGAAGTCCCGCCGCCCCACGTCACTGCGCCACAGCTCGCAGACCTGCTCGATGGCCCCCAGTACCGTCGGCGAGAACTGCAGGCCCACGCCCGAGGCGAGGTTCTTGCCGTTGGCCATGCCGATCTCGTCGATCGTGACCGTACGGCCGAGTTTGCGGCCCAGGGCCTCGGCGATGATCGCGGGTGCCCGGCCCCGTGGCTGCTGTCCACGCAGCCAGCGCGCCACCGACGTCTTGTCGTAGCGCAGGTCGAGGCCGTGCTCGGCACCGCACATGTTGACCCGGCGGGCCAGGCCCGCGTTGGAGCATCCGGCTTCCTGGATGAGCGCCTGGAGCCGTTCGTTCGGCTGCCGGGCGACGAGCGGCCTTGCGGCCATGGCGTACCCCCTGTGGCTGCGGTGCCTGCCCACGCACCGAGTTGACGTGTCTTCCGCGGCCGAGCCCCTCACGCCCCAGCTAGAAGATCCGGCCGTGAAGATCAATGCCCCGCCCACCAGGTGAAAATGCGAGGCATGTGAGGATTGCCGGGGTGACGGCTGCTGCCGGCCCCACACCTGGCTACCCAGCTCCGGCCACCGTTCCTCCCGCGCGCCCCCGCACATGCACCCATGCGCCCCGGGAACAGGGGCGATGCTCTCCCCCGCGCACGGCCGCGGGCGTAACCCCTGGTGACGACCAGAGTTGTGTTCATCGTGGAAGAGACGATCGCCGGCACCGAAGCCGCTCAGATCCCGAAGCAGCGCGGGGAAACGCTGCTGGAGACCGCCGTTCGCTACGCCGAGGAGCGCCACTGGGACGTGTTCCCCGGCACCTGGCTGGAAGCCGTCGACGGCAGCCAGCGCTGCTCCTGCGGTGACGCGGCGTGTCCGGCGCCCGGGTCGCACCCGGCGCGTCCGGACTGGGCGACGCAGGCGACGGGCAGTGCGACGGTCGCGCGGCGGATGTGGCAGAAGCAGCCGACCGCGTCGATCCTGCTGCCGACGGGGCGGACCTTCGACGCGATCTCCGTGCCGGAGACGGCCGGGTTCCTCGCGCTCGCGCGGATGGAGCGGATGGAGCTGACGCTCGGGCCGGTGACGCTCACGCCGGATCGGCGGATGGAGTTCTTCGTGCTGCCGGGGGCCGGTGTGAAGGTGCCCGATCTGGTGCGGAAGCTGGGGTGGTCGGTGTCGTCGCTGGATCTGACCGTGCTGGGTGAGGGGGCGTATGTGGCTGCGCCGCCCACGCGGTTCGGGGCACGGGGGGCCGTGCAGTGGGCCTGCCGGCCGACTCCGGCGAACCGGTGGCTGCCGGATGCGGAGGAGTTGATCTCGCCGTTGGCCTATGCGTGCGGTAGGGATCGATAGCGCCGGATCGTCTGCGTGGTTGCCGTTTCGTGGCGGCTGCGGGTCGTGTCTGGTTGATCGCGCAGTTCCCCGCGCCCCTGAAAGAAGGGCGTTGCCCCACCGTAGGGTGCAGGGTGACGGAGGGAGGCGCGGTGGAATCCAGCGCTGTGCGGGTGCGGGGGCTTTGGAAGCGGTTCGGGCAGCAGGTCGCTGTCGCCGGGGTCGATCTCGAGTTGCCCGCGGGCAAGTTCATCGGGCTCGTCGGGCCGAACGGGGCCGGGAAGACCACCACCCTGTCGATGGTGACCGGGCTGCTCAGGCCCGACCACGGGACCGTCGAGGTGGTCGGGCACGACGTGTGGCGGGACCCCGTCGAGGTGAAGGCCCGGATCGGGGTGCTGCCGGAGGGGCTGCGGCTCTTCGAGCGGCTCTCCGGGCGGGAACTGCTGGCGTACACCGGCCGGTTGCGCGGGTTGCCCGGTGCCGAGGTCGACAAGCGGGCCACACAACTCCTTGACGTCCTCGACCTGGCCGGGGCCCAGCACAAACTGGTCGTCGACTACTCGACCGGCATGCGCAAGAAGATCGGGCTCGCCGCCGCTCTCCTCCACAATCCCGAAGTGCTCTTCCTGGACGAGCCGTTCGAGGGCGTCGACCCCGTCTCCGCACAGACCATCCGGGGCGTCCTGGAGCGGTACACGGCCTCGGGCGCCACGGTCGTCTTCTCTTCCCACGTCATGGAGCTCGTCGAGTCGCTCTGCGACTGGGTGGCCGTCATGGCCGCCGGGCGGATCCGCGCCACCGGCACGCTCGCCGAGGTGCGCGGGGACGCGCCCTCGCTGCAGCGGGCCTTCCTCGAACTCGTCGGCGCGCAGAGCCGGGACGCCGGGTCCGACCTCGACTGGCTGGGCGGTGGCTCGCGGTGAGCACCCCCGCGATCACCCCCGTCTTCGTCCGGCTGAAGCTGTCGCTGCTGCGCAACGGACTGCGGCAGTCCGGCGGGCGCAAGGCCGCCTACATCACCTCGGCCGTCTTCGCCCTGCTGTTCGCCGCGCTCCAGCTGATCGGCCTGATCGCGCTGCGCGGGCACGCGCACGCCGAGTCGGTGGTCGTACTGGCGGTGGCGGTGCTGGGGCTCGGCTGGGCTGTGATGCCGCTGTTCTTCCCCAGCGGTGACGAGACCCTCGACCCGACCCGGCTGGTGATGCTGCCGCTGCGGCCCCGGCCGCTGGTACGGGCGCTGCTGGCGGCCTCGCTGGTGGGCATCGGGCCGTTGTTCACGCTGTGTCTGCTGGTGGGTTCCGTGATCGCGGTGGCGCGGGGCGGGGCCGCGTTCGTGGTGGGTGCGGTCGCCGTCGTACTGGCGCTGCTGGTGTGCGTGGCCCTCGCGCGGGCCGTCGCCGCGGCCAACGTGCGGCTGCTGACCAGCCGCAAGGGGCGGGACCTCGCGGTGCTCAGCGGACTCGTCATCGCGATCGGGGCGCAGGTCGTCAACTTCGGTGCGCAGCGGCTCGGGGCGTCGGGGCTGGGCGAGCTCGACCCGGTGGCGGAGGTGCTGCGGTGGGTGCCGCCGGCGTCGGCGCTCTGGGCCGTGCACGCGGTGAGCGAGGGGTCCTACGGTCTCGCGCTCGCGCAACTGGCGCTGACCGCCGGTGCGCTGGTGGCGCTGCTCGCGCTCTGGTCACGGCATCTGACCCGGCTGATGACCTCGCCCGACGGGTCCACCCTGCCGAGCGCCGGGTCGGCCGCCCGCGAGCGCTCCTCGACCGGGCTCGGGAAGCTGCTCCCCGCAGGGCGTACGGGCACGGTCATGGAGCGCAGCCTGCGGTACGTGTGGCGCGACCCGAAGACCAAGGCCGCCTGGGTGACGTCGCTGGCCATCGGGCTGATCGTGCCGGTGTTCAACGCCTGGCAGGGCACCGGGTCGGTGTACTTCGCGTGCTTCGCCGCCGGGATGCTCGGCATCCAGATGTACAACCAGTTCGGACAGGACACCTCCGCGTTCTGGATGGTCGCGATGACGATCTCCTCGTCCCGGGACGCCTACGTCGAGCTGCGCGCCCGGGCGTACGCCCTGCTGCTGATCACCCTCCCGTACGCCACGCTGGTGACCGTGGTGACGACGGCCATGCTCGGCGACTGGCGGCGGCTGCCCGAGGCGCTGGGGCTGTCCTTCGCGCTGCTCGGCGCGATGCTCGCGACCGGGGCGTGGACCTCCGCCCGGTTCCCCTACTCCATCCCGCAGGAGGGCTACAAGAACGTCGCCCCGGGGCAGACCGGGCTCGCCTGGATCTCCATCTTCGGCGGGATGATGGCGGCCGCCCTGCTGTGCGCGCCCGTCATCGCGCTCACGATCTGGCTGAACGTGAGCGCCGACGGCGACGACTGGACGTGGCTGCTGCTGCCGGTGGGCACGGCGTACGGGGCGGCGCTGACGGCGGCGGGGCTGAAACTGGCCGCCCCGCGGACGGCCCTGCGACTGCCGGAGATCCTGGCGGCGGTCAGCAAGGGGTGAGGCGCTCCGGGCCGGCCGGGGAAACCTCATGCCAATGGTCGCCCGGGCGCGCAGGGGAAGGCGTCCCGTCAGTGGTCGCCCGGGCGCGCAGGGGAAGGCGTCCCGTCAGTGGTCGCACGGGCCGGCCGGGGAACGCGTCCCGTCAGTGGTCGCCCAGCGAGTCCAGGAACGGCTCGATGGCGGCGCGCCAGGCCTCCGGCTGGTCGTAGTGCACCAGGTGGCCGGCGTCGGCGACCTCCGCGTACTGGCCTCGGGGCAGGACGCGGACCATCTCCTGGGCCTCGGCGCGGCCCAGCTCGCCGTCCAGACCGCGCACGACCAGGGCGGGGCAGCGGACCTGGGCCAGCTCCTCCCAGTGCGCGTCGTACACCCACGTCTCGCGGGAGCGGAGCATCTGCTCCGGTTCGAAGACCGGGCGCCAGCCGTCCGGGGACTCGGCCATCACCTCGGCGTAGAACTCGCCACGGGCCGGATTGGGCCGCTCCACCCAGGGGTCGTCCTCGCCGAACCACTTGCGGACGTCGGCGAGCGTGGCGAAGGGCAGCGGCCAGGAGTCGAACCACTGGCCCCACTCGCGCTGCGAGGCGGCACCGAGCGCGGAGGCCCGCATGTCGCAGATGATCAGTCCGCGGACCAGGTCGGGACGCTTGGCGGCGAGCTGCCAGGCGGTCAGCGCGCCCATGGCGTGGCCGATGAGGACGACCCGGGCGAGGCCGAGCTGCTCCAGGGCGGCCTCGGCGTCGTCGACGTAGGCGTCACGGGTGAAGGCACCCCCCGGGGGTTTGTCGCTGCGGCCGTGGCCGCGCTGGTCGAGGGCGACCGCGCGGTAGCGCGCGGACAACCAGCGGGCGGTGGACGCCCAGTGCGAGGCGCGGCCCATGAGGCCGTGCAGTAACAGCACGCCGGGCGAGCCCTCCGGCGCGGTGTGCCCGTCGTGCGCCCCCTGTCCGTCCTGCGCGTCCTGCGCCGGGTCGGTCTTGGGCGGGTCGCCGAACTCCCAGGCCGCCAGGCGTACGCCGCCCGTCCCGGTCACGTCGATGCGTCGCGCCATGTCTGGCACCCCCCAAGCTTCGCGCGGACCGCGACTCCCTCGAGCCGGCCGGTCCTGTGAACCGTGTTCTGCCTGCTGTTCCTTCTGCCCTGCTGGTTGCCGTACCTGTCGGTGCAAGTGTGCCGTGCGCCGCCCGCAGACTATCGAATGCGCATTCGAGAATGAGGTTCTCGCGGGCAACACCCCTCGTTCGAGTGACCACCCTCGGGGATTGATCGCCGCTGTCGAGGGGAGATCTTCAGCGGGAGGCGGACCGCTCGGGGAAACCGGTCCGAGGGGAATGACCCTGAGAGCTCGGGGCTCCGGGTCAGCACAGGGGAGGACAGGCCCCGGCGCCACACGGCGCCGGGGCCCTCCGCGTCTTCACGGCACATCCTCCCGCCCCCTCCCCGGCCGGGCGGCATCACTGCCGAGCCGCGGCCAAGAGCCCCTCAGGTCATATGCCTCACGCGACAGCGTCGCACGGGAAGCGGACGAGCGCTGCGATTCGGCGGACTGGACGCCGGATTCGGTCCGGATCACGCCAACGCCACAAGAACCGCATGCGGGACGGGAGTTGCCCGGCAGCGGATGGTGACCGGCGGCCGACGGGCGGCGGACGCCGGGTTGATGGACGCAGGGCCGGTCCGCTCAGGCCGGTCCGCCCGCCCCGGTCCGCTCCCGCCGGTCGCTCAGGGCTTGGCGACGAACACGTGGGAGGCGATGTCCGACTCCAGCTCGGCCGCCTCGCCGCCGCTGCCCACCAGCACCCCGCCCGCCGACTCGGTCACACTCACCACCGAGCCGGGCTGCACGCCCGCCCGCCGCAGCGTGTACATCAGCTGCGCGTCCGTCTGGATCGGCTCGCCGATCCGGCGCACCACGACCGTCTTGCCCTCGGCGCCCGGGTCGAGGCTGGCCAGCGACACCATGCCCTCGTCCAGGAACGGGTCGGCCCCGTCCTTCTCGCCCAGCTCCTCCAGACCCGGGATGGGGTTGCCGTACGGCGACTCCGTCGGGTGCCGCAGCAGCTCCAGGACGCGGCGCTCCACGGCCTCGCTCATCACGTGCTCCCAGCGGCACGCCTCCGCGTGGACCTGCTCCCACTCCAGACCGATCACGTCGACGAGCAGACACTCGGCGAGGCGGTGCTTGCGCATCACACGCGTGGCCAGCCGGCGGCCCTCGTCGGTCAGCTCCAGATGCCGGTCACTGGCGACGGACACCAGACCGTCGCGCTCCATCCGCGCCACGGTCTGGCTGACGGTCGGCCCGCTCTGGTCCAGCCGCTCGGCGATACGGGCGCGCATGGGGACCACACCCTCTTCCTCCAGCTCGAGGATGGTGCGGAGATACATCTCCGTGGTGTCGATCAGTCCGGACATACGTGCCCCTCGAATGAGATCTGCCGGAGGCTGGACGGCTCACCGGCGTGTGCGCTGGCCCTGAACCCAATTCTGCCGGATACCACCGACAACCGTGCCGCGGGAGGCGAAGCGGGAGATTACCCGGCCGCGCGCAAGGGTACGGACTTCTCCTTCGGGGGCGTCACGACGCTCGGCGCACGGCCCGCACGGCCGTATTGACACCGCACTGGTCCAGACCGCACCGTGATGCGCGACACAAGCCGCCGAGGCCTGCCCGAAGGGACCCCGTATGAGCGACCGCGTGCCGGCCGGCCAGTTCCTCGACGCCGCGATCGGCCTGCTGCGGCGGCTCCGCGACGAGGAGACCGACGGCATCACCGCGGCCGGGACGCTCCTCGCCGACACCGTCGCGGCGGGCGGCCGGCTCTTCGCCTTCGGCGCCGGGCACTCCTCCCTCGCCGCGCAGGACCTCGTCTACCGCGCCGGCGGCCTCGCGCTGATGAACCTGCTCGCCGTGCCCGGTGTCGTCGGCGTCGACGTCATGCCCGCGCCGCTCGGCTCCGCGCTCGAACGCGTCGACGGCCTCGCCAGCGCCGTCCTCGACAGCTCCCCGCTCCGCGAGGGCGACGCCCTGCTGATCATCTCCCTGTCCGGGCGCAACGCCCTGCCCGTGGAGATGGCCATGAACGCCCGTGCCCTGGGCGTGAAGGTCATCGGCGTGACCTCGGTGGCCTACGCGTCGGAGACGAAGTCCCGGCACGCCTCCGGGACGTACCTGAAGGACCACTGCGACCTCGTCCTCGACTCGAAGATCGCGGTCGGTGACGCGGAACTCACCCACGACGACATCCCGGCCCCTTTCGCCCCGGCCTCGACGGTCGTCACCTCGGCCCTCCTCCAAGCCGTCATGGCGACGACCGCCACCACCCTCGCCGACCGCGGCATCGAACCTCCCCTGCTGCGCTCCGGCAACGTGGACGGCGGCCACGACTGGAACGCCCGGGTGATGGAGCAGTACCGCGACCGGATCTTCTACCGGTACTGAAGCTTCTACCGGTACCGAAGAGAGGCGGCGGACAGACCGGGCCCGAGGCGGGCGCCCCTCACTCCTCGCCCGGTTCGGTCCAGCTCGCTCCCCGCCCAGCAGCCCGCTACTCCCCGCCCGACAACCCCGCCAGATCCAGCGCCGCGGCGATCCGTACCGCCACGTCCTCCGCGTACAGCGCGTCGGAGCGCTCGAAGGCGTTGCGGCCCGCGCCCCGCAGGAACGTCACGACGCCCAGGGTCCGGCCCCGGCTGCGCAGCACCGCGCACAGGGCGTGCACCGCGTCCGCGGGCCACTGGCGGGCCAGGGCCCACTCCCGAGCCGCCTCCGGCCGGGCCGCACCCGCACTCGCACGCAGGGCCCCCACCCGCTCCACGCACTGCAGGGCCGGGTGCCCCTCGGCGTAGCGGACGGGGAGGCTCGCGTACCCGGTCAGCCGGGTCGGCCCGGGTGCGCCGGAGGGTGTGGCGGCGACCCGGACCAGCCGGACGGCCCCCTCGGCCTCCGCGTCGGTCAGCGCGCCGCCGGCGACCCGGTCGATCAGCGCGTGGTCGGCGAAACCGGCCAGGGCGAAGTCCAGGTGGACCGTCGCCGCCTCGGCCGGGTCCTCGCACTCGGCCGCCGCCCGCGACGCCCGGTGCAGCTGCTGCGTACGGAAGCGCAGCAGGGACGCCTCCTGCTCGGCCTGCTTGGCCTCCGTCACGTCCTGGAAGAGCCAGCCCACACCCAGCGGAACAGGCTCCTCCGCGAGCGGCGAGGCCAGCCTCAGGAACCCGCTGCGCCAGCACCGGCGCCGCTCCCCCTCGGGCATCCGCACACTCACCCACACCTCGGCGGGCGCCGGCGGCGCACCCTCCGCCAGCACGTGCTGCAGCACGCTCTCCAGTTCCTCGACGCCCTGCGACAGCAACTCCCCGAGCGGCCGCCCCAGCACCGCCGTGCGGCCCGTGCCCAGCGCCCGGGCCGCGTGGGCGTTCACCACCGCCGGCCGCAGGTCCACGTCGACCAGCACGACACCCCAGCCGGCGTCCTCGAACAGTGCCTCGCTCAGGGCGATCGACCGCTCCAGATCGATCTGCGCGTGCACCTCGCTGAACGCGCAGTACACACCCGCCGGCTTCCCGTCGGGCCCGCGCACCGCCGCCGACTGCGTCCGCACGAGGACCCGCCCGCCGTCCTTGGTCAGCAGCGCGAACTCGTGCACCTGCCGGCCGGGGGCGTGCATCGACGACAGCAGCCGGCCCTCGACCTCCTCGGCGTCAGCGGTGCGCACGGCCCACCCGGCCAGCCCGCGCCGCCCGACGGCCTCGTCCGCACTCCACCCGAGAATCCGCTCGGCCTCGCGGTTCCAGTGCGTCACGACACCGTCGGCGTCGAACGCGCACAGCGCCGCGTCCATCCCGTCCAGCAAAGCGGCAAGCAGATCCGAACCATCCGAACCGTCCCGCTCGGGCTCGTCCGGCCCCAGCTCGTCGGTGGTCCCACTACGCCGGGAAGCACTCACCTGGACCCCCTGCAGGCTGCGTCCGCACGTACGGCACGTCGGTTCGCTCCTTGCAATCATTCAACTCGAACGTGACCCAGCGCACACCGAGTTCCCACAACATTGAAGGAATCGTTGTACTGCGGCAATGCCCACGTCAACGCAACAGAAACGTTCATCCGGAGAGGTCGGCAGCCCGTGGGGTCAAGGTCTCAAAAAAACGGTTGATCCGAGGCCGAACGGTTTCTTAGGGTTCAGGTACACGAGAGAGGAGGTGGTTCGGCAGATGTATGGAAACCGGACGCGTGAGGTGGCTGCGGGCTAGCGGCCCGTCACCATACTCAGTGCGGTGCCGAGCCAGCGCGTGAGCGAGCGTGCAGCCGGCCCAATCTCTGGCAGTCACCCGACCCGCGAGTCGCCGGTACGTCCGGCCGGCTCCTCTCCGGAGGAACCCGACTCGCGGGTCGTCTGCGTTTTTCCGCGACAGACGGGGGCCATGGCGGTGAATGGGTGGCGCGAGGACCGGATCGGGAGCGCTCTGCGGGGTGAGAACCCGACGGTGATGCGGAGGCTGGACTCCGGATTCGCGGTGATCGGTGATGTGCAGTTCCTGCCCGGCTATTCGGTGCTGCTGACCGATGATCCCGAGGTGCAGCGGCTGTCCGAGCTGCCGCGGAGCGCGCGGCTGGCGTTCCTCGCCGACATGGAGCGGCTGGGGGAAGCCGTCGAGCGGGCCTGCCGGCGGGTGGAGTCGGGGTTCCGGCGGGTCAATCTGGAGATCCTCGGAAACGCCGACGCGTTCCTGCACGCCCATGTGTGGCCCCGCTACGACTGGGAGCCCGAGGAGCTCGTGCGGCTGCCCGTGTGGCTCTACCCGCGGGAGCGGTGGAGCGAGGAGCGGTACGCGCTCGGGCCCCGGCACGACCGGCTGCGGGAGGCCATGGGCGAGGAGCTGGACAGGCTCGCGGGGTGAGGCACGCGGACGGCCCCACCCGGGGTCGGGTGAGGCCGTGGGTGGGTCGGGTCAGTGGGCGATGTCCTCGTAGCCCTCGATCTCGCGGGGGTTGCGGGTGCCCGGGCCCACGTAGCGGGCCGAGGGGCGGACCAGGCGGCCCGTGCGCTTCTGCTCCAGGATGTGGGCCGACCAGCCGGCCGTGCGGGCGCAGGTGAACATGGACGTGAACATGTGGGCCGGGACCTCGGCGAAGTCCAGGACGATGGCCGCCCAGAACTCGACGTTCGTGGCGAGGACGCGGTCGGGGCGGCGGGCGTGGAGCTCGGCCAGGGCCGCCTTCTCCAGGGCCTCGGCGACCTCGAAGCGGGGGGCGCCCAGTTCGCGGGCGGTGCGGCGCAGGACCCGGGCACGGGGGTCCTCGGCGCGGTAGACGCGGTGGCCGAAGCCCATCAGGCGCTCGCCCTTGTCGAGCGCGTTCTTCACGTAGGCCTCGGCGTCGCCCGTGCGCTCGATCTCCTCGATCATGCCGAGGACGCGGGAGGGGGCGCCGCCGTGGAGCGGGCCGGACATCGCGCCCACCGCGCCGGAGAGCGCCGCCGCCACGTCCGCGCCGGTCGAGGCGATCACGCGAGCCGTGAACGTGGAGGCGTTCATGCCGTGCTCCGCCGCGCTCGTCCAGTACGCGTCCACCGCCGCCACGTGCTTGGGGTCCGGCTCGCCGCGCCAGCGGATCATGAAGCGTTCGACGACGGACCGGGCCTTGTCGATCTCGCGCTGCGGGACCATCGGCAGGCCTTGGCCGCGGGCGGACTGGGCGACGTAGGAGAGCGCCATGACGGCCGCTCGGGCCAGGTCCGCGCGGGCCTGCTCGGCGTCGATGTCGAGGAGGGGTTTGAGGCCCCAGACGGGCGCCAGCATGGCCAGGGCGGACTGGACGTCCACGCGGATGTCGCCGGAGTGCACGGGGATGGGGAACGGCTCGGCGGGCGGCAGGCCGGGATTGAAGGCGCCGTCGACGAGGAGGCCCCAGACGTTGCCGAACGAGACGTGGCCGACGAGGTCCTCGATGTCGACGCCGCGGTACCGGAGCGCGCCGCCCTCCTTGTCGGGTTCGGCGATCTCCGTCTCGAACGCGACGATTCCCTCGAGCCCGGGTACGAAGTCGGACATCAGGCGGCTCCTCGTGATGTAAGTGACAGATGGTGTTGATGTGGGGTGGGGCGAACGAACCATGTGTCAGTGAGCTGGCGAAGCGGGCGCCGCCCAGTGGATCCACGGTCGCGTACGGCGACTCGCGGTCCCGGCCGGTTGCCCCTGTGATGCCCCGTACGGCAGGCGGTCACCCAACCGGAACGGCACGGAAACGATATCCCCGAGTGCCACGCTTGGGGAGGGTTCACGGCACTCAGTGCCATGCAGTGACGAAGGACACCGTCCGTACGGCAAGATGACCGGGTGACCGACCGCGACGACGTCCCCTTCGATCTGGCCTCGATGCGCAAGCAGTACCGGGCCGACGGGCTCTCCGAGACCGACTTGGCCGCGACGCCCGTCGAGCAGTTCGCGCGCTGGTTCAAGCAGGCCGCGACGGACGGCGGGCTGTTCGAGCCGAACGCCATGATCGTGTCGACGGCCGACGCCGAGGGGCGGACGAGTGCCCGGACGGTGCTGCTGAAGCACTTCGACGAGCAGGGGTTCGTCTTCTACACGAACTACGACTCCCGCAAGGCGCGTGACCTGGCGGAGAACGCGTACGTCTCGCTGCTGTTCCCCTGGCACCCGATGGCACGGCAGGTCATCGTGACCGGGGTCGCCCGGCGTACCGGCCGGGACGAGACGGCGGCGTACTTCCGGACCCGTCCGCACGGCTCGCAGCTGGGGGCGTGGGCCAGTGCCCAGTCCTCGGTGATCTCCACCCGGGCCGACATCGACGCCGCGTACGCCGAGCTGGCCGCCCGCTACCCGGAGGGCGAGCAGGTGCCGGTGCCCCCGCACTGGGGCGGTTTCCGGGTGGCTCCGCAGGCGGTGGAGTTCTGGCAGGGGCGGGAGAACCGGCTGCACGACCGGTTGCGGTACGTGGAGCGGCCGGACGGCAGCTGGCGGGTGGAGCGGCTCAGTCCGTGAGGCTCAGATGCCGATGAGCCGGACGCGGTCGCCGCACAGCCGCGCCATGTCGTCGGCATCGGACGTCAGCACGGCCACCGGGCCCGGCTGCCGCACTGCCATCTCGGCGACGGTCGCGTCGATCGCGTACTTGTGGCCGTGCAGCCCGGCGGCCTTCAGCAGTTCCGCGGATGCTTTCGCGGCGGCCTCGGTCACCGGCTCGACCTTGACCCGCGAGAGCGCCCACTGCAGTCGAGGCATGTTCACCCGCGCATGGCTGACTTCCACGATGGTGTTGGCGCCGATGACGAAATCGGCGCCCATGGCGTGCAGCACCTGGAACATCGCCAGGATCTTGCGGTCCTGGGCGATCCAGGCGGAAAGCCCCTGAGAATCCAGGACGACCGTCTCGACGTGCTCCATCACGCGGCACTCGCCGATCCACCGGCGTCCGTCGTGCCGAAGATCCTGGAACGGGCCTCGGCCAGTTCCTCCTCGGTGAAGGCCCCGTACTCCTCCTGGTGGCGCACCAGGTCGGCGCCGAGCAGCTGATGCCGCAGCTGACGTGCCACCGCCTCGGCGACATAACCGGAGACGTTGTCGGTGAGCTTCCTGAGTTCGGCTACCTGGTCGGTCGGCAGTGTCACCGTGATGCGTGTCGTGTCCGCCATGCTCCGAGCATACTGCGGTATGCGCACTCGCGGCCGTGCCGGCACCAACCCCCTCAGCCGAGCGTCTCCTCCAGCAGTCCCGCCCACTGCGCCACCACCCGTTCCCGGCGGTCCGCGTCGTCGGTGAGGAGGTTGGCGAGGCCCAGGCCGCGGGCCATGTCGAGGAGGCCCTGGACGGTTTCGCGGACGCCGGGGAGGGACTCGTCGGCGGCGAGGAGGTCGACGGCTATGCGGTGGGTCTCGCGGCCGACGCGGGATTCGAGCTCGGTGACGCGGGGCCGGAGCTGTTCCTCGTTGGAGGCGGCGACCCAGAGGTGGAGGGCCGCGCGGAACAGCGGCCCCGTGTAGAGGTCGACGAGGGCGGCGACGACGGCGTGCCGGTCGCCTGCCGCGCCCTCGGGGAAGAGGGCGCGCAGGGCGGTGGAGCGTTCCTCGGCGACGTATTCGACGGCCGCGGTGAAGAGGTCCTCGCGGGTCGGGAAGTGGTGCTGGGCCGCGCCGCGGGAGACGCCGGCGCGTTCGGCGACCACGGAGACGGTGGATCCCGCCCAGCCGTGTTCGGCGAGGCAGGACACGGCTGCTTCGAGGAGCCGCTGCCGGGTGGCCCGGCTGCGGTCCTGCTTGGGGACTCTCTCCGCACGGTCGACCGTGCTCACACCACCCATGCCGGATCCCGTCGTTCGAGGAAGGCCGTCATCCCCTCGCGGGCTCGCGGGGAGGAGAACAGCCGGGCCGAGAGCGCGGTCAGGTCGGCGGCGTCCCGGTCGAAGGCTTCCAGCACCCTAGCCGTGAGCAGCCGTTTCGTCTCGGCCAGGGCGTCGGGGGCCGATTTTCGCAACCCTTCCAGCATCGGGTCCAGGGCCGTGTCGACGTCGTCGGCGCAGGTGGTGAGCAGGCCGGTCGCCTTCGCTTCCGCCGCGTCGAAGCGTTCGCCGGTGAGGTAGTGGCGGGCGAGGGCGCGGGGGTCGGTGCGGGGCAGGAGCGGCAGGGAGATGACCGCGGGGGCCACGCCGATGCGGACCTCGGTGAAGGCGAAGGTGGACTGGGTGGATGCGGCGGCGATGTCGCAGGCGGCCAGGATGCCGAGGCCGCCCGCGCGGACGTGTCCGGTGACCCGGGCGAGGACCGGTTTGGGCAGCTCGATGATCTGCCGCAGCAGGGCGACGAGCGCCTCGGCCGGGGGCGGGTCCTTGAGGTCGGCGCCGGCGCTGAACGTGTTGCCCGTGTGGGTGAGGACGATCGCGCGGACGCCGGGGTCCTTGCCGGCGTCGGTGAGCGCGCCGGTGAGTTCGCCGACCAGGGCCGCCGACAGGGCGTTGCGGTTGTGCGGCGCGTCGAGGGACAGGGTCTCCACGGCACGGGCGTGGGTGCGGGTGATCAGCGTCATGCGCTCTCCCTCAGCTGTCGACGGAGGATCTTGCCGGAGGCCGCGCGGGGGACTCCGACGATGAAGGTGACGTGACGGATCCGCTTGTAGGGGGCCACGCGCTCGGCGACGTACAGCATGATCTCCGCCTCGGTGAGGTCGGTGGCGGACGGCTGGCGGACCACGTAGGCGTGCGGGACCTCGTTGCCGTCGGCGTCGTACGTGCCGATGACGGCGGCGTCGGCGATGCCCGGGTGGGTGAGGAGCAGGGCCTCCAGTTCGGCCGGGGCCACCTGGAAGCCCTTGTACTTGATGAGTTCCTTGACCCGGTCGACGACGAACAGCCAGCCGGCCTCGTCGATGTGCCCCACATCTCCGGTGTGCAGCCAGCCGTCGGGGTCGATCATCGCGGTGGTGGCGTCGGGGCGGCCGAGGTAGCCCTTCATGATCTGGGGGCCTCGGATGAGGATCTCGCCGGATTCGCCGACGGGGAGGTCCTTACCGGGGTCGTCGAGGGAGACGATGCGCATCTCGGTGCCTGCGATGAGTTTGCCGACGGTTCCGGGCGGGGCGTCGTCCATGGCGTTCAGGGGGACGACGTGGGTGCCGGGCGACAGTTCCGTCATGCCGTAGGCCTGGCCGACGGGCGGCAGGCCGAGGCGCCGGGAGCAGGCCGCTGCGAGGCGGGCGTCCAGGGGTGCGGCGGCGCTGATGATGTACTGCAGGGACGACAGGTCGTACTGGGCGACGGCCGGGTGCTTGGCGAGGGCCAGGACGATCGGCGGGGCCACGTAGAGGGCCGTGATGCGGTGGTTCTGGATGGCCGCGAGGAACTGCTCCAGGTCGAAGCGCGGCAGGACGACGACGGTGGCGCCCTGCCGCAGGGGCGCGTTCATCAGGGCCGTGAGGCCGTATATGTGGAAGAAGGGGAGAACCGCCAGGATTCGGTCTCCCGGGCCCGCGGGTACCGCCGGGTGGAGTTGCGCGAGGTTGGTCGCGATCTGCCGGTGGGTCAGCATCACGCCCTTGGGGATGCCGGTGGTGCCGGAGGAGTACGGCAGGGCGGCGATGTCCTCGGCGGGGTCGATGTCGATCCGCGGCTCGGGGGCCGCCGAGGCCAGCATGTCGATCAGGGAGCGGTGGCCGCTCGCGCTGTCGCACACGAAGATCTCCCGTACGCCGCCGGCGAGTTCGGCGGCCCGGCGGGCGACGTCCAGCAGCGGTGACACGGTGACGATCCAGCGGGCCGCCGAGTCCCGCAGCTGTTTGGCGAACTCGTCGGCGGTGGCGAGCGGGTGCACGGTGGTGACGGTGGCACCCGCGCGCGTGGCCGCGTAGAAGGCGGTCGGGAAGGCGATGGTGTTGGGGCTGTGCAGGGCGAGGACGTCGCCCTTGCGGACCCCGGCCTCGGCGAGGGCGGCGGCGACGCGCCGGTGGAAGCGGTCGACCTGCTCGTAGGTGAGGGTGGTGCCGTCGGTGCCGTCGATCAGCGCCGGGATGTCGTCGAACTCGGCGGCCCGGGCCAGGACGGCGTCGTGGATGGGCAGTTCGACGGGCGGGACGTCTGCGTACTCGCTGCGGAACATCGCTGGTTCCTCCTCGCGCGCGGGCCTCTCGGGGTCCTCAGTACGACTTGGGCAGGCCCAGGGTCTGGTGGGAGACGTAGTTGAGAATCATCTCCCGGCTCACCGGGGCGATACGAGCCACGCGCGCGGCCGTTATCAGCCGGGCCAGGCCGTACTCGCGGGTGAGGCCGTTGCCGCCGAGGGTGTGCACGGCCTGGTCGACGGCTTTCACGCAGGCCTCCCCGGCCGCGTACTTGGCCATGTTGGCGGCCTCTCCGGCACCCATGTCGTCGCCCGCGTCGTAGAGGGCGGCGGCCTTCCGCATCATCAGGCGGGCGAGTTCGAGGTCGATGTGCGCCGCGGCCAGGGGGTGGGCGATGGCCTGGTGGGCGCCGATGGGAGTGTTCCAGACGGTGCGGTCGCGGGCGTACTCGACAGCTTTGGCGAGGGCGTGGCGGCCCATGCCGATCGCGAAGGCGGCGGTCATGACGCGTTCGGGGTTGAGGCCGGCGAAGAGCTGGAGGAGGCCCGCGTCCTCGTCGCCGACCAGGGCGTCGGCGGGCAGCCGTACGTCGTCCAGGACCAGTTCGAACTGCTTCTCCGCGGCGTTCAGTTCCATGTCGATGGGGCGGCGGGTGAAGCCGGGGGTGTCGCGCGGGACGATGAAGAGGCAGGGCTTGAGGCGGCCGGTGCGGGCGTCTTCGGTGCGGCCGACGATGAGGGTCGCGTCCGCGATGTCCACGCCGGAGATGAAGACCTTGCGGCCGGTGAGGAGCCAGTCGGTGCCGTCTTTGCGGGCCGTGGTGGTGATGCGGTGGCTGTTGGAGCCGGCGTCGGGTTCGGTGATGCCGAAGGCCATGAGGCGGGTGCCGTCGGCGAGGCCGGGGAGCCACTGTTGTCTCTGTTGTTCCGTGCCGAAGCGGGCTATCACCGTGCCGCAGATCGCCGGTGAGACGACCAGCATGAGGAGGGGGCAGCCGGCTGCGCCGAGCTCTTCGAGGACGATGGAGAGTTCGGAGATGCCGCCGCCACCTCCTCCGTATTCCTCGGGGAGGTTGACGCCCAGGTAGCCCAGTTTGCCTGCTTCTGACCAGAGCTGCGCGGTGTCGGTCTCGCGGCCGTGGCGTTTGCCCAGGGCGGCGACGGCTTCTCGGAGCGCCTTGTGATCTTCGGTGTCCATGGGGAGTCCTTTCGGTGCGGGCCGGATGTGGCTTGTCGCGCAGTTCCCCGCGCCCCTTCAGGCCTCCTGCACAACCGCCAGCAACATGCCCGGCTCCACTTGTTGACCGGGGGTGACCGGCAAGGAGGTCAGTGTTCCCGTCACCGGGGCCGTGATCTTGTGCTGCATCTTCATCGCTTCCAGCCAGAGGAGTGGATCCCCCGCCTTAACGGGGGTGCCTGCCGTGAGGCCCTCGGTGACGCGGACGACCGTGCCCGGCATCGGTGCCAGGAGGGAGCCCGGGGCGTGCTGGGTGGCGGGGTCGGCGAAGCGGGGCAGGGCGGTCAGAGCGGTGGCGTTGACGTAGACCTGCTCGCCGTAGCGGGTGACCTCGTACTTCCGCTCCACCCCGTCCACTTCGAGGACGACCAGGCCCGCGTCGGCGCGCACCACCCGTACCCCGTCCGCCTCCAGGCCGTTCCGGGTGTGCTGGTAGCGGGCCTCGTGCTCCTCGCCCGCCATCGCGTACCGCCTGATCTGCGGCTGTGAGGGGACGTTGCGCCAGCCGCCGAAGCGGGAGCGGCCGTGGGCGTCGGCGAGGGCGGCGGCCAGAGGGGCGTGCGGGTCGGGGGACGGCTCGGTCAGGTCCGGCAGGTGGCGCTCGTAGAAGCCGGTGTCCATGCGGGCCGCGGTGAACTCGGGGTGGCGCAGGGAGCGGACCAGGAGGTCGCGGTTGGTGACGGGACCGTGGATCGCCGCGCGTTCCAGGGCGGCGGCGAGCCTGCGGACGGCCTCCGTGCGGGTGGGGGCGTGGGCCACGACCTTGGCGAGCATGGGGTCGTAGTGGACGCCGATCTCGTCGCCGTCCGTGTAGCCGGTGTCCAGGCGGACCGGCCCGGGGACGCAGAGCCGGTGCAGGGTGCCGGTCTGCGGGGACCAGTCGCGGGCCGGGTCCTCGGCGTAGAGGCGGGCCTCGACGGCGTGGCCGCGTGCGCGTGGTGGTTCGGTTTCGAGGGGGTGGCCCTCGGCGATCCGGATCTGTTCGGCGACCAGGTCGACCCCGAACACGGCCTCGGTTACGGGGTGTTCGACCTGGAGGCGGGTGTTCATCTCCAGGAAGTGCGCCCTGCCGTAGGCGACGAGGAACTCGACCGTGCCGGCGCCCACGTAGTCGACGGCCCGGGCGGCCCGTACGGCGAGGGCGCGGACCTCCGCGTCGAGTTCCGGCGGGAGGCCGGGGGCCGGGGCCTCCTCGATCACCTTCTGGTGGCGGCGCTGCAGGGAGCAGTCGCGGGTGCCGAGGGGCCAGACCGTGCCGTGGGTGTCGGCGAGGATCTGCACCTCGACGTGGCGGCCGTTCTCCACGTACGGCTCGACGAAGACCTCGCCGTCGCCGAAGGCACTCGCGGCCTCGGCCCGGGCTGTGGCCAACTCGGCTTCCAGATCGGCGAGTCGGCGTACGACTCGCATGCCGCGGCCGCCGCCGCCCGCCGCCGCCTTCACCAGCACGGGCAGGTCGGCCTCGGTGATGTCGGCGAGGGGCTGGATACCCATGAGCTGTTTGGCGCGGGTCTTGGACGCCATGGCCTCGATGGCGTCCGGGGGCGGGCCGATCCAGCGCAGGCCCGCGTCCAGGACGGCCCGGGCGAAGCCGGCGTTCTCGGAGAGGAAGCCGTAGCCGGGGTGCACGGCGTCCGCCCCGGCGGCGAGGGCGGCCTTCACGATCAGGTCGCCGCGCAGATAGGTGTCGGCGGGCGCCTTCCCTGGAAGTCGTACGCTCGTGTCGGCCGCGCGCGCGTGGAGGGCGGTCGTGTCGGCGTCCGAGTGCACGGCGACCGTGCGGATGCCCAGGTCGTGGCAGGTGCGGAAGACGCGGCAGGCGATCTCGCCCCGGTTGGCGACCAGCACAGAAGTGATCACTGAGGGTTCCTCACATCCGGAAGACGCCGAAGCCGCCGCGCGCGCCCTCGTAGGGGGCGGTGTGGATCGCGGAGAGGCACAGGCCGAGGACGGTGCGGGTGTCACGCGGGTCGATGACGCCGTCGTCGTACAGCCGCCCGGACAGGAACATCGGCAGCGACTCCGACTCGATCTGCTGCTCGACCATGGCGCGCAGCGCCGCGTCCGCCTCCTCGTCGTAGGGCTGCCCCTTGGCGGCGGCCGACTGGCGGGCGACGATCGACAGCACGCCCGCGAGCTGCTGCGGGCCCATGACGGCCGACTTGGCGCTGGGCCAGGCGAAGAGGAAGCGCGGGTCGTAGGCACGGCCGCACATGCCGTAGTGGCCGGCGCCGTAGGAGGCGCCCATGAGGACGGAGAGGTGGGGCACGCGGCTGTTGCTGACGGCGTTGATCATCATCGCCCCGTGTTTGATGATGCCGCCCTGCTCGTACTCCCTGCCGACCATGTAGCCGGTGGTGTTGTGCAGGAAGAGCAGGGGGATGTCGCGCTGGTTGGCCAACTGGATGAACTGGGCGGCCTTCTGCGACTCCTCGCTGAACAGGACACCCTGGGCGTTCGCGAGGATGCCGACCGGATAACCGTGCAGCGCGGCCCAGCCGGTGGTCAGGCTCGTCCCGTACAGCGGCTTGAACTCGTCGAAGTCGGAGGCGTCGACGATCCGGGCGATGACCTCGCGCGGGTCGAAGGGGATCTTGAGGTCGCCGGGGACGATGCCCAGCAGCTCCTCCGGGTCGTACTTCGGCGGCTCGGCGAGGCGTGGATCCTCGTAGGCCTTGCGGTGGTTGAGGCGGGCGACCACGCGCCGGGCCTGCCGGAGGGCGTCCGGCTCGTCGACGGCGAAGTAGTCGGCGAGGCCCGACACCCGGGCGTGCATCTCGGCGCCGCCCAGGGACTCGTCGTCGCTCTCCTCCCCGGTCGCCATCTTCACCAGCGGCGGGCCGCCGAGGAACACCTTCGCCCGCTCCTTGACCATGATCACGTGGTCGGACATGCCGGGGATGTAGGCGCCGCCGGCGGTGGAGTTGCCGAAGACGACGGCGACGGTGGGGACCCCGGCGGCGGACAGCCGGGTGAGGTCGCGGAAGATCGCGCCGCCGGGGATGAAGATCTCCTTCTGGGACGGCAGATCGGCACCCCCGGACTCCACCAGGCTGATGCAGGGCAGCCGGTTGGCGAGCGCGATGTCGTTGGCGCGCAGGGCCTTCTTCAGCGACCAGGGGTTGCTCGCACCGCCGCGCACCGTCGGGTCGTTGGCGGTGATCAGGCACTCCACGCCCTCGACGACCCCGATGCCGGTGACGAGGGACGCGCCGACGGTGTGGTCGCTGCCCCAGGCGGCCAGCGGGGACAGTTCCAGGAACGGCGTGTCGGGGTCGAGGAGCAGCTCGACGCGCTCGCGGGCGAGGAGCTTGCCGCGCCCCCGGTGCCGTGCGACGTACTTCTCGCCGCCGCCCGCGAGGGCCTTGGCGTGTTCGGCGTCGAGTGCGGCGAGCTTGGCGAGCATGGCCTCGCGGCCGGCCGCGTAGTCGGGACTGCTGGTGTCGAGCCCGGAGGTCAGGACGGTCAAAGGAGGGCCTCCGGTATGTCGAGGTGGCGGGAGCGGAGCCATTCGCCGAGGGCCTTGGCCTGCGGGTCGAAGCGGTGCTGTGCGGCGACGCCGGCGCCGAGGATGCCCTCGACGACGAAGTTGAGGGCGCGCAGGTTGGGCAGCACGTGCCGTACGACGGTCAGTGCGCGGCTCTCGGGGATCAGCTCCCGGAACCGGTCGGCGGTCAGCTCGTGGGCGAGCCACCGCCAGGCGTCGTCGGTGCGGGCCCACACCCCGACGTTGGCGTTGCCGCCCTTGTCCCCGCTGCGGGCGCCCGCGACGAGACCGAGGGGAGCCCTGGTGACCGGCCCGGGCGGCAGCGGCTCGGGGAGCGGCGGCTGCGGAACGTCGTCGAGTACGAGGGTGTCGTGGGGCGGCGGCACCG
This sequence comes from Streptomyces sp. NPDC126510, assembly GCF_040302345.1. Lineage (NCBI taxonomy): Bacteria > Bacillati > Actinomycetota > Actinomycetes > Kitasatosporales > Streptomycetaceae > Streptomyces > Streptomyces sp. NPDC126510. Next base: position 23,777 of record NZ_JBEORR010000030.1, on the reverse strand, counting down.
GAACCCGCTGTCCGTCGTGGAGGACCGCCACATGGTCGACTGCACCATGGGGGACGTACACATCCTCGAAGACCCCATAGGGCGAGCCCTTTCCGGGTGGGGCCAGCACATGGAAGCCGGGATAGCTGGCGAGGGCGAGCTCCACGGCCGCCCCGCTCAGCGCCCGTCCGACGACCTCCTGGTCGGGGTCCCGCACGACGAGCCGCAGCAACGCGCTCGCCGTCTCCTCGCTCGGGGCGTCGGGGCGGTCGGTGCGGACCAGCTCCCAGCGCGCGTCGGCGGCCTTGCCGAGGGCCGGTTCCAGCTGCTCCCGCACCAAGGCGGCCTTGGCCTCGACGTCGAGGCCGGTGAGCACGAAGACGACCTCGTTGCGGAAGCCGCCGAGCCGGTTGCACCCGACCTTGAGGGTGGGCGGCGGTGCCTCCCCGCGCACGCCCTCGATCCGCACCCGGTCGGGCCCGTCCTGGCTCAGCCGCACGGTGTCCAGCCGGGCGGTGACGTCCGGCCCCGCGTACCGGGCGCCGGCCGTCTCGTACAGCAGTTGCGCGGTGACCGTGCCGACGTCGACGAAGCCGCCGGTGCCGGGATGCTTGGTGATGACGCAGCCGCCGTCCTCGTGCAGCTCGGCGAGCGGGAAACCGGGGCGGCGGACGTCTCCGTCCCGGAAGAAGGCATAGTTGCCGCCGGTGGCCTGCGTCCCGCACTCCAGGACATGCCCGGCGACCACCGCGCCCGCCAGCCGGTCGTGGTCCCGCGGGGTCCAGCCGAAGTGCGCGGCGGCGGGCCCGGTCACCAGGGCCGCGTCCGTCACGCGCCCGGTGACGACGACGTCGGCGCCCGCCCGCAGACACTCCGCGATGCCGAAGCCGCCGAGGTAGGCGTGGGCGGCGAGCGAGCCCGGGTGCGCGGCGGTGAGGTCGTCGCCCGCCACATGGGCGACGCGTACGGGGATGCCCAGCCGGTCGGCCAACCCCCGTACGTCGTCCGCGAGTCCGGCCGGGTTGAGCCCGCCCGCGTTGGTGACGATCCTGACGCCCCGCTCGTGCGCGAGCCCGAGGCACTCCTCCAATTGCCGCAGGAAGGTGCGGGCGTATCCGGCGGCGGGATCCTTCATGCGGTCCCGGCCGAGGATGAGCATGGTCAGCTCGGCGAGGTAGTCGCCGGTGAGGACGTCGAGTCCGCCGCCGGTGAGCATCTCGCGCATCGCGTCGAAGCGGTCGCCGTAGAAGCCGGAGGCGTTGCCGATGCGGAGGGTCACGAGGCGGACTCCCTCGGCGGGCGTCCGCCGCCCGGCGGCCCGGCGAAGGCCTGCGCGATGTCCAGCCAGCGGTCGGCGTCGGGGCCGTCGGCGCGCAGGGCCAGACCACTGCGGTGGGCGCGCTGGGTGACCAGGAGGCAGAAGTCGAGGGCGAGGCCGGTGACACGCTGCTCGGCGTCCTCGGGGCCGTAGGTCCACAGGTCGCCGGAGGGGGCGCGCAGTTCGACGCGGAACGGGTCGGCGGGCGGGGTCAGGCCGTGCACGCCGTAGGCGAAGTCCCGGGTCCGTACCCCGAGCCGGGCCACATGCCGCAGCCGGTCGGTGGGTGGGCGCACCACACCCAGGGCGTCGCCCACATCCTGCCCGTGCGCCCAGGTCTCCATCAGGCGGGCCGTCGCCATGGAGGCCGTCGACATGGGCGGGCCGTACCAGGGGAAGCGCGCCTTCGGCGGGGCGGCCCGCAGTGCCTCCTCCAGTGCCGTACGGCCACCGCGCCACCGGGCGAGCAGCTCGCCGGGCGGGAGCCCCGCGCCCTCCTCGGCGCCCTCGTCGACGAAGGAGCCCGGCGCGGCGAGGGCCTTTTCCACCAGCGTGTGAAAGCCGTCGGCGTCCGTGACGGCGAGCAGGGCCGAGCGGTCCGTCCAGGCGAGATGGGCGATCTGGTGGGCCACGGTCCAGCCGGGCGCGGGGGTCGCGAGCGACCAGCGCTGCGGGGGCAACCCGGCCACGAGGCGGTCGAGTTCCTCGCTCTCCTCGCGCAGATCGTCGATCACGGACGTCGGATCGGACACGGGCGCTCCCCTCGGGGCACGGCGGTGTGCGGGGCGGTTCGGCGTGCTGAGGAGCATGGCAGCGGCGCCAGAAACAATCAAGCGTGCTTGCATGAAATTGTGGTGGTGGCCGGAAGCGTGCTCTTCGGCGGCGCGATCAATACACTCTGGGGCGCGCTCGTTCCATCGGTCATGCGTCGGGGGAGACACAAGGATGAGCACCTGGAATCCGGGCGGGCAGCCGCCGTACGACCCGAACGGTCAGCAGCCGTATCCGCCCCGGCCAGGGCCCTTTCCACCTTCACCCGGGCCGTACGCGCCGCCGGGAGGTGGGTACCCGCCCCAGGTGCCGCCACCCGGGGGTGGCTATCCACCCCATGTGCCGCACCCCTACATGCCGCACCCGGCTCCCCCGCCGCCGCCCGGCCCCGTCGCGCGGCTGCGACGGCGGATCGGCCCCGTCCACACCGCGCGCCGGGTGTTCCGGCCGTCCCGGCCGGACCTCGTCGAGGACGCCTTCATCGCGCGCATGCAGAAGATCCGCACGCTGGTGGGGCTGGCCGCGGTGGTGTGGGTGTCGGTGAGCTACAAGGTCAGCAGCTCCCTGCGGGACGTCGCCGACGACCGCCTCGACCAGTCGTGGCACAGCGTCCTGGTGCTGTCCGTGACGTTTCCGGTGGTGGTGGGCGTGCTGCTGGCCCTGACCGCCCCGTCGGCCCGCCGGGATCTGCTGCGCCGGGCCGCGAAACCGTTCGGGGCGATGGTGGCCCTGATCGCCGCGGTCTTCGTGTTCCCGCTGATGGTGCTCACCGGTTTCGTCGAGGGGCGGTTCGCCACCGGCCCGGCGACGACGGTGATCACGTGGGTGGTCGTGGTGCTCGTCCTGGTGTGGGTGCTGCCGTTCATCGCCTGGGGTGTCGGCCTGGCCCTGCTGCACGTGTTCCGCACGGCCGACATCCACCGGACGATGCCGCCGCTGCTGGCCATGACGCTGGTGTGGGAGATGACGCTGATCGACCTGTTCACCGGGGCGTACGCGGGTGTGCCGGGGCCGGTGCGGGCGGTGTTCCTGCTCGGGGCGCCGCTGTCGGTGACGGCGGTCGGGGTGTGGGAGCTGCGGCGGCTGCGGGCGCACTACGGCATCTCGGTGCGCGGGATGCTGGTGCGCTAGCCGGCGATGCTGCCACCGGGCCCGCTACGGTCGGCTCGGAGCGGGGTGCCGGTGCGTCGGTCTTCCTTGCCGCCCGGCCCGCTCGGTCGACCCACCGCGGGACGCCGGTGTCGGTCCTCGCTGCCGCCCGGCCCCGCCCGCCGTGGTGTGGTCAGACGGTCTTGTCCGCCGCTCTCGCCGCCTCCTCCAGCCGGTGCCGATGGGTCTCCCACATGGCACGGTCCCCCGGCGGCATGCTGTCCTTCCCCTGCGTCAGCCCGACCGCCCCGTCGATGAGTTCGCGCACGATGTCGGCGTGGCCGGCGTGACGGCTGGTGTCGGCGATCACGCGCACCAGGATGTGGTGCAGCGTGGCCTCCCGCCGCTCCTCGGGCCACCAGGGGACGCGGCCGGTCGCCTCCAGCGGCAGCGCCGCGATCGTGCCGTCCGCGTGCTCCCACGCCCGGCGGTACAGCCCGGTGATGTCCTCGCGGGACTCGTCCGCGGTGGCCCACATGTCGGCGTTGGGTGCGGCATCCCGCGTGTACCACCAGGGCGGTGGGTCCTCGGCGAAGAACGGCCGGCCGAAGGTGTCCCCGAAGTACCCGAGCTCCACCCCGGCGGTGTGCTTGACCAGGCCCAGCAGATTGGTGCCGGTCGGTGTCAGGGGGCGGCGGACGTCGTACTCCGAGAGTCCGTCGAGCTTCCAGAACAGGGCTTCACGTGCGTCCTGAAGGTAGCGGAGCAGGTCCGCCTTGGGGTCCGGTGCGGTCATTCGGGCAGTCTCGCACCGGGCACTGACACCGGGCGCTGACAACCGGGCCGGACGGCGACGGGGGCCGCCCCCGGCCCCGGGCCCTACCCCTCCAGCCCCGTGCTCTCCAACGCCGCCTTCCTCTTCCGCCCCGGACCCACCTGGGTGCGCACCGCCCCCATGCTCGCCGCGACGACGAGGGCGATCGCGGCGGCCTCGGCGGCGCTGAGGGCCTGGTCGAGGATGAGGAAGCCGGCCGTCGCGGCGATGGCCGGTTCGAGGCTCATCAGGATCGCGAAGGTGGAGGCGGGCAGGCGGCGCAGGGCGAGGAGTTCGAGGGTGTAGGGCAGGACCGAGGAGAGCAGGGCGACCGCCGCGCCCAGGCCCAGTGTGACCGGGTCGAGCAGCTTCGTCCCCGCCTCGGCGATGCCCAGAGGCAGGAACAGCACCGCCCCCACCGCCATCGCCAGGGCCAGCCCGTCCGCCTGCGGGAAGCGGCGGCCCGTACGGGCGCTGAAGACGATGTAGGCCGCCCACATGGCGCCGGCCCCCAGGGCGAAGGCCGCTCCCGTGGGGTCGAGACCGCTGAAGCCTCCGCCGCCGAGGAGGAAGACGCCGGCGAGGGCCAGCGCCGCCCAGAGGAGGTTGATCGCGCGGCGGGAGGCGAACACCGAGAGGGCGAGCGGTCCGAGGACCTCCAGCGTGACCGCGGGGCCCAGCGGAATGCGCGCGACGGCCTGGTAGAAGAGGCCGTTCATCGCGGCCATGGTGATGCCGAAGACGACCACCGTGCCCCAGTCGGTGCGCGAGTGGCCGCGCAGCCGCGGACGGCAGACCAGGAGCAGCACGACGGCCGCGACCAGCAGGCGCAGTGCCACGACCCCGAGGGCGCCCGCCCTGGGCATCAGCGTCACCGCCAGGGCGCCGCCGAACTGCACGGAGATGCCGCCGGCGAGCACCAGGCCCACGGGCCCGAGCGAGCCGAGCCTGCCCGGGCCGGCCGCGGGTGCGGCGGCGGTTCCGGTCGTGGTTGGGGATGTCGCGGTGGTCTCCGGCGTGGTCACGGGCGGGTCCTGGGCTCGGGGGTCGCTGTCCGGGGTCGGACGGCGTGTGCGGTGCGTACACCCGGACCTACGCAACGTACATCCCGATGCACTACACAGTCCAGGGTAATGGACTTCGTCAGGTGCGTGAACCCCTTTTGCCTCTGTCTCGCGGCGTGAGACGTCAGCGCCGGGAGAGGTAGAGGTCGAACGCCTTGTGGAGCAGCCGGTTGAGCGGGTAGTCCCACTCGCCGAGGTACTCCACGGCCTCGCCGCCGGTGCCCACCTTGAAGCGGAGCAGACCCAGCAGGTGGCTCGACTCCTCCAGGGTGTCGGTGATGCCGCGCAGGTCGTAGACGGCCGCGCCCAGTTCGTGCGCGTCGGTCATCATGCGCCACTGCACGGCGCTGCTCGGCTGGACCTCGCGGCGGCGGGCGGTGGAGGCGCCGTAGGAGTACCAGACGTGGTCGCCGACGGTCAGCATCGTGGCCGCGGCGAGCACCTCGCCGTCGTGGTGGGCGAGGTAGAGCCGCATCCGGTCCGGGTGTTCGGCGGTGAGCGCGCTCCACATGCGCTGGAAGTACGGCAGCGGGCGCGGGACGAAGCGGTCCCGCTCGGCGGTCTCGCAGTACAGCTCGTGGAAGGCCGGCAGGTCCGCCAGGTCGCCGCGCACGACCTTCACCCCGGCCTTCTCCGCCTTCTTGATGTTGCGGCGCCACTGCTGGTTGAGGCCGTTGTGGATGTCCTGGAGCGACCGGCCGGCGAACGGCACCTGGAAGACGTAGCGGGGCTGCCCCGCGGCGAAGCCGTCCCCGCCGGCCGTCTCGGACTGCCGCCAGCCCATGCGGCGCAGACCGTCCGCGACCTGACCGGCCCGGGGTTCGTACGAGGTCGCCCGCACGTCACGCAGCCGCCGGGCGGCCGGGTCCGCGATCGCCGCCTTGACCGCGTCGGCGCTCCAGCGGCGCACCACGACCGGCGGGCCCATGCGCACCGCGAAGGCGCCCCGCCGTCTCAGGTGCGCGAGCATCGGCTCCAGCAGGCGGTCGAGGCCGGGCTCGTGCCAGTCGAGGAGCGGGCCCTCGGGCAGATACGCGAGGTGGCGCGGCAGCCCGGGCAGCCGCGGCCCGGGCAGGGGGCGCAGCAGCACCAGTCCCGCCCCGACGAGCTGCCCGTCGTCGTCGAACCAGCCGAGGCTCTCCGCCTTCCAGTCGGGCTTCACCTCGCCCCAGGACGGGACCTGGGTGTGGCTGGCGGAGGGGCGGGCCGTGACGAACGCGAGGTGCTCGTCACGGGTGATCGGCTGGACGCTGACGCTCATGCGCGGGCTCCTTCGAGCAGCGGCCCTCGACGGGCGGTGACTGGTCCCGCGAGCCTAGGAGCGGCGTCGGCCCTCCCCCGGCTCAGACACTCGGGTCCACCGGCCCGTGGCCCGAACGCCTCATGAGCCGTCGCGTCCGGGGTCCTCGTCCAGCGCCTCGGCCAGCACCTCCGCCAGGTGCCTGCCCCGTACGCCCGCCAGCTGCTCCAGCTGGGTGCGGCAGGAGAAGCCGTCCGCCAGGACCACCGTGCCGTCCGGGGCGTCCCGGACCGAGGGCAGGAGCTGTTCCTCCGCACAGGCGGTGGACACCTCCCAGTGGCCCCTCTCGAAGCCGAAGTTCCCCGCGAGGCCGCAGCAGCCGCCACTCAGTTCGCCGGTGAGCCGGGCCGCTTGCCGGAGCCGGCGGTCGGCGGCGTCGCCGAGCACCGCGTGCTGGTGGCAGTGGGTCTGCCCGGCCACGGGACGGGCAACGCGCGGCGGCGCCCAGCCGGGGGCGTGGCGCTCCAGCGTCTCTGCGAAGGTGAGGACCTTCGCGGCGAGGCGGGCCGCGCGGGGGTCGTCGTGCAGCAGCTCGGGAACATCGGTGCGCAGGGCCGCGGCGCAGCTCGGCTCCAGGACCACGACCGGCGCGTCGGTCTCCAGCACCGGTTCCATCAGGTCCAGCGTGCGGCGCATGACGGCCCGGGCGCGGTCCAGTTGGCCCGTCGACACGTACGTCAGCCCGCAGCAGACCCGGCCCCGTCCGCGCAGCAGGGTCAGCGGATCGAGGGCGACGGTCCTGCCGTCCCCCACGGGCGGTTTCGCCAGCCGCACGGTCGGCGGCAGCGCCACCCGCAGCCCGGCCACCTCCAGGACCCTTACGGCCGCCTGCCCGACGGCCGGGGAGAGGTGCTCGGTGAAGGTGTCGGGCCACAGGACGACCAGGTCGCCCCGCGCGGCGGTGCGGTGCGCCCGCCGCCGCTCCCACCACCGGCTGAACGTGCGCCGGGCCACCCTCGGGATCTCCCGCTCGGGCGCGATCCCGCCCAGCCGCTTCGCCGCCCGGGCGAACGGCCCCACCGCGGACAGCGCGTTGACCAGCCATGCCGTGCGGGTGCGGGACACCGCCCGGAGCCACACCGGCAGCCGGCCCATCGAGTGATGCGCGGCGGGCCGGCGCCGCCCGGCGTAGTGCTGGTGCAGGAACTCCGCCTTGTACGTGGCCATGTCGACCCCGACCGGGCAGTCCGACCGGCAGCCCTTGCAGGACAGGCACAGGTCCAGCGCGTCCCGGACCTCGGCCGAGCGCCAGCCGTCCGTCACCACCTCACCGGCGAGCATCTCGTGCAGCAGCCGGGCCCGCCCGCGCGTGGAGTGCTCCTCCGCCCCCGTCGCCCGGAAGGACGGACACATGACGCCCGAGCCGGACACCGACGTCGTACGGCACTTGGCGACGCCCACGCAGCGCCGCACCGCCGCCGGGAAGTCACCGCCGTCGGCGGGATAGCCGAACGCCACGTCGACCGGTTCGCGGGGCAGGACCGAGAAGCGCAGGCCGGCGTCGAGGGGCGCGGGGCGCACCAGCATCCCGGGGTTGAGCAGGTCGTCCGGGTCCCACACGCCCTTGACCCGCTCGAACAGGCCCACCATCTCGGCCCCGTACATCGTCGGCAGCAGCTCCGCGCGCGCCTGCCCGTCGCCGTGCTCCCCGGACAGCGATCCACCGTGCGCCACCACCAGCTCCGCGAGCTCCTCCGAGAAGCGGCGGAAGCGGGCGACACCCGCCTCGGTGAGGAGGTCGAAGTCGATACGGACGTGGATGCAGCCGTCCCCGAAGTGTCCGTAGGGCGTGCCGCGCAGTCCGTGCGCCGTCAGCAGCGCCCGGAAGTCCCGCAGGTACGCGCCGAGCCGGGCGGGCGGTACCGCGCAGTCCTCCCAGCCCGGCCACGCCTCGGTCCCGTCCGGCATGCGCGTCGCCGTGCCGCTCGCGTCCTCGCGGATCCGCCACAGCGCGCGCTGCCCCGCCGGGTCGGTGACCACGAGCGCGTCCAGGACGTCGGCGGCCCGCACGATCGCCTCCGCACGCGCGCGTGCCTCGCCCGCCGACTCCCCGCCGGTCTCCACGAACAGCCAGGCCCCGCCCCGCGGCAGCGTCTCCGGGGACGGCACCAGGTCCGCCGCCATGCCCTCCACCGTCAGCGGGCCGAAGGGCAGCAGTCCGGCCGCGGCCTCCGCCGCCGCGCTCTCGTCGGCGTAGCCCAGCACGGCCAGCGCACGCGCGCGTGGCGCCTCGACCAGGCGTACGACCGCCTCCGTCAGCACCCCGAGGGTGCCCTCGGAACCGCAGAAGGAGCGGGCCACGTCGGCACCGCGCTCGGGCAGCAGGGCGTCCAGCGCGTAGCCGGAGATGCGGCGGGGGAGCTGAGGGAAGCCGGTGCGCAGACGCGCCAGTTCCGCCTCGGCCAGGGCGCGCAGCCCGTCCGGCGCCCCGGCCCAGTCCTGCCCGAGTCGCAGGCGCTCGCCGCGCGCGGTGACGACGTCCAGTTCCCGCACGCTGTCTGCGGTCGTCCCCCACGCCACGGAGTGCGAGCCGCAGGAGTTGTTGCCGATCATGCCGCCGAGCGTGCAGCGGCTGTGGGTGGAGGGGTCGGGGCCGAACCGCAGGCCGTGCGGGGCGGCGGCGTCCTGGAGCCGGTCGAGGACGAGGCCGGGCTGGACGACGGCGGTGCGGGTCTCCGGATCGAGCGACAGCAGCCGGTTCATGTGCCGGGTGAAGTCCAGGACGACACCGGTGCCGGTGGCCTGTCCGGCGATGGAGGTGCCTCCACCGCGGGCGACCACGGGCACCCCCCGCTCCCGGCACACCGCCAGCGCCGCCGCCACGTCCTCGGCGTCACGCGGAGCGACCACGCCCACCGGGACCCGCCGGTAGTTGGACGCGTCCATGGTCGTCAGCGCCCGGGAGGTGACGTCGAACCCGACGTCACCCCGGACGACGGCACGCAGCCGCGCTTCGAGATCCGTCATGCGTCCAGCATGCCCCCGGACCCTCAGCCCTTGACGGCGGAGCTGGCCACGCCCTCGACGAACCAGCGCTGGAAGAACGCGAAGACGATCAGCACGGGCAGCACCAGCAGCACGCCGAAGGCGAGGATCTGACCCCAGTCCGGCGGCTGCTGGCCCTGGAAGACGCTCATCTCCAGCGGCAGGGGGCGCACGGACGGGTCGGACACCATCAGCACCGGCCACAGGAAGGAGCCCCACTGGATCAGGAAGGTGAGGATGGCGACCGAGGCGAACACCGGCCGGGACATCGGCACGATGATCGCGAAGAAGGTGCGCCAGGGACCCGCCCCGTCCAGCCGGGCCGCCTCCTCGATGCTCGTCGGGATCTTCTTGAAGAACGTGTGGAACTGGTAGATCGCGAAGGCGTTGGCGACGAATGGCAGCGCCTGGACGAACAGGGTGTTGCGCTGGCCGTTGAACATGTAGAACAGCGGCACCGCCACCGACTCGAACGGGATCAGCATCAGCAGCAGGACGAGGGTGAACACCGCGTTCTGCCCCCGCCACTTCAGCCGCGTCAGCCCGTAGGCCGCCATCGAGTTGACGATCAGCCCGCCCGTCACGACCACGAACGACAGCAGCACCGACACACCCATGAACTGCCAGAAGTAGCCGGTGCTGTCGGAGTTCAGGCTGTCGAGGACGGCTGTGTAGTTGTCGAAGGAGAGGTGGGTGGGCAGGAAGCCGGACAGGCCGTTCAAGACCTCGTCGGACGGCTTGAGGCTGCCGAGGAAGAGGTAGAGCGCGGGCAGGGCGAAGACGAACGCCAGGACGCCCAGGACGGTGTAGTCGAGGACGCGGCGTACGGGTGTACGGGTCATGGCCATGGGTCGGTCAGTCCTCGTTGTCGGGCCGGACGACGCGGCGCTGGACGATGGTCAGGGCGACGACGATCAGGAAGAACACCACCGTGACGGCCGAGGCCTGGCCGATGTCGTTCTGGTCGAAGGCGGTGGTGACGGCCTGGTACATGACCGTGCGGGTGGCGTCCTCGTCCAGGCCGCCGCCGCGGATGAGGATGTACACCTGGTCGAAGACCCGGAAGGACAGCACCGAGGTCAGCATCGCGACGAACACGAGGGTGCCGCGGATGCCGGGCAGGGTGACGTGCCGGAACTGCTGCCATCGCGAGGCCCGGTCCAGCTCGGAGGCCTCGTAGAGCTCGCCCGGGATCTGCTGGAGGCCGGCCAGCAGGATGACCATCTGGAAGCCGACGCCCTGCCACACCGACAGCACGATGACCGAGCCCATCGCGGTGAGACCGTCACCGAGCCAGTCGAAGGCGCCCCAGTTGCCGAAACTCACCGTGTCGAGCAGGGAGTTGAGCATGCCCTGCTCGCTGCGGGCGAGGATCAGCCGCCAGATCACGGCCACCAGCGCCATCGGGAAGACCACCGGCATGAAGAAGAAGGAGCGGAACAGGCCGATGGCCTTCAGCTTGCGGTTGAGCAGGATCGCCAGCGCCAGCGCCAGACCCGTCTGGAGCGGTACGACGACCGCGGCGAAGGTGAGGTTGTTCAGCAGCGCCCGCAGGAACGGGCCGGACAGGTCGGGGTCGGTGAACAGCCGCCGGTAGTGCTCCACGCCGAAGAAGGCCGGCTCCAGCGGCGAGCCGAGGCGGACGTTGTAGAAGGAGAGCACCACGGCGTAGCCGAACGGGATGCCGACGAAGGCGATCAGCCCGCCGACGGCCGGGGCGGCCATCAGCAGCCCGTGCAGCCGGTCACGGTTGCCGCGAGCGGGACGCGGGGACTTCGCGGGGGGCGCGGACGAGACGTCCTGCGCCGGGCCTCGGGCCGCGGCGTGCGCGGGTTCCACGGTTTTCACGGGAGGGTCCTCTTCCCGGCGGGGCGGGCGCGGTCGGTACGCGGCTGCGTCGCCACGTCGACGGCGGCCCGCCCGGGCCGATGCGTCCTGCGGGTTACGGGATCTCGTAGCCGGCGTTGTCGGTGAAGTCCCGGTCGATGGCGCGGGCGGCCTTCCGCAGGGCTTCCTCGGGGTCGGCGCCGCCGTAGACCGAGTTGAGGGCCGTGCTGAACTTGGCGGTGACGGTGGGGTATCCGGCGGTCACCGGGCGGGTGACCGCGACGCAGGAGGAGGTGATCTCGCTGTCGCCGCAGGGCTTGGCCAGCTGGTCGGCGAAGAGCTGGAGCGGGCCGCCCTTCTTGTACAGCTCGCTCTTGGCGAGGGCGGACTTGGTGGCGGGCACCGCGCCGTTGGCCTTCGTCATCGCGCCGACGTTGGTGTCGTTGAGCAGGTAGTCCAGGAAGGCGCCCGCGGCCTTGCCGTTCTTGCTCTTGGCGCCGATGCCCCAGGCCCACGAGCCCTGGCCGGTCTTGGGGCCGTTGCCGAAGTCCGGCAGCGGCAGCACGGCGAGGTCGTCACCGAGCGCCTTGCTGTAGGCGGGGTAGTTCCAGTGGCCGACCCAGCTCAGCGCCACCTTGCCCCGGGCGAAGGCGTTGCCGTCGGTGTTGGGGTCGACGTAGGTCTTCCAGGACTGGAAGGTCTTCATCGCGGAGACGACCTTCGGGCTGTCCAGGGCGCCCTCCGCCTTGCCGTCCTTCAGCAGGCCGCCGCCGGCCGAGAAGACGATCGGGGAGAAGCCGAAGGTGCCCCACTCGGAGGCCAGGCCGTACTGCTCCGATATGTCGAGGACCTTGCCGTCGGCGTCCTTGCCCTTCAGGGACTTGAGGGCCTTGCCGAACTCCTCGGCCGTCCAGGCGTCGTCCAGGCCCGTTGGGTACTTCACGCCGGCCGCGTCCAGCAGCTTCTTGTTGGCGTACATGCCGAGCCCGGCGTCGAACATGCCGAGGCCGTAGTGCTTGCCGTCGATCTCGCCCTGCGCCTTGATCGCGTCGGTGGCGTTGCCGAGGGTCTTGGCGGAGACGTGGCCGTCGACCGGGGCGAGCTTGCTGTTGTAGACGAAGTTCGCCATCGTCGGGCCGTCGAACTCCAGCACGTCCGGCAGTTCGGAGGCGTTCGTGGCGGTGATGGTCTTGGTGTAGTCCTTCTCCGGTATGAGCTTCAGCTCGGCCTTGACGTCGTTCTGCGAGGAGTTGAAGGACTTCACCGCGTTCTGCAGCGCGGTCGCCTCGCTCGCCTGGCCCTGGTGGGCCCAGACGCTGATGGTGCCCTTGCCGCTGCCCTGTTCGGCGGAGGTGTCGCTGCCGCCGCCCCCGCCGCCACAGGCGGCCAGCGCGGCCAGGGGCAGCAGGGCGAGGGCCGTCAGGCCCGTACGGCGGTGTTTTCCGTGGCCGGTGATCATGGTGGTGCCTCCGAGCGGGTGTGCGGTGGGAGCGCGGGTGTGGAGAGGAGCAGGGGGAGGAGAAACGGGTGGGGAGGTACCGCTACCGGTCGCCGCGCGGCGGAGCGGTGGTCTCGCGGAGGATGAAGCGGATGGGCATCTCGACGGGGCGCGGCGACACGGCGTTCGGTCCCTCCAGGCGCGCCAGCAGCAGCCGGGCGGCCTCCCGGCCCTGGGCCGCGACCGGCTGGGCCACGGTGGTCAGCCCGACCACCTCGGACAGCTCGTGATCGTCGAAACCGACCACGGACACGTCCTCGGGAACCCTCAGCCGGTGCCGGCGCAGGGCGCGCAGCGCGCCCATCGCCATCTCGTCGGACTGGGCGAACACGGCGGTCGGCGGCTGGCGCAGCGCCAGCAGCTCGGTCATGGCCCGCTCGCCGCCCTCGACCGTGTAACCGCCGTCCGCCTCCAGGGCGGGGTCGGGCTCGATTCCGGCGTCGGCCAGCACGTCCAGGTAGCCCTGCCGGCGGTCCAGGGGCGTGGTCCAGTGCAGCGGCTCGCTGGCGCCGGAGATCATCCCGATCCGCCGGTGGCCGAGGTTCACCAGGTGCCGTACGGCGCTCTGGGCCCCGCCCCGGTCGTCGATGCCGACCACCGTGAAGCCGGGCCGGGCGCCGCCGACCGTGGTCGCCAGCGGCACCCCGAGGGAGCACAGGGCGGCGGCCTCCTCCGGGTCCGGGATCAGCAGGGACAGCACGGCGTCGACCCGCTTGCGGATCGGCAGCTTGATGAAGAAACGCTTGCGCGCCTCCGGTGAGCCGAGGTTGTACAACAGCACGTCGTAACCGGCGGCGCTGAAGACCTTCTCGGCCGCGTCCAGCACCGTGCCGAAGAACCAGCGGCCGACGTAGGGGACGACGACGCCGATGGTGTAGGTGCGCCCGCTGGCCAGGCTGGAGGCCGAGCGCGAAGCGGTGTAGCCCAGTTCGGCGGCGGCCGCGACGATCCGGGCCCGCATCTCCTCCGACACTCCCGAACGGCCGCGCAGGGCGCGGGACACGGTGGACGCCGAGACCCCGGTGGCCTCGGCGACATCGGTGATGCTGACCGTCACGGGACGCTCCTTGATCGGGTGCGCGCCGCGTGGCGGGGGGTCCGGAGCACGTCGGCGGGAGTGGGAGTGACGAGACCGTAAACCGGCACACCTGGTTGCGCAAGCGTTTGCGTTCAGATTTACTTCGGCTGACTCCCAGAGGAAGTTCTCCCAGCAAGATCACAGCGCACGCGTTTGAGTGCCGCTGTCGGCAGACAGGACCTGTCCATGCGATACGCACCGCCCGGCCTCTGCGTGAACGACTTCGACCTCCTGCGCCACGCGGACGGCACCTACACCGTGCTGCACCTGCAGGGCCCCTGGACGGCCGAGTTCGACCACCTGCGCATGGAGACCTCCTACGGCCGGGCCACCTCCGCCGACCTGGTCCACTGGGAGCCGCAGGGCACGGCCTTCGGCAACGGCCTGCCGGGCCGCTTCGACCAGCAGGCGGTGTGGACGATGCACGCCTTCCCGCACGGCCCCGGCATGGCGATGCTCTACACCGCCGTCTCCGGGCTCACCCCGGAAGGCTGGCCCCTCCAGTCGATCGGCCTGGCCCGCTCCGGGCGCACCGACGGCACCGGCTGGCGCCGCCACGGCACCGGGCCGGTCGTCGAGGCGGACGGGCGGTGGTACCGCACCGCCGACCGCATGGGCTGGCGCGACCCCTTCGTCGTACGCGACGACGAGTCCGACGGCTGGGTGATGCTGGTCTGCGCCGCCGACGCCTCCCTCCCCGTCGAGGTCAGCGGGTGCGTCGCCTGGGCGACCTCCGACGACCTGGAGCACTGGACCGTCCACCCGCCGCTGCTCTCCCCCGGCGACGTCGACGAGTTCGAGTGCCCGGTCCTCGAACGCCTCGACGACGGCAGCTGGCTGCTGCTCGGCTCGATCGGCGCCACCCGGGGCTTCGAGGCGTGGACCGCCCCGCGCCTGCGCGGCCCGTGGACCCGTCGCGGCCCGCTCGGCCCGACCGGCGCGTACGCCCCGCGCGTCGTCGCCGCCCCCGACGGCTCCCGCGTCGTGCTGCACACCACCCCGCGCCGCGTCGGCCTCAGCGACACCGGCGAGCGCTGCCGCGGCATGCTCGCCCAGCCCAAAACGCTCGCCCTGCCCGAGGATTCGGCGCCCCGCCTGGAATGGTGGCCGGGCCTGGACCCCTGGCTCGGCGAGGAGACCTACGAGGCCCCGCTGCACGCGGTCGGGAACGTCGGCCTCTCCGGCCGCACCGAGATCACCCTGCGCACGCATGTCCCCGACGGGGACCGGCCCGCGCTCACGGTCGGCTGCGACGGCAAGAACCTGTGGGTCACCGGCCCGGACGGCGAGGTGCTCGGTGAGACACTCCTCCCGGAACCCGCCGCCTCACTGCGCATCCTCACCGTCGGTGAGTACGTCGAGGTCTACGCCGACGGCGTCTTCGTCCTCACCACCCTGTGCTACTCCGGCCGCCCCGCCCCCTGGACGGCCACCACCGAGGGCGGAGTCCGCCCCGTCGCCGTCCGCCCCCTCCGGCTGCCGGACCCGCACCGCGACGACGCCTCGGCCGTCTGGCCCGGCCCGCCGTCGCACTGACCTGTCCATTCCCCGTCTCACCCGACGGACGACGTTTCGCCCACGTTTCTGGAAACGGCTACGCTCCCCTTCGTGGCTGAGATCCAGATTCCTGCTGACATCAAGCCCGCCGACGGTCGATTCGGCGCTGGCCCCTCCAAGGTGCGGGTGGAGGCGCTGGACGCCCTGGCCGCCACCGGCACGTCCCTGCTCGGCACCTCCCACCGTCAGGCCCCCGTCAAGAACCTGGTCGGCCAGGTGCGCGAGGGCATCAGCGAGCTGTTCCAGCTCCCCGACGGCTACGAGGTGGTCCTCGGCAACGGCGGCTCCACCGCGTTCTGGGACATCGCGACGCACGGCCTGATCGAGAACAGGTCGCAGCACCTCACCTTCGGCGAGTTCTCGTCCAAGTTCGCCAAGGCCGCCAAGCTCGCGCCCTGGCTGGCCGAGCCGGACGTCATCTCCGCCGACCCGGGCACCCACCCCGAGGCGGTCGCCGAGGCGGGCGTGGACGTCTACGCGTTCACCCACAACGAGACCTCGACCGGTGTCGCCATGCCGATCAAGCGTGTGGCCGGTGCCGACGAGGGCGCGCTGGTCCTGGTGGACGCCACCTCCGGCGCGGGCGGCCTGCCGGTCGACGTCTCCGAGACGGACGTCTACTACTTCGCCCCGCAGAAGTCCTTCGCCTCCGACGGCGGCCTGTGGATCGGCGTGTTCTCCCCGGCCGCGATCGAGCGCGCCGAGCGCGTCCACGCCTCCGGCCGCCACATCCCGGAGTTCTTCTCGCTGCCGACGGCGATCGACAACTCCCGCAAGAACCAGACGTACAACACCCCGGCGCTGGCCACCCTCTTCCTGCTGAACCAGCAGCTGGAGTGGATCAACGGCCAGGGCGGCCTGGACTGGTCGGTCCGCCGCACCGCCACCTCCGCCCGCACCCTCTACGGCTGGGCCGAGGACATCAAGTACGCCAACCCGTTCGTCACCGACCCGGCCAAGCGCTCGCAGGTCATCGGCACGATCGACTTCACGGACGAGGTGGACGCGGCAGCCGTCGCCAAGGTGCTGCGCGCCAACGGCATCGTCGACACCGAGCCCTACCGCAAGCTCGGCCGCAACCAGCTGCGCGTGGCGATGTTCCCGGCGATCGACCCGGCGGACGTCGAGGCGCTCACGAAGTGCGTCGACTACGTGATCGAGAAGCTCTGACCTTCTCGCGTACGCGAGTCACGAGGGCGTCCCGCTCGTGCGGGGCGCCCTCGCTCGTGCCCGGGACGGCCGCGCGCCCGCCCGCGGGACCCAGAAGAAGGGGATCTCAGCTCTCACCCGGCGGATCACATACCCGTGGCGGCCGGCGCCGAGCGCGCCACCCGGAACCCCACGTCGTCGATCCGGAACGTCGGATGGCTCCGGCGGCGTACGGAGGCACGGCAGCTCCAGTGCTCGTCGGACCAGCCGCCGCCCCGCAGCACCCGGTAGGTGCCGTAGACCTCGGCGTCGTAGAGGTCCCAGCACCAGTCCCAGGTGTTGCCGAGCATGTCGTACAGACCCCAGGCGTTGGGCTGTCTGCCGCCCACGGGATGGACGGTCTCCGCCGAGTTGTCCCGGTACCAGGCGATCTCGTCGAGCGGGCCGTAGCGGGGGCCGGTGCTGCCGGCGCGGCAGGCGTGTTCCCACTCGGCCTCGGTCGGCAGCCGGTAGCCATCCGCGATGGTGTCCCAGCCGGCCTCCCCGTCCCCAGGCCGCACCTCGTACGCGGGGGTCAGGCCCTCGCGAACGGACAGGGCGTTGCAGAACCGGATCGCGTCCCACCAGGAGACGCCCTCGACGGGCAGCCGGTCACCCCGGGCGGTGCTCGGGCGCCGGCCGGTGACCTCGGCGTACCAGGCCTGGGTGACCGGGAACGCCGACATCCGGAACGACCCGACCTCCACCGCCCAACTGCGCTGCGTCCGCCGGTCGGACAGCGTGACACGCCCCGCCGGGACGGCCACCATCTCGTTGCCCACGCTCTCCCCCATGACCGGACACCCTAGGTCGTGTCCCCGGTGAACGGCGAAGGGCACCCGGCGAGTTGCGCCGGGCGCCCTCCGCGCGTCCTGTCAGGGCCGGGTCACCGAGGCGCTCAGCGTCCGGACCCCAGGATCCCGCGCAGGCTGTCACCGACCGTCGCGACGGCAGGCCGCAGCGTGCTCGGCGCCTTCTGCGCCGCCGGCTGCGGCTTCGGGTCGGGGGTCTTCTGGCAGACGGCGTCGGCCACACCGCTGCCGTGCGGGACCTTGCCGTTGGTGAGGTACGCCGCGAGGTACTTGTCGAGGCAGGCGTTGCCGCTGAGCGTGATGCCGTGGTTGCCGCCACCCTGCTCCACGACCAGGCTGGACTTCTTCAGCAGCCGGTGCATGGTGACACCGCCCTGGTAGGGCGTGGCCGCGTCGTCCGTCGCCTGGAACAGCAGGACCGGCGGGAGCTTGGTGTTGGAGACGTTCACCGGCTTCAGCGACTTCGTCGGCCAGAACGCGCACGGCGCGTTGTACCAGGCGTTGTTCCAGGCCATGAACGGAGCCTTCTCGTACACCGCCCAGTTGTCCTTGCGCCACTGCTTCCAGTCGCGCGGCCAGGACGCGTCACGGCACTGCACCGAGGTGTAGACGCTGTAGCCGTTGTCACCGGAGGCGTCGATCGCCGCGATGTTGTCGTAGGCCTTGACCAGCGCGGCGGTGTCGTGGTTGTTGACGTAGGCCGCGAACGTCTGGGCGAGCGTGGGCCAGTAGCCGTTGTTGTACCCGCCGGGTATGAAGATGTCCTCCAGCTCGGAGGCGCCCACCTTGCCGCCCGCGGGCTTCTTGGCCAGGGCCGCCCGCATGGCGTACCACTTGGCCTCGATCTTCTTCGGGTCGGTGCCGAGCTTGTAGGTGCCGTTGTACTTGGCTATCCACGCCATGAAGGCCTTGTGGCGCTTGTCGAAGGCGTAGTCCTGCTGGATGTTGTCGTCGTACCAGACGCCGGTCGGGTCGACGATCGAGTCCAGCACCAGGCGCCGCACTCGCTCGGGGAACAGCTTGGCGTAGACCGCGCCGAGGTAGGTGCCGTACGAGTAGCCGAAGTAGTTGATCTTCGACGCGCCGAGGGCCTTGCGGATCGAGTCCATGTCCTTCACGGCACTGACCGTGTCGATGTACGGCAGGACGTCCTTGTACTTCCGGCCGCAGGCCTGCGCGAAGGACTTGGCGCGGGCGAGGTTGGCCTTCTCGAGCGCCGGGGTGCTGGGCACGGAGTCGGGCCGGACCGGGTCGAAGTAGCCCGGCTCGCAGTCCAGGGCGGGCTGGCTCTTGCCCACTCCGCGCGGGTCGAAGCCGATCACGTCGTACTGGGCGGCGACCGTCTTGGGCAGGGAGGACGCGACGAATTCGGCCAGCGACAGGCCGCTGCCGCCGGGGCCGCCGGGGTTGACGAGCAGCGGGCCCTGGGACTTCGACGCGGTGTGCGGCACGCGGGAGAGAGCCAGGGTGATCTGCTTGCCTCGCGGCTTCGCGTAGTCGAGCGGCACCTTCACCGACGCGCACTGGAGCGTCGGAGTGTCGTCCGTCCCGCACTTCTTCCAGGTGACCTTCGCGGCGGTGGCCCGGGCGGTGTTCGCGGACTGCGACGCGCTGGCGTCGGCGGGGACGGCGGTGAGTGTCCCGGCCAGTACGACGGTCGCGCCACACAGTACGGCTGCGCTTCTTCTCATGGAGTCTCTCGCAACGGTGAGGGGGGTCAGGCCCGCGAGTTGACACGGACCGTGCCGCATCGTTCCGGAAGAGCGCACCGCGCATGTACGGGTTCGACCGAGACTTGACCAAATCGAGTCACAGTCGGTTCTCAGAAACCCCTCAGGAAGGGGGTGTTCTGGCAATTCCGGACAGGCCGTCAGCCCGGAGGGCCAAGCCGAGGGACAGTCCGAGGGGCAGTCCGAGGGGCAGTCCGGTCAGGCAGAACAGGGGGCGCCCGAGGAGCACCGGGCGCCCCAGCTCACCCCGTGCTCACGTCGCCGTGCACGTCACCGCCGGCACACCCCCGCCCCCGGGCGCCCCACCGAAGCCGAAGCCCGCCGAACCGCCCGGTGCCACGCTGCCGTTGTGCGCCGCGTTCACCGCGGTGACGGTGGCACCGGTCTGGGTGTGGGTCGCGTTCCACATGTTCGTGACCTTCTGCGACCCGCTCCACGTCCACGTCACCTTCCACGACTTCAGCGGAGCCGTGCCGGTATTGGTCACCTTCACCTCGGCGTTGAAGCCGCCGCCCCAGTCACTGCCGACGGTGTAGGCGGCGGTGCACGCGGGCGTACCGTTGCCGGGGTCGCCCGGGCCGGGACCGGGGGTTCCGGTGCCGAAGGCCGGGGCCTTGATGGGCGCCAGATAGGCGTCCTTCACCGTGTCGACCGTCTGCCAGTCGTCCTTCAGGATGCCGCCCGTGTCACCGGAGTTGGGGTTCCAGGACCAGAACGTCCAGTGGAAGCTGTCGGCGCCGTGCGCCGACGTCGAGCGCAGGTACTTCACCAGCTCGGCCAGCCACTTCTGGTCCACCGAGGGCTTCAGCGTCGTACCGAACTCGCCGAGCCACACCGGGGCGATGTTCTGCTTGAAGATGTAACCCCAGTGCTTGTCCCAGATCCCCGGCATGTTGGCGGGGAAGGACGGGTCCGTGAACCAGGACTGCTCCGCCACCGACGTCGCGTAGTCGTGCGCCGAGTACACCAGCCGGTTCGGGACGTCCAGCTGGACCGGGTACTGGGCCACGCCCGCGAGGTTGCCGCCCCACCAGATGTTGGTGCCGTTGAACGACTGCACGCCCTCGACCATGATCAGCAGCTCGGGGTTGACCGACAGCACCGCGTTGCCCGCGCGCTGGGCGGCCAGGCGCCAGTCCCGGGAGGTGTCTCCGCAGCCCCAGCAGGCCGGGTCGTGGGGCTCGTTGTGGAGGTCGATGCCGATCACCGTGGAGTTGCCCTTGTAACGGGCCGCCAGGGCCTTGAGATTGGTGATCCAGGTCGATTCGGGGACCGACGCCGTGTACCAGAGGGCCGACTGGCCCGCCGCGTCCGGACGGTGGCGGTCCAGGACGACCTTGAGGCCGGACTGGCCCGCGTAGGCCACGATCTTGTCCAGGACCTGGAGCGAGGTCAGCCCGCGCAGGTCCGTGTTCTTGCCGTCGAGGTTGATGCCCTCGGGCATGGCGCCGGGCTTGAGGATGTCGTCGCTGTAGGGCATGCGGAGGGTGTTGTAGCCCAGCGACCTGATCTGGTCGATCATGCTCTTGTAGTCGCGCGTCCACAGGCCGTGGGCGACGCGGTTGGAGGTCTCGAAGCCGAACCAGTTGATGCCGGCGATCCGGACCGGCTGCCCGGCCGCGTCCAGGATCTGCCGGCCGCTGGTGTGCCAGTAACCGGCACCGGCGGCCTCGGCGGCGACATCGGCTCGTGCCGACTGCACGCCCGCCAGCGGTAACAGGAGCGCCGCGGCAACACACAGCGCTCTGCGCAGAGTGCGGAACATGTGGCTGCTTCCTCTCGGGTTCCTCGGGGAGGGGAGAGCGCGGCACCCGGAACAGATTGGGAGCGCTCCCATCGTGCCGCGCACCTCCCAGAGAACTGATGCAACATGAGCACGTCAAGACTCTGGGAGATGCGCGACCCACTCCGCCGGCTATCGGCTCAGCTTCCTGAAGCGCCGCACGGCCAGCGGCAGGAAGATCGCCGTCAGGATCACCGGCCACACCCCGGCCATCAGCAGGGCGTGCTGTTCCACCCAGGAGTCACCGGTGACCGGCGTGCCGAACAGCTCACGGGTCGCCGCCGCCGAGGACGAGATGGGGTTCCAGACCGCCAGCCACCCCAGCCAGTCGGGCATGAGCTGCGGCGCGACGAAGATGCTGGAGATCATCGTCAACGGGAAGGCGACCGCGAACAGGCCGCCCGCGGCCTCCGGGTTGGGCACCAGCAGGCCGAGCCACACACCGATCCAGATCAGCGCGAACCGCAGCCAGAGCAGCAGACCGAAGGCGGCGAGGAAGGCGAAGCCGCCGTCCGGGCGCCAGCCCATGGCGAGGGCCGTCAGCATCATGATGGCCAACTCGGCGCAGGCCATGATCAGATCGGTGACCCCGCGCCCGGCCACCACGGCCGAGGAGGCCATCGGCATCGAGCGGAAGCGGTCGATGACGCCCTTGGTGGAGTCGTAGACCACGACGGTCGCGGTGTTGATGAAGCCGAACGCCATGGTCATCACGAACATGCCCGGCATCAGGAAGTCCTTGTAGTCCCCGCCGCCCGGCACCTTCATCGCGCTGCCGAAGACATAGCCGTACATCAGCACGGACAGGATCGGGAAGCCCAGCTGCCAGGCGATGTTGACCGGCTGACGCTGGTAGTGGGTCAGACCGCGGCGGACGATGTTCCAGCAGTCGGCGAGGAGCCAGTACGCACCGCTCCGGGTGCCCGGCGTGCTCAGGTCGGTGGCACTCACGCCGCGGCCTCCTTCTCGGTGCGGTGCCCGGTCAGACGCAGGAACACGTCGTCGAGGCTCGGCCTGCGCAGCCCGATGTCCTCGACGCGGACACCCTCGTCCTGGAGGGTGCGGGCGACCTCGGTGAGCGCGGCGACCCGGTCGGTGACCGGGGCGTGCACCCGCAACTCGGCCTCGTCGGCCTCGGGTTCGCCGTCCGTGACCCGGGCGACGACCTTCACCACGCGCGGAATCTCGGCCCGCTCGGCGACCACGACCTCGATCCGGTCGCCGCCGACCAGGTTCTTCAGTCCGTCCGGGGTGTCGTCGGCGATGGCCCGCCCCTGGTCGATGACGGTGATCCGGGAAGCGAGCTTGTCGGCCTCCTCCAGGTACTGCGTGGTGAGCAGCACGGTCGTGCCACCCGCCACCAACCCACGTACGGAGTCCCAGACTTCGCCCCGGCTGCGCGGGTCGAGACCGGTCGTCGGCTCGTCGAGGAAGAGGACGGCCGGAGCGAGGATCATCGACGCGGCGAGGTCGAGGCGGCGGCGCATGCCACCGCTGTACTTGCCGACGCCCTTGTCGGCGGCGTCGGTCAGGTCGAACTGCTCCAGCAGTTCGGTCGCCCGGAGCCGGGCCCGCCTGCCGCCGAGGTGGAAGAGGCGGCCGAACATCTCCAGGTTCTGCCGGCCGGTGAGCACCTCGTCGACCGCCGCGTACTGGCCGGTGAGGCCGATCCGGGCCCGGACCTCGCGCGCCTGTCGGACGACGTCCAGACCGGCGACCGTCGCGCTGCCCCCGTCCAGGCGGATCAGCGTGGACAGAATGCGGACGGCGGTGGTCTTGCCCGCCCCGTTCGGCCCGAGCAGGCCGTGCACCGCGCCCTCGCGCACCTCCAGGTCGAAGCCGTCCAGGGCGCGTTTCTCGCCGTACCTCTTCTCCAGCGCCTCGGCCCGCACCGCGTATCCGTCCATGCCGCCCCCTCCCGCACGCCCGTGCCCCGTCGGCACCGAACTGAGTACACCGTACCCGATTACGCGTACGCCGTACCCAGTTTTTTCGCGGGGACCTAAGCTGGACTCCATGACGAGCGGTTCGAGTGGCACGGGCGGTACGGAGACCAGCGGCAGCGGCGACATCGCCCGCACGCTCGAACTGCTGTGGGACACCGGCCGCCGCCCGACCCGCGGCCCCAAACCGACCCTGACGCTGGACCGGATCGTGGAAGCGGCGATCCAGGTGGCGGACACCGAGGGGCTGGAGGGCCTCTCCATGCGCCGCGTCGCGGCCGAACTCGGCACCGGAACCATGTCGCTCTACCGGTACGTGCCCGGCAAGGGCGAGCTGCTCGACCTCATGCTGGACCGGGTGCAGCGCCCCTCCGAGAACCCGGCCGACCTCGGCGACGGCGGCTGGCGGGCGGCCCTGGAGGCACTGGCCCGCGCCACCCTCGCGCTCTACCGCGGCCACCCCTGGCTGCTCCAGGTCAACCAGTCCCGCCCGATCCTCGGCCCGAGCGCCCTCGACGGCATGGAGAAGGTACTGACCCTGATCCGCCCGATGGGGCTGAGCGACCCCGAGCTGGTCTCCGCGATCATCATGATCGACGGGTATGTCGTCGGGGCCGCGCGCACACAGCTGTACCAACTGGAGGCGGAGCGCCGGACGGGCCTGACGGACGCCGAGTTCTGGCAGGCGCAGGTGCCGGTCCTGGAGAAGGCCATGGCCTCGGGCCGCTACCCGGTGATGGCATCGCTCTCCGAGGACACCTTCGGGCCGGACTTCGACCACTTCGAGTTCGGGTTGCAGCGGATCCTGGACGGACTGGAGGTGCTGGTGGAGACCCGCGGAAACGCTCGCTGACGAGCGCCGAGGAGCCAGGCCGCGACCTCGAAGACCGCCCGCCCAGGGCCCTTCACGGACACGACCTAGCTGTATTGATCACGAGCGTTGTTAACACTGGCCGGGCTTGATCATGGCGAAGGCCCCCGTGTGTGGTGGAGGTGTCGAATCTTCACCGCACGGAGGCCTTCGTGTTCCACCGTAATGCC